>RECA01000108.1 GCA_007692435.1 Thioalkalivibrio sp.
CGCTACGCTCTTCCGCCCTACCGGTTCCCGAGGCCCACGCCATGTTCTTTCACGTCAACTGTGATGGTGCGTGGCCACCCCGAAGGATGAAAAGGCGAGCCACGGATGGACACGGAAGACACGGAAAAAAGGATTAAGCACCGTAGGGTGGGCAAAACGAAGTGTGCCCACCACAGACCGCCACGACCGGGATGGTGGGCCCGCTGCGCTTGGCCCACCCTACGACTTCCGCCCTACCGGTTCCCGAGGCCCACGCCATGTTCTTTCACGTTAACCGGGTGTCTTGCGCAGGGCCGTTCAGCGCGACTTCGAGCCGAGGGCCGAGTAGTACAGCGTCGGGATCAGCAGCAGCGTCAGCAGCGTCGCGACCACGACTCCGCTGATCAGTGTCAGACCGAGGGGCTGCAGGGCGGGCTCGAAGATCAGCGCGCCGCTTCCGAACGCCACCGTGCTGGCGGTGAGCAGGATCGGCCGGGTGCGCAGCGCACCGGCGTCGATGAGTGCGTCGCGGATGTCCATGCCCCCGTCCAGGCGCTTCTGGGTGAAGTCCACGAGCAGCACGGCATTGCGCACCACGATGCCCGCCAGTGCAATCACGCCAAGTACGCCCAGGCCGGCAATGTCGAGGCCCATCAGCCAGTGCGCCGGGATGACGCCGATGAAGATCAGCGGGATCGGGGCCATGATCACCAGCGGGATCACGTAGGAATTGAACCAGGCCGAGAGGAGCGTGTAGATCACCAGGATCACCGCCAGTCCCGCCCAGGCGAGGTCGCGGTAGACCTGCTGGGTGATCTGCCACTCGCCGCCCCAGAACAGGGTCATTCCCGCGTCGTCGTCCGGCGGGCTGAGCCACCGGATCTCCGGCATCGTGATGTCCTCGGTCCGCAGCCCCTGTACCAGATCACGCTGCACCGACAGGGGCTGGCTGCGGTCGCGGTCGACTTCAGCGGCAACGTAGAACACCGGCAGCTGGTTCTTGCGATGGCGATGGGGTGTGGATTCCATCTCCTGCACGTCCAGCACGTCACGCAGCGCAACCGCGCGGCCCTGCTCGTTGCGGATGTAGAGGCCGGCGAGGTCCTCGACCCGGAGCCGCTCAGCCTCCGCGAGCCGCACCACCACCGGTACCGGCTGGCGTTCTCCCGCCAGGTCGAGATCGGTGGCGATCCGCCCGCTCAGGGCCATCTGCACGGCCGCCGCGGCCCGCGCCGCGGGCACGCCCTGCGCCGCGGCCCGGGTCTGGTCCACGGTCAGGTGCAGATCGGTCCCTGTCGGTTTCGGAAAGCGCTCCACCGCACCGGCCGCGTGGTGACGTTCGAGCAGAGTATCGAGCGTGTCTGCGAGCCGCTCGCGTTTCTGCAGGTCGGAGCCGAAGATCTCGGCCTGGATGGCATTGTCGCTGGAGGGGCCGGAGGGGATGTGCCGGATCCACGCCCGGCCGTCGAAGGGCGCCAGCAGCTCGGGCAGCCGATGGAACAGTTCGCGGCCGAGCTCGTAACTCAGGCGCGTGCGCTCGTCCTCGTGGGTGAGCTGCACATACAGGCTGGCCCGATGCGATCCGGCGTCGACGATGTCGGGCGGTCCGGGCGGCGGCAGCAGGGGAGGGCCTTCCTGCCCCGCAAAGACCGTGTAGGCCTGCACCTCCGGCTCCGGGTGCAGCGAACGGCCCACGGTCGCGGCGGCCTCCAGCGTGCGCTCCAGCGGACTGCCGGGCGGCAGCTCGATCTCGACCACGAAGACCTCGCGGTCGAGGAAGGGGACCAGCGTGAGCTGGACCGCCCGGAAGGCGACCATCGACACACTGGCGATCAGCAGCACCGTCATCCCGAGATACAGCGCCCAGCGCAGCCACGCATGCCGGAAGAAGGGGGTCAGTGCGATGCGGTAGATCTCCGTCAGGCGGCCCGGCGGGCTGCCGTTGACGGCCTCGGCCTCACCGCCCCCGCCGTCGTCCTCGGCCGCGCGCTCAGGGCTGCGCGGCGCGCGCAGAAGGCGGTAGGCCACGAACGGGGTGACGGTCAGTGCGATGGTCAGGGAAAACAGGATGGCCAGCGAGGCGCCGACCGGGATGGCCCGGGTGTACTGGCCCATCTCCCCGGTGATGAAGGCGGTCGGCAGCAGCGTGGCCACGATCAGGAAGACCGCGAGGATGGTCGGATTGCCCACTTCGTCGACCGCCCGCACCACGATCTCCCGGCTTCGCTCCCCGGCCTCGCGGAAGTGCCGGCCGATGTTCTCGAGAATGATCACCGTGTCATCGGCGACCAGACCGATCGCTAGGATCATCGCGGCGATCGAGACGGGATTGAGGCTGAAGCCGATCCACAGGTAGGCGAACGGAACGATGGAGAGGATGGCCGGAATCAGGAACGAAACCCCGACGGCCGCCCGCCAGCCGAGACCGACCAGGATGATCACCACGACCACCACCGTGGCCATGAAGAAGTTCTCCAGCACGCTCTGCACCGTCTCGGTGGCCGCACGGCCGGCGTCATAGGCGACGTCCACCGCCACGTCCGCGGGGATCATGTCGGGGCGAAGGGCCTCCAGGCGCTCCAGCGTCCGTTCGGTGACGGCGCTGATGTTCCGGTACGGGATGCTGGTGACCGCGAGGCTGACCGCGGCGACCTCCGTGGCCTGTCCGCGCCGCCAGTGCACGCTTTGGGTGTCATCGGGCGCGGGACCGTCGAAGACCTCTGCAACGTCGCCGAGGCGGATGACGCCCGCGGGCCCGACACCCACGGGTATCTGCTCGATCTCCTCGATCGAGGCCGGCCAGGCACCGACCCTGACCTGCTGCGAAGGATCCGCCAGGAGCGGCTCCGCCGGCAGGCGCAGGCTGGCGGCGCCGATCGCCTCGTGGATCTGCACGATGTCGAGGTCGTGTGCGGCCAGCTCGCGCGGACGCGGCATCACCTGGATTTCGCGGGGATGTCCACCGTGTACCGTGATCGCCCGCACCCCCTCCACGGCCTCCAGGCGCGCTGCCAGTTCGGACCCCAGCCGATGCAGCTCGTATTCACTCAGCAGAGGGCTCGACAGGGTGACCATCAGACCGGTGAAGACCTCGTCGCCGACGGTGCGGATGGACTCCACCTCGGCGCCGGGCGGCAGGCGTTCCCGGTTGGTCTCCATCAGGTCCCTGAGTTCCGCGTAGGCCTGGGCATCGCTGATGCCGGTCGCGAATTCGACCTCCACGAGGGCGGCGTCCGCGGCCGCAACGGTCTTCACCTCCTCGACACGCTCCAGCTGGCTGGCCCAGGCGCCGGCGGGCCGTGCGACGAGTTCGTCCACCCGCTCGACCCCGGCTCCGGGAAAGGCGATCACGATCAGCGCAGTCGGGATCTCGATGTCCGGCCGGTCCTCGCGCGGCGTCATCGTCAGCCCGTAGGCACCCATCAGCAGGGCGGCCACCAGGATCAGCGGCACGAGGGGGGAATCGATCAGCCACTCGGCGAGATGGCCGGCGAGGCCCAGCCGTTTCATCAGTCCGGAACCCCGGCGAGGATGGTCACCCGCTGGTTGTCGCTCAGTCGGGTCACGGCATCGCCGACCACCACACGTTCGCCGCCGGACAGGCCCCGTACCACCTCGATCCGGTCCGTGTCCGGATCGGCGTCTCCAGGATTGATCCAGCGAAGCCGCGCGCGCAGTTCGCCCTCGTCATCGGTCTCGACCACGAACACGCCCTCGAGCTGCCCGCGGCGCAGCAGCGCGGATTCAGGGACGGCCGTAAGGGTGCGCGCCGGCATCCCCGAGGGAACCTCGATCTCGGCGACCATTCCGGGCTCGAGTTTCTCCGGCGGGTCGTCGATCACCAGCCGCAGGCGCAGGCCGACTCCGATATCCTCCAGCCCCGGCAATACCGCCTGGACCCGACCCGTCAGCGTCGCGTCGATGCCGGAGACCGACATCGGCAGCTCCTGCCCGGGCTGGAGCTGCGCCGAGCTGGCCTGATCGATGCCCGCCTCCACGTTCAGCCGGCCGCGGTCTTCGAACACCACCAGCGGCGGACCGGGCGCCACGAAGGTCCCGGTCTCGGCGATCACCTCGCTGACGATCCCGTCGAACGGTGCGCGCAGGGTGGCGTAGTCCAGGTTGACCTCGATGGCGGCGAGTTCCGCCTCGGCCTGGGCCAGCAGCCCGCGCGCGCTGTCGGCCTCGATCTGCGCCTCCTCCTTGCGGATCCTTGCCACCAGCTCCTGTTCGTACAGGCGCTCGAAACGGCGTCGGTTCTGCTCGGCCTGTTCCGACGCAGCCCGTGCAGCCTGCACCTGGAGGCGGGCGGCACTGCGCGCGGCCTCGAGGTCGCGGGCATCGACCTGCAGGATCGGCTGCTCGGCCTCCACGCGATCGCCCGCCTCCACGAAGACCGCCTCAACGGTCCCGGCCTGTCGCGTTCCCAGGCCGGCACGCTGATCCGGCTGCACGACGCCGGCCACCTTCACCACCGCGTCGCGCTCGATGCCTTCGGTCTCGAAGACGCTCACGGGAATGGCCGGAAGATCCTCCACGGTATCGGGCACCCGTTCGCAACCGGCGATCAGGCCGATCACCAGCAAGGCGGGAACCAGATGGGGTCGGCGCTGCAGCTTCATCGGACGATATCTCCCGGGTCGCCGGCCTCGACCGCAAGCCGATAGCGCTGTGCGGCAACGACCGCGCCGAATCGAGCATTCAGTTCGCGCGTGAACGCCGCGAGTTCCTCGGTCTGGGCCTGCAGCAGTGCCGTGATGTCATCGAGACCCTCGGCGTAACGGCCCTCCGTAAGCTCCAGCGCGGCCTCCGCCTCCTCGATACCGGCCTGGGCCTGCTCCCAGGCGAAGACTTCGGCCTGCCAGTCCGCGAACGCGGTCCGGGCCTCCGTGCGCGCCTCCATGCGCAGCGCATGGAGTTCCGCGCGCGTCTCGGCCTGGCTCGCGCGGGCCTCGTCGACGGCGCCCGCCTGGCTGAACCCCGCAAACGGGGTCCACTGCAAGGTGACGGCCGCAAGCCAGCCGGACTCCGTGAAACTGAGCGGGCGATCGGCATCGACGTGCTGGTAGCGAAGCAGCAGATTGATGTCCGGCACGTAGGCGGCGCCGGCCCTCCGGACGCCGTGCCGCTCACCTTCCAGCGCCTCCTGCAGTGCGCGGATGTCCCGGCGCTCGTCGAGCTGCGCGATCTCGCGCGGCGTATCGGCTTCGGGCCGCGAAGGGACGGGTACCGGATCTGTGAGCGCGAGATCCCGCTGATCCTCGAGTGCCAGGATCTGGCGGAGCAGCGCGTGCGCTCCGACCACCTGGCCCTCGGCCGCCGCCACCCGTGCCTCCATTTCCCGCACCCGGGTTCGCGCGCGGAGCACGTCAACCGGCGCCACCAGGCCCTCGTCGAAGGCCCCCTGCGCCTGTTGCAGCGCGCGTTCCGCGGTCGCCAGCCCGCGGCGCTCGGCGCTGACCCGGCGCTCCGCCGTGCCCGCCCCGAAATAGCCCTCGACGACGGCCAGTGCGACCTCGTCGGAGGCGCGGTTCAGACCCAGCCGCGCGGCCTCCACCTGGCGGTCCGCCTGACGACGGGCCTCCCAGGCACCCAGGTTGAACAGCGGCTGCACGAGCTGGACGCCGGCGATATTGCCCTCGACCGGGCCGAGATCCCGGCGGGTCGGCGTGGGTGGCAGGCCGGGTTCGAGAAACGGGACCTCCTCCAGCAGCGAGGTGTCCCAGCGCAACCGGGTGGCATCGACGCTGATGGTCGGCGCCAGACCCTGCAGGGTCTGGCGCTTCACGGCCTCGGCGCGAGCCGTGCGCGCCCTTTGAATGAGCAGCGACGGGTTCTCGGCCCGGGCACGCTGCAGCGCTTCGTCCAGCGAGAGGGGACGCGCGGAAGCGAAATCCGCCGCTGCCGGGTGCAGAGGCAGCGGCAGGGCCAGGGCCAGCACCGTCAACACGATCGCCTGCTTCCAGCAACGGTTCGTTCTCATGGAGAACCTCGACCGGTCTGATGGGCCCACAGCCAGATCGACCTGCCTGGCTGTACTACCTGCCCAACAGGATAACATCGGGCAACCGGTCCGCATGTTTCTGCGGGCCCCGAATTCAACCAATGATCGCGGGCACGCCGATTCGGGTTTGTGCCCGGCAATATCGGGAACCGGAGAGCGAAGATGCCCTACGAATGCAATGCCGATCTGCCCGATCCGGTCCGGGAAGCCCTGCCGGAGGGCGCCCAGACGATGTACCGGAAGGCCTTCAACAATGCCTGGGACCAGTACGCGGATCCCGAGGCCCGTCAGGGGGATGCGTCCCGGGAAGAGACCGCCCACCGCGTGGCCTGGTCGGCGGTCAAGGAATCCTACGAGAAGCGTGGGGAAGGCTGGGTCAGGAAGGACGAGTCCTGAAGATCCGTCCGGGATTCAGGGCCGCCTCATTCGATTCCGGCCGCGCGCTGCTCACTGCGGATCCAGGCGATGATGTGAGCCGCATCCTCCCCGTCAGCTCAGAGTGCGTGCGGCGATCTGCACCGGGTCCCACACGGGGGAGAACGGGGGCGCATAGGAGAGGTCCAGGTAGGTGACCTGCTCGGCCGTCATCCCGGCGGTGATCGCGGCGGCGATGGTGTCGATGCGCTTCGCGGCGCCGGCCCGGCCGACGATCTGCCCTCCCAGAAGGCGCCCGGTGTCGTCCTCCACGACCAGCTTGACCTTGATCTTGCCGGCGCCCGGGAAGTAGTGGGAGCGCGTCAGCGCCTCGATGGCCTTCGCACGCCAGGCAATGCCCATGTCCCCGGCCTCCTTCTCGGAGAGACCGGTGCGGGCGATCTCCAGATCCTGGAAGCGGGTGATCGCGGTGCCCAACACCCCGGGGAATTGCATGGTGCCGCCGCTCAGATTGATGCCCGCAACCAGACCGTGCTTGTTCGCAACGGTGCCCAATGCAATGAACACGGGCTCCTCCTTCACGATGTGAAAGGACTCCGCGCAGTCCCCGGCCGCCCACACGTGCTGCACGGAGGTCTGCATCCGGCTGTCCACCCGGATCGCACCCGCGGCCCCCAGCCCGATACCGGCCGCTTCGGCCAGGTCCGAGCGAGGCCGGATGCCGATGCCGAGGATCACCAGGTCCGCATCGATGCGGCGCTGGTCGGTGACGACCTGCCGCACACGGCCGTCGGACCCGGTCTCGATGCCCTTCAGGGCCTCCCCGAGGAAGACCTGGACGCCCGCCTCGCGCATCGTCTGGGCGATGGATTCGGTCATGTCGGCGTCCATGGTGCTCATCACCTGGGGCGCCATGTCGATCAGCGTGACTTCGAGATCGCGGTCGAGCAGCGCCTCGGCCATCTCGATGCCGATGTAGCCACCGCCCACGATCACGGCCCGGCGGGGCGTGTTCCGCTCCATGTCCTCGAAGACGTCGATGCCGCTCTGCAGGGTGGACAGGCTGAAGACGCCCGGGGCGTCCACGCCGGGGAGGTCGGGGACGATGGGTGCCGCGCCCGTCGCGATCAGCAGCTCGTCCCAGCTCTCCTCGAACTCGCGCTCAGAGTCCAGATCGCGGACCCGGACACGCTGCCCGGTGGTATCGATCGCCACGACCTCGTGGCGCGTGCGGACGTCGATTCGCTGCTTGTCCCGGAAGACCTGTGGTGCGCGGGCCACGAGCCTTTCCGCGGAATCGATCTGGCCGGCAATGTAGTAGGGCATCCCGCAGGCGGCGTAGGAGGTGTGCCGCCCGCGTTCGAAGACCACGATCTCGCGGTCCGGGTGTTCCCGGCGCACCTTGGACGCGGCACTCATGCCCGCGGCGTCGCCACCGATCACGACGAGTTTGCGATCCTTCATGGTGTCCTCCTGATCCCTTGGGTTGGTTTTTGCCGAGGCATCGGGTGGCGGTTCGTCGCAGTGCGGTGCGGCGGAGGACTGGGAACGCCAGGGGCCGTGCCCGGCACGGCCATGAGTGGAACATTTTCCGGTAGACTCGGCAACAGAGGGCGGTCTGTCTGCAGACCCTCCCGTGAACATCCCTCCACACTGCCTTCCTGCCCGCATGGACCGACTGACAATCACCCGACCCGACGACTGGCATCTGCACCTGCGCGATGGCGATGTGCTGGAGACGGTGCTGCCCGATAGCGCACGGCGTTTCGCGCGCGCCATCGTGATGCCGAATCTGAAGCCGCCGGTCGTGACCACCGCGGACGCACTCGCCTACCGCGAACGCATCCTCGCGGCACTGCCCGCGGGCGTCGCCTTCGAACCGCTGATGACGCTGTATCTGACCGAGGCCACGGTGCCCTGGGAGATGGTGCGGGCTCGCGAAAGCGGACTGGTGCAGGCGGTGAAGTACTACCCGGCCGGCGCCACGACCAACGCGGCCAGCGGGGTCGCGGATCCGCGGCGCTGCTATGCGGTGTTCGAGGAGATGCAGCGGCAGGCGATGCCCCTGCTCGTGCATGGCGAGTCGATCGACCCGGCGGTGGACGTGTTCGACCGGGAGGCCGTGTTCATCGAGAAGACCCTGGCACCGCTGGTCCGCGACTTCCCGGAGTTGAGGATCGTCCTCGAACACATCACCACGCAGGCGGCCGTCGATTTCGTCTCGGAGGCGTCACCGAATGTCGCGGCGACGATCACCGTTCACCACCTGCTGATGAACCGCAATGCGATGTTCCAGGGCGGCATGCGCCCGCACCACTACTGCCTGCCGGTGCTGAAACGCGAGGGTCACCGCCAGGCCCTGGTGGCCGCTGCAACCGGCGGCAACCCGAAGTTCTTCCTCGGAACCGACAGTGCGCCGCATCCCCGGGATGCCAAGGAGTCGGCCTGTGGCTGTGCCGGCGTGTACACCGCGCACGCGGCCATCGAGCTGTATGCGGAGGTCTTCGAGGCGGCCGGAGCGCTGGACCGGCTGGAGGCCTTCGCGAGCTTCCATGGCCCGGATTTCTATCGCCTGCCGCGCAATCGCGACCGCCTGGTGCTGGAGAAGGCCGACTGGACGGTGCCCGACGAGGTCCGGTTCGGATACCTCCCGGGCGTCCCCCTGCGCGCCGGGGAGGTGATCCACTGGCGCCTGGCCTGACGCGGGCGCCGCTGACGCTCGTTGGCGCGGTTCAGTCGCGCGGCTCGGCCGTCTCGAGGATGGCGTAATGGAAGATCGTCTTCGCGTCGGCGTCTTCCTCGCGCTTGCCCACGCGCGAGGGTAGGGCATGGCCCTCGATCTGCTGCCTGAAGTCCTCGCCGGTGCGGATCACCAGGACCGCGCGCTGGATCTCTGGGATGGGGGCATTGGAGATCAGCACCATGCCGTGTTCCGTGACCGGCCGCTCCGACGCGATCACCTTCAGGGGTTCACCATCCCCGTCGAGGTCGGAGAGCAGGCCGGGGTAGCGGTTGAGCTTCATGCCGCGCTTGTCGATCACGATTCCCTCCGGCGCACCGGCGAGCGCGTCCTCGATCGCCTTCATTTGCTCCTCGCTGAGGAGCTCGTTGATGTTTCCTTTCCAGGGCATGTGTGTGATCCCCTTGACTCGAATGGCCCGTGGTCGCGTCAGCGCCCCCAGGCGCGTGACCGTTCTCTGCCGTTGCCAATCGCCCTCCGGTTGGCACGTGGCGCCTGCGCGCCTGGAGGCCCGGCAACCGCTATTGTAGACCCGCGCTCGATCGCACGGGTGTTCAGCGTCCCCGGCTCAGCGACCCCAGCAGGCCGCGCATCACCTCCCGTCCGATCTGGGTACCGATGGATCGCGCCGTGCTCTTCACGGTGGCGGTGATCACGGTGTCGCCGCGGCCGCCGCGCGGTTTTGCGGGTGCGCGCGCCGGAGGCTTCTGCTGGCGCCTCACCGTCGCGGTCTGCTCTTCGTCCAGTGCGGCCTCCGCCTGCTGCTTCAGGATCTCGTAGGCGGACTCGCGGTCCAGGGGCTCGTCGTAGACCCCCGCAAGCACCGAAGTGCGGAGCCTTTCCTGACGCTCTTCCGCGTTCAGCGGGCCCATGCGGCTCGACGGTGGACGGATCAGGGTGCGTTCCACCGGCGTGGGACTGCCCCGGTCATCCAGCACGGACACGAGTGCCTCCCCGACCCCGAGCTCGGTGATCACCTGCTCGGTGTCGAGGGCCGGGTTCGGCCGGAAGGTCTGTGCGGCGACCCGAACCGCGCGCTGGTCCCTGGGCGTGAAGGCCCGCAGCGCGTGCTGAATGCGGTTGCCGAGCTGGCCGAGCACCGCGTCTGGGACATCGGACGGGCTTTGGGTGATGAAGTAGATGCCCACGCCCTTGGAACGGATCAGCCGCACCACCTGTTCGATGCGCTCGGCCAGTTGCCGCGATCTGCCGTTGAAGAGCAGGTGGGCCTCGTCCAGGAAGAGCGCGAAGCGGGGCCTGTCCGGGTCGCCGACCTCGGGCATCTGCTCGAACAGCTCCGACATCAGCCAGAGCAGCAGCGTGGCATACACCAGCGGGCTGTTCCGGTACAGGCGCTCTGCGTGCAGGATGTTCACGACGCCGCGGCCGTCCGCATCCGTCTGCAGGAAGTCGTCCAGTGTCACCGCCGGCTCTCCGAAGAAGCCGTCCCCGCCCTGGGCCTCCAGCGTCAGCAGCGCGCGCTGGATCGCCCCGATGCTCGCGGGGGAGACATTGCCATACTGTGGGCCGATCGTACTGCGGTTCTCGTGGACCCAGGCCAGCATCGCGCGCAGATCCTTGAGATCCAGCAGGAGCCAGCCACGATCGTCCGCCACCCTGAAGACCAGCTGGATCACGCCGGTCTGGGTGTCGTTGAGGTTGAGCAGACGGCTCAAGAGCACCGGGCCGAGGGCGGCGATGGTCAGGCGCAGCGGATGGCCATCTTCGCCGTGGGGGTCCCAGAACACGGTCGGGGCGCCACGCAGTTCCAGCGGGTCGAGACCGACGCGACGGGCGCGCTCGGTGAGGCGCTCGCTTGCATCCCCGGCGGCCGAGATTCCCGAGAAGTCACCCTTGATGTCGGGCGCGAAGACCGGAACGCCGAGGTCCGACAGGGCCTGGGCAAGCACCTGGAGCGTGATCGTCTTTCCGGTGCCGGTGGCGCCGGCGATCAGGCCATGACGGTTGGCCATGCGGGGGAGAATGGAGACGGGTCCGTCCGCCGCGCCAAGGAACAATGTCTGATCGTTCACGAACTCTCCCCGGAGGAGGTGGTCAGTCCCGGGATTCTACCCGAGGCCGGCGGGCGCGAGGAGTGCCGGCCTCGGGGTTCCCGCACGGCCAACCGGATCATGTCCTGCAGTGGTCCAATGGGCCGTTGGGGGAATGCGGCCGGTTGGGCGAGCCCATACAATAGGCAGATGGTTCGCAACCACGGATATCGCCCATGACCCGCATCACAGTGATTGGCTCCGGCTTCGGTGCCCTGACCGCCATTCGCAAACTGCGCGCCGCCGACCGGGAACTCGTGATCGACGTGATCGCTCCGCGGCCCGAGCTGGTGTATTACCCGAGCACCATCTGGATTCCCACCGGCCTGCGCGAACCGGAGGACGTGGTCGTGAACCTGGAGGGCTTCTTCGGGCGCATGGGCGTGAACTACCACCAGGCATCCGCCACCGGGCTGAAGGACGGCGGGCGGACGGTGCTGACGGACGCCGGCGAGGTGGCGAACGACGGCCTGGTGATCGCCTCCGGCGGACGCTTCATGAAGAAGCTGCCGGGGATCGAGCACGCGATCACGCCCTGCGAGGGCGTCGAGGCGGCGGTGAAGATCCGCGACCGGGTGGCGGAAATGGAGGGCGGCACCATTGCCTTCGGCTTCGCGGGCAATCCGAAGGAGCCGGCCGCGATGCGCGGCGGACCCGTGTTCGAGTTCATGTTCGGAATCGACCAGCACCTGCGCAGCCGCGGCGACCGCGAGCGCTTCAAGCTGATCTTCTTCACGCCCGCGCCAAAGCCGGGCAATCGCCTGGGGCCGAAGGCGGTGGACGGACTGCTGCGCGAGATGAAGCGGCGCGACATCGAGACCCATCTGGGGCACAAGCTGAAGGGCTTCGAGGTCGACAAGGTCACCACCGAGGGTGGCGAGTTCGGGGCGGACCTGATCGTCTTCATGCCCGGCATGACCGGCAACGCGTGGTTCGACAATACCGACCTGCCACGCTCGGACGGCGGGCTCCTGAAGGCCAACGCCCAGTGCCAGGTCGAGGGCCAGGACAAGGTGTACGTGGCCGGCGACTCGGGCAGTTTTCCCGGTCCGGACTGGCTGCCGAAGCAGGCCCACATGGCCGACCTTCAGGCCGAGGCCGCGGTGAAGAATCTGCTCGGGGAATTCCGGGGCGAGGCCCCCGGTGCCACCTTCAAGCCCGAGCTCATCTGCATCGTGGATACCCGAACCAGCGGGATCCTGGTCAAGCGCACCGAGAAGAACAACGTGATGCTGCCCTCGACGCCGGTCTTCCACTGGGCCAAACGGGCCTTCGAATGGTGGTATCTGCGGCCTTACCGCTGATCCGCGACACTTCGCATCCGCCACATGCACCGGCGTCGCAACTGCGGCGCGGGTGCCGCTGTGACGGTCCGGGAGAACTCGATGAGTGCTGACAGCAGGGAGAGGCCCTTCCGCCCCGCGTGGTGGCTGCCGGGAGCGCATCTGCAGACCATCGTGCCGAGCGTCTGCCGCCTGCGCCGGGCGCCCATGTTGCGACGCCAGCCGATGACCCTGCCCGACGGCGATTTCCTGATGCTGGACTGGGGCCCGGATCCCGGAGGGCCCATTGTCGTGCTGCTGCACGGGCTGGGCGGGGGCAGCCGCTCCGCCTACGCGCGCGTGCTGATGCGTGCCCTGCACGAGCGGGGCTTCTGGGCCTGCACCATGCACTTTCGGGGCGCGACCGGCGAGCCGAACCGCAAGCTGCGCAGCTATCACATGGGGGAGGGCGAGGACCCGGCCTTCGTGCTGTCCGAGTTGCGGCGCCGCTACAGCCGGCGCAAGCTGGCCGCGGTGGGCCTGTCCCTGGGCGGCAGCGCGCTGTTGCACAGCCTCGCGGCGAGCGGTGAGGATGCCCCCGTCGACTGTGCGGTCGCGGTCTCGGTCCCGTTCCGGCTGCACCAGGCCGAGAAACGGCTGAACAGCGGCTGGTCGCGGCTCTATCAGCGCCACATCCTGCGCCAGTTACGGCGCAGGTGGCAGGAGAAGTGTCGGGTCCTCGCGCGCCCGGATCTCGCGGAGCGCCTGCACGAAATACGCAGCTTCCGCGACTTCGACGCGCGCATCACCGCGCCCGTGCACGGCTATGCGGATGCAGACGACTATTATGACCGTGCGAGCAGCGCGCAGGTATTGCGGGACATCCGGGTGCCCACGTTGCTGATCCATGCCCGGAACGACCCCTTCATGTTGCCGGAAAGCCTGCCGAGACCTGATGAGCTGTCCCCCTGCGTGACCCTGGAGACACACCGCGCGGGCGGCCATGTGGGGTTTCTCGAGAGTTCGGGGCGCAGCTATCTGGAACGGCGGGTCCCCGGTTACCTGCTGGAACAGTTGCGAGACGAGTGACCCGTGCCGGGCTGCCCCGGGGCCCTTGCCGGTCCCCGGGTGGCGCCCGGCCCCGGAGGTATGCATGTTTTGGAAGATCCTTACCCTGGCCGTGCTCATCTGGTTCGCCTGGTGGCGCCTGCGCCAGTGGCTGCGCGAGCGGCGCCTGCGGGCGGCGGGGGAACCGGTGCCCGAGCCGCGCCGGGTACGGCCGATCAGTATCCTCGCGGGAGCGATGCTGCTGGGCTACGGAGGCTATCTGGTCTGGGTGGTGATCGCGCAGGCGGTCGGCACCTTCGGCGAGTGAGTGCGGGCCGCTCCGGTTGAACGAAGCGCGTATCCGCGGGTCGCAGAGGCAAAGGGAACGGGAGAACGTGATGACGCGCCTGTCGAAGACTGCCGTCTGGTGTGCCGTACTACTGCTGTCGTTCGCATCTTCGCAGGCCTTTGCGCGCGAGCCCGCGGTGCCGGTGGAAGAGATGCTCCCGGTGGAACTCGCGACGGTGGGATTCGAGAGCGTGAGCGGCTCGCCGGTCGTGGTCCTGCGCGAGCCGGACTCCGGGGACGTGGTGCTGATCAGCATCGGCTCCAGCGAGGCCCTCGCGATCCTGCTGGCCCTGCGCGATGTCCCGACGCCGCGTCCGATGACCCATGACCTGCTGGCCTCGGTGATCCAGAGCCTGGATGCCGAAGTCGAACGCGTACTGGTCGATGCCCTGGTCGGCGGCACCTACACCGGGCTGATCGAGCTTGGCGTGCCGGGGCGCGACGAGCCTGTGCGTGTCGACAGCCGGCCCAGCGACGCGCTGGCGCTGGCGGCTCGCACCGGCGCCATGATCCTGGTGTCACCCGATGTCCTGGTGGCCACGCGCGGCCTGGAGTTCGAGGGGCTCCCCGAGTCGCAGCAGGTGGTGAGCGCCCTGGGGATCACCGTCGGCGAGGTCTCCCCGGACCTGCGCGAGGCGCTGGACCTGCCGGACGAACCGGGCCTGGTGGTAAGCCGGGCCGTGGGCGAGGCTGCCGAGCAGGGAATCGAGGCCGGCGCGCTGATCCTGGAGGTGAACGGGGAGGTGCCCGGGTCCCCGATGCAGTTCCTGGATCTGGTGCGCGGGACCGAACCCGGCGAGCGTGCACGCCTGCGGGTGTGGCAGGATGGCGAGACGCGGGAGCTGCAACTGTCCACCGATGTCCCGGAGGGCCCGGCGCCGCGCCGGAGCCCCGCTGACGGCGACGGGCTGGAGGTCTGAACCGGACGCCGGGCCTCGCCTTCGGTGATCGGGACGGGCAGGGCAGCCACGGAAGAACGCAGCCACGGAAGAACGCAGCCACGGAAGAACGCAGCCACGGAAGAACACGGAAGCTCACGGAAGGGGCCCTGTATTTGAGTTGCCTTCCGTGTCCTCCGCAGCAGGCCGCTACCAGGTCGCTACCAGGGAATCGTGCTGCCGTCCACGTCGATGAAGCGCCCGTTGTCTTCGGGTGACGCGTTGTCCAGGGTCTTCAGCATCGAGGTCACCGACTCGGACACCGTGATCTCGGCATGGGGTCCGCCCATGTCCGTCAGCACCCAGCCCGGGTGCAGGATCAGGGTCAGGATTCCCTCACCGTCGAGATCGCGCGCGATGCTGACACCGACCGCATTCAGCGCGGCCTTCGACGAACGGTAGATGTAGACTCCGCCGGAGCCGTTGTCCCCGATCGAGCCCATCTTCGAGCTCAGCAGTGCGATGCACGGCTGCCCGGCCATCCGCAGTTGCGGCAGCAGGGCCTCGACGATCTGGCGCGGAGCGATCACGTTGACCCGGAAGGTCTCGAGCCACGCCTTCTCGTCGGTATCCCCAAGGCGGTCGGGCACCGGTCCGTAGGCCCCGGCATTGCTGATCAGCAGGTCCACCGCGCGATCGCCGATGGTGGCGGCGAGGTTCACACGGTGCGCGGGGCTGGTCACGTCCAGCGGCAGCACGGTGAGCCGGTCTCCGTGGGCCTGCGCCAGCTCCATCAGTTCCGGGGAGCCCTCCGGGTGGCGGGCGCCGGCGAAGACCCGATCTCCGCGTGCGACGAGTTGGCGTACGAACTCCAGTCCGATTCCCCGGCTGCATCCGGTGATGACCACGGTCTTCATAGGTTCCTCCTCTGGTGTGGGGGTCTTCAGGTCTGCTGATAGCAGAACAGGCGCTGGCGGACCACATCGGCGGTTACACGAAGTCCGATCCCGTGCACATCGTACAGGCGCAGGGCGTCGGCGACCGCCGGGTCCGCCGCCTCGTCCGCGTCGGGCGAGAGCCTGCGCTCCTGCGGCAGGGCCTCCAGCCAGCCGGGCCGCAGCTCGGTACCCGGTTCCTGCGGAAACAGCGCGACGTAGCCGATCCGCGACTCCACCAGATCCTGGAAGAAGTGCGACCCGAAGGAGAGGTCGGGGATCATCCCGGCGCCCAGTTCCGCCACCTCGACCAGCACCGCCACCCGGTTGATGTCCGCGAAACGGACCGGGATCCCGAGTTCCGGACTGCTGGTGCCCCAGCGTCCCGGCCCGATCAGCAGGGTGGGGCAGTCGTCGCGCTCCCGTATCATGCGGTTCAGCTGCCCCACGAGACGGGCCACCGCGAAACGCTGTGAGGTGCTCAGGGCGCTGTAGCGCGGTCCGTCGATGTGGATCACCCGGTCGATGGGCTGGTCGATGTTGCCGCCCATGAAGCGGCCATGCGTGGCAAACAGGAGCCGCTGCGGGCTGACCTGCTCCGGAAGCGCGACCGGTCGCCCCTCGCCCAGCGTCTGCATCGGGCGGCACTGGACCAGGTTCACCGACGGCGTGCCGTCATCGTCGAGGTGCAGGGTGAATTCGATGTCGACCGGGTAGTCGTAGGCGCGCTCCAGCTCGTCCATCAGCCGGCGCATCAGCGCCACCAGGCCGGTCTCGCGCAGCAGCGGGTTGAAGGTCAGTCGCCAGACGGGCCCGCCGCCAGGCCGGGCGCGCGAACGCCGCGTCGCCTCGCGATCCAGCTCCGCGGTCCAGCGCAGCGGCAGGTCGGGGGCGTCGGCGGCGAGCTGGCGCAGCGGCATGGACCGCAGCCGGTTGTCGAGGATGTCGAGCACGTCCACCGTGTGCTGGGAATACCGGTAGGCATCCCCGGCATCCCGGAACGGACGCCGCTGGGGCTGGTCCAGCGCGACCACGCAGGCGTGATCGCCCTCGATGCGGTCCACGGCACGCGTTCCGAGGCCGAGCACGAGCCGCAGCATGCCGGCGGCCGGGTCCATGCCCGGGTCCCAGGCAAAGACGTTCCGGGAGACGCCGACCCCGGCCGCGTCCGGGAGATAGAACGGACCGTGATAACGCCCGTTCACGCGCTGCAGCAGCAGCGCCATCGGCTCCTCCTGCTGTGCCAGGCCCCGCTGCTGGCGGTAGACCAGCGCGTCCTCGCTCATGCTGGAGGCGAAGACCAGCCGGATTGCATCCTCCAGCTCGGCGAGGCGGTCCTCCGGGGAGCCCTGGTTCACCCGGAAGGTGCTCTGGTACTTGCCGGCGAAGGCGTTGCCGAAGCCATCCTCCAGGAGGCTGCTCGAGCGGACCAGGATCGGGTACTGCCCGAAGTAGTCGAGCATGCGTTCGAGTTCCAGCCTGACCTCTCCGGGAATCTCGCCGCTGAGCATGTCGCGGTGCAGCGAACGGGCCTCCTCGAAGTAACCCGCCTCGGTGCGCTGGCGCATGATCCGCGGCCACCAGCCGTTGTGCACGAGGTAGGCGTAGTAGACGTCCGATCCCAGGTAGAAGGAGTCGTGGGGTTCGAGGTGGCCAGACCAGTATTCCGGGTCCTCCGTCAGCAGTATCCTGCGGGCGAGGAGCATGCCGACCGCCTTCCCGCCGATGTAGCCGGTTCCGATCATGCGGCTGCGGATGGCCAGCAGATCCTCCAGCGTCAGGTACCGGCGGGCGAGATCGAGCATGCGCCCATCCCGGCCGATCAGGATCTGCAGCAGGTGTTCGTGGACCTCGCGGCACCGGGCATCCTCGGCCCCGGAGGGTGCGAGTTCGCCGGCCTCGAGGAAGATCCGGTCCCAGCAGTCGAGCTGGCGCCGACTGGTGCCCTCGCTGCGGTGCGCGAGGGCGGCCTGCAGCCGCGTGGCGTCGCTGCTGTCGATCACCGGCAGGAAATGCTCGCCGCGCTGGCGGTGTGGCAGGAACATGGTGGCCGACTGCCGCCGCCAGACCTTCACCGGCTGGATCTGGCGCTCGTCGTTCGCGTGGTGGACGTCGACCAGTACCTGCGTTGTCTCGCGGATCCTGGACAGCGTGACGTGGGAATGCTGCTGCGGGTGGAGCGCGAAGTAGGCGACCGTATCCAGCTCGAAGAGATAGGGGCAGACCACGCGGAAGAAGTTGCCGACCATGTAGTCGGTGGCCCAGGCCGAGAGGAGGTCGGACAGGCAGTCGCAGACATAGAAGGCCCCGCGGCCGTGCTGCGTGATCAGGTCGTACACGCGCCCGGTAAACGACGCGAAGCCGACGCTGGCGTCGATCTCCACGATATCCACGCCCGGACCGGGGGTGACCAGCGGGGGGTGACTCGCGAAGCGCAGGTAGATGATCAGCCGGTCATTGGCGGCCGCCGCGGCGACGAAGGGTTCGACGAAGAGCCGGTAGTCGGCGATGTCGTCCACCCGCCAGACGACGTTGTCGCCAATGCGCAGGCCGTCCAGCACCTCGTCCAGTCCCTGGATGCCGGTGGAGACGAAATCCGCGGGCGCCGCGCCGTCCATCACGTGGCCTCGACCCTCGTCTTGCGCGCCACGCAGGGGATCCGGCTGACCCCTGCGGTTGATTTCCGGTACCATCCCGGGCGCAGCGCGGACGCGGGTCGCCGCCGTGTTGCAATTGCACAGGCCGATACCGGGGGCGTGGCGGAACGGGTAGACGCTGCGGACTTAAAATCCGCTGGCCGCAAGGCCGTGCCGGTTCGATTCCGGCCGTCCCCACCATCCGGAACCGGGGATTTCTCGAGACCCCGGGCGGCGGGTGTGTTGGCTGTGAAAGTCCTCATCTGACCGGTGAGTCATCCAGGTACGGCACTGGCTGGCGCATTTCGGGTTTTCTCCTGTCGCCTGAATCAGTCCAACCGTTTCCGCGCTGAACGAGGATAGCACCCCCTCCTGAAGGGCGTGCCCTTGCCGGTTCGGGGGTCTGGTGCACAGGCTGCTTGTGATGCCCTGACCCGGTCGCTTCTGTGTCGATCCGGGCATTTCCGGGCACGGAGCAGAGCAAGCGCCCTCTGCAGTCGCCGTCCGCTCCCGGGTTCATCAGCGCTCTCTCCCGGCCGATTCAAGGGTTGAGCTTGGATGCGTTACTGTGTAACGTAAATATGGAACGTTATTACATCTCTTTCCCCGTCAGCCGGGCGCGCCGGGCAACCGGCCGTCCGGAAAGGAGCCTTGACATGAAACGTACCCCTATCGCCCGCGAGACCCTCGCCGGCATGGCCGCACTCGCACTCGCATCCGCCGGAACAGCACAGGCCCAATGGTCCGGCGATGACCAGGACCGCGAATGGGGAATCGACGTCTCCCTGATCCTCGAGGGCGTCTACTTCAATACCTTGAGCAAGGGTATCGATGAGCCTGCAGGTTTTGCCGACGGTCATGATCATGGCCACGGTCACGACCATGGGCATGGCCATGGCCATGATCACGGCTTCGACGAAGGCTTCAATCTCGGGCACAGCGAACTGGTCTTCGAGGCCAGCCTCGGCGACCTGCTCGATGGCGTGCTGATGATCGGTTTCGACGAGGACCACGTCGAGGTCGAAGAGGCCTACCTGACCACCCGTGCCCTGCCCGCAGGTTTCCAGGTCAAGGCGGGCAAGTTCCTCTCCGACATCGGCTACATCAACAGCCGCCACGTTCACGACTGGGACTTCGTCGACCGCCCGCTGGTCAACGAATACCTGTTCGGCGACCACGGCCTGCAGGAGACCGGCGTCCAGGCGACCTGGGTGGCCCCGACAGAGACCTACACCCAGCTGGGCGTGGAACTGCTGCAGGGTGA
>RECA01000133.1 GCA_007692435.1 Thioalkalivibrio sp.
CCCTGCAGGAGGCTTGCCTCCTGCCGCGCGAGCAGGCTCCCACGGGTGAAAGCGGGAGCAAGCTCCGACGGGTGAAAGCGGAAGCAAGCTTCCGCGATTGAAAGCGGGAGCAAGCTCCCGCACTCCATGGCGCGCGGGCACTCCTGGCGATGAGAAGGTGCGCCACGGAAGGCACGGAAACACGCGGACTGAACCAGAAATGGATCAATGTACCCGTCACTTTGATCCCTTTTCCGTGTTTTTCCGTGTCCATCCGTGGCTGAATCTCCACGCTACCCCTTGCCCGTGAGATAGAGATCCAGCTCGATCCTGGCCCAGGGGTCGTCCGTGTCGCGCAGCGTGTGGATCCGCGCGATCACCTCGCCGCCGTGGTCGAGCAGGTCGGACGCGAGGAGATTTTCGGTGCGGGGCAGGTAGCCCAGCTGTTCGCCGAGCCAGCTGATCCGCACCGCGCGCCGGTCCACCGGGTTCGTCAGCTCGCGGCTCAGCAGCAGCGCCTGCCCGGTGCGCAGGTAGGGCCAAAGGCGCGCGGCCTCGTGATGCTCGAAGCCGGCCAGTGGCAGCCGCTGCAGGTAGGTGCCCCTGCCGGCGCCTCCGGAACGGGGCGGGCGGGCGTGGCGTGAAAGCACGGGCGTGCGCCGCGCCTGGACGTTTCGTCGGCTGAGATTCATCAGGCAGTCCTCGGTGTGGGCCTGACGACGTTATAGCCCGGGCGGTGGCTCACAGAGTGAGCCAGTGCCGCCCGGAGGGTGAATTTTTTTCAGGCCTGCCCGTCGGGATAGCGCTGCGCCGCCGCGCGCAGCCTTTCGGCAACCCGGCGGCGCAGTTCCGGTGGCCCAATCACCTCGACATCCGGTCCGTACTTCAGGATGTCCATCACCAGCTCCCGGGGATCGGAGTAGGGCACCTGCAACTCGTAGGTGCCGGCCACCCACCGGCCGATCTGGTCCGGATGCCAGTGTTCGTCCGCGACCCAGCGCGCGCGCTCTGCGGTGAAACGCAGCACCGCCCACGCGCGGGCGGCACCGGTGAAGATGCCGAAGCCCGCACCGATGTGATGGTTCAGATCGCTGTCGCTGGCACCGCGGAAGGGCACTGCGGCGGGCTGGGCACCATGGATCCGGTCCAGCGCGAAGGTGCGCAGATCCCGCGCCTGATCGCAGTAGGCGATCACGTACCAGTTGTCCCGGTAGTGGACCAGACGATAGGGGTGGATGCTGCGCGCGCCGGGCGCGTCGCGCTCGCGCCCGTGGTAGGTGATCGTGAGCGGACGCTGGTTGAGCACGGCGCCGGACAGCTGGCCGAAGACCTCGAAGTTCGTCCGCCGGGGTGCCATCGGTTGCAGGCGTACCCGGCTGGCGACCACTTCCGCGCGCTGCCCGCCCTCGCCGAGCAGCTTGCGCACCTTGGTCTTCAATACGCTGATCGAGGTCCCGAGAAGGCCGGGCTGGACGCTGTCGAGCAACTGCTGTGTGGCAAGCAGCGCATGCAGCTCGCTCTCGTTGAACCAGATGCCCGGGAGCTCGAATGCCGGCGCATCGGGATCGTAACGGTAGCCGTTGTGGCCCCGGTCGTAGAGGATGGGCGCCTCCATGTGGTCGCGGAGATAGCGGATGTCGCGCTTCAGGGTGGCCGCGGAGACCTCGAGCCGCTCGCGCAGCGTGTCGAAGGTCACCGGCCGGCGTGCGGATCGCAGGATGCCGTGCAGGTGGAACAGCCGGTCGGCACGATTCATGGCCGCAGTCCCGGACGGCCGGCGGGCCGCGGGGGGGCGGACGCGAAGCCGGCAGGCGCGCGCCCCGTCCGCGTCATCCTCTTCCGGTTCAGAATGCCGCCATCTCGGCCTCGAGATAGGCGAGGCTGATGTAGCGGCCGATGTTCTCCTCGAAGCCGCGGGTCTCTGCCGCCTTGTCCGCCACGCGGGAGTCGGCCAGTATCCGCGCGCGTGCGTCCTCCATGCTCTCCATGCGTTCCACCGACTCCATGGCGTTCTCGTAGATCCCGGCATAGAGTTCGCGGTTCCACTGCATCAGGTCGTCGGTGGCGCGTCCGTGGCCCGGGACCCAGATGTCGGAGCCGGCCTCGGCCTTCAGTGCATCGATGTACTCGATCGAACCGGGGAACGAGCCGTCGTCCATGTTCGCGATCCGCCGCTCCATCGCCACGTCGCCGACGTAGGTCAGGCGGTCGTTCACCACCTCCATGCTGACGTCGCTCGGGGTGTGTGCGACGCCGTAGTGGTGCATTCGGAGCAGCACGTCACCGAAGCGGAACTCGTCGCCGTGCGTGGTTTCCCGGTTCGGGGCGATCACCTTGGTGCCCATCGTGGCGCCCTCGGTCCAGCGCTCCATCAGGCTGCGCCACAGGTCACCCTGGACGCCCTCGATCTCGGTCTTCGTGTGCGGATGCGCGTAGATCGGGAGGTCCGGTCCGTATTCGTTCACGAAGGCGTGATTGCCCAGCCAGTGGTCGCCGTGGTAGTGCGAGACGAAGATCGCGACGACCGGCTTGTCGGTGACGGTGCGGATCATGCGGATGGCCATCTCGCCGATCTGCAGCGAGCCCCCGCTGTCCAGGACCACCACTCCATCGTCGGTGGGCACGAAGGTGATGTTGCACATCATCCCCTGGTTCTGCGGGGTCGGAAAGACCTCCTCGGCGTGGATCATCCAGACGTTCTCGCTGAGCTGGATGGGTGGAATGTCCTCGACGGGCGGACCCTTCAGGAAGTCGTTCAGATCCCCGGCGAAGGCGGTGATCTGGGGCGCGCTGGCGATGATGCCGGCGGTGGCGAGCGATCCGGCGCCGAGTTGCAGGAAGCGGCGGCGGGACATCCGGGGCTGGAAAGGCGGCATGCGGCTGGCTCCGTTAACGTGAAGGTCGCCCGTTCGATGAATCTTGCGGGACAGGCGGAACGGGTACCGCGCCCGGGCACGGACCGGGGCGACGGCAACCAGTGTACCCGACGTGCAATGCCGCCAGGATCTTCCATCGCCTGCCGGCAACGGGGGCCCTGCCATGGTCCTGCTATAATCCCCGGCCGCTCGCTGGAAGCGGCGCGGGGATTGCTCGCGGCCCGCATGCCCGCGGTGCCCGTCGGGTGGTCTGCAGGGACCACACGGGGCGCATCGGGACCGGATCCGCAGCGCGTCCGGACTGTTTTCACCAGGCTCTTAGCCGGGAGTAGTGATGCGTTTCAGAGGATGGCTCTGGGGTCTTCTGGGCACCGTACTGGTGCTCGTGCTGATCGGCGTCTTTTTGATGCCCGACCGCACCCGGATGCAGCAATTCACCAACCTCCCCTGGCAGGTCGAGGTCCTTGCGCAGGACCGGACGCGGGTACTGGGCATCGAGCTTGGCCGAACGACCCTCCGGGATCTGACGGGTCAACTCCCGGTGCCGGATATCCGGCTGTTCGTTGAACCGGATGGAACCCGGAACGTCGAGGCCTTCTACTCCAACGCGCGAATCCCCCCCTTCGAGGCCAACCTGGTGCTGTTGCCGGCGCTGGACGAGGCCGAGATGGAGTTCCTGTGGGAAGAGCGCACCTCGGATCGGCCGATGCCCAGCGGAGCGCGACGCTACGGGCTCAGCGACGACGCGCTGCGGGCCCTTGGCGACGCACCGGTGATGGAGATGAGCTACATCCCGCGGGCCCGCTGGGATGCCGACCTCGTGCGCCAGCGATTTGGCGACCCCGAGGGCCACCTGCGCATCGCGGATGACCAGACCTACTGGCTTTATCCGGAGCAGGGCGTCGCGATCATGATTCCCATCGGCCGCGGGCGCGTGCTGATGCACTTCGTTACGCTCGAGCGCTGGGAGCAGGTCGTGGATCGCCTGGAGCAGGCCGGACAGCGGCTTCTGGACGGGGTGCAGGGGCAGGGCTGATGGAGACGCCCTTCTGGCAGCGGCCGCTGGAGACGCTGGACGAGCGGGAATGGGAGGCACTGTGCGACGGCTGCGGACGGTGCTGCCTGCACAAGCTGGAGGACGAGGACACCGGCGAGCTCGCCTACACCTGGCTCGCCTGCCGCCTGCTGGACTGCGGAACCGGACGGTGCTCGGACTACGCGAACCGGACGCGCAGGGTGCCCGACTGCCTGAAGATCGACCTCGAGTCCGTGGCCGAATACGAGTGGCTGCCACCGACCTGCGCGTACCGTCTGCGTCTGCACGGCGAGCCCCTGCCCGACTGGCACCCGCTGATCTCCGGTGACCCGGGGACCGTCCGCGCGGCGGGTGTGTCGGTGGCGGGGCGGGTGGTCCGCGAGGATGCCGCACCCGACCTGCCCCTGATCGACTTCGTCGTCGACTGGCCCGGTCAGTGGCCGCGTGCCGCAAGGCCCGCCGCGAGGCGGGGGCCGGCGAAGCCCTCCTGATTGTTCAGGAATCGGATCAGGCGCTCCCGGAAGTCCTCGATGGTCGAGTCCTTGACCTCGGGCAATTCCGACACGTGCTGCCACCAGCGCGCGAGTTGCGGGTACTCCCCGGGCTGCCAGGGGCTCTCGGGATCCTGCAGCAGATCGTAGCGCATCAGCACCGGCGCCAGCGTCGCGTCCAGCAGCGAGAACTCGGACCCGGAGAAGCAGGGATCTGCCTGGCACTGCGCTTCCATCCGCCTGAGACCCTTCGCCGCCGCGTCGCGGGCCTCGCGGAAGGCCTCTTCGGTGGGGGCGGTCATCCAGTGGTGCATCGCCATGATCATATCCGACGCGAAGGCGATCCAGGCGCGGGCCAGCGCACGCTCGAGCGGGTCCTCCGGCAGCAGTCTCGGCGGCGCGATCTCGTCGACGTACTCGCTGATCACCGCCGACTCGAAGACCGGGGTGTCGCGGTCCACCAGCAGCAGGGGTACCTTTCCGGTCGGGGATTTCTCGCGGAACCAGTCGGGCAGATCGTTCAGGTCGATGAAGGTCAGTTCGAAGGGGACCTGCTTGTGTTTCAGCGTGATGACGCTACGCTGGACGAAAGGGCAGAGCGGAAAGCTGACCAGGTGCAGATTGGGCAGGGCCATGAGACCTCCAGACGGCGGGTGTAATCGATCCCCGATGGCTGAGCGTGTGGGCGGCCGTGATTGCGTCTGATACCGACCGCGGCACCCTGCGCCTGGACAAATGGCTCTGGGCCGCGCGCTTCTTCAAGACCCGGGCGCTCGCCACGGAAGCGGTTGCAGGAGGGAAGGTGCACGTAAACGGCGATCGCTGCAAGCCTGCGCGCAAGGTGCACCCCGGCGACCGCGTGACCGTGCAGCGTGGCCAGGAGGTCTTCGAGGTCGAGGTCCTTGGCATCAACGTGCAGCGCCGCCCGGCCACCGAGGCGCGGCAGTTGTACGCGGAGACCACGGAGAGCGTGGCCCGGCGCGAGGCGGAGGCCATCCGGCGTCGTGAGCAGCGGGACACCGCACGGCCCGGGCGCCGCCCGGACAAGCGGGAGCGCCGGCACATCCGGCGCTTCATCAGAAAGGAGGGGGAGACGTGAACACAGGTCATCCGGAGACACCCTTGCTGGCCGTCGATCTGATCATCCGCCACCCGGCCAACCCGGGGCGCGTGCTGGTGATCGAGCGCCGCAATCCGCCGGCCGGCTGGGCGCTGCCCGGTGGTTTCGTGGACCGGGGCGAGCCCGTCGAACGCGCGGCCCGGCGCGAAGCGCAGGAGGAGACCAGCCTCGAGGTCCGGCTCGAGGCCCTGCTCGGCGTGTACTCGGACCCGGAACGGGATCCGCGCGGCCACACCGTGAGCGTGGTCTACGTGGCCCGGGGCGAGGGGGAGGCGCGGGCGCAGGACGACGCCCTCGCGTTGCGCTGGCTGGATCCGGAGGACCGCAAGCAGGCGCTGGTCTTCGACCATCGGCGGATCCTCGATGACTACCTGCGTTTTCGGGTAGCCGGAGAGGTCGCGCCGCTCCGCCACGGCGGCCGCTGAGTGTAGGGCGCAGGCGAACTGTTATGATACGGCCCTTTCCGAGCGATGACGAACCCTGGTGAGCGACGCGGTCCAAGTCCCTGTACAGCCGCGGGTCTATTCCCGCGATCAGCACCCGATCTCGCGCGCCGCGATCAGCGACAACGCGCTGAAGGTCCTCTACCGGCTGCGTGACGCGGGCTTTCGCAGCTGCCTGGTCGGCGGCGGTGTCCGGGACCTGCTGCTCGGCCGCGAACCGAAGGACTTCGACGTGGCGACGGATGCGCATCCCGAGGACGTTCGCCGTCTCTTCCGCAACTGCCGTCTGATCGGGCGCCGCTTCCGGCTGGCGCACGTCACCTTCGGGCGCGAGATCATCGAGGTCGCCACCTTCCGGGCGCCCTTCGGTGCGGAGGACGAGGAGGGCAACATCGAGCTCAGCGAGGACGGCCGCATCCTCCGGGACAACAGCTACGGCACCATCGAGCAGGATGCGTGGCGGCGTGACTTCACCATCAACGCCCTGTACTACGACATCGCCGACTACTCCGTGCTCGATTTCACCAACGGCGTGCTCGATCTGCACGAGGGCGTGCTGCGCCTGATCGGCGACGACCCGGAGCAGCGCCTGCGCGAGGACCCGGTGCGCATGCTGCGTGCGGTGCGCTTCGCGGCCAAGCTGGGTCTGCGCATTGCGCCGGAGATCGACGCGGCGATGCACCGCTTTGCCGGCCTGATCACATCCGTGGCGCCTGCGCGGCTGTTCGACGAGGTGATCAAGCTCTTTCACAGTGGCGAGGCGGTGACCTGCCTGGACGAACTCGAACGCCTCGGCCTGTTCGGGGCGATGTTTCCACAGGCCGCGGAGTGCTTTGCCGACCCCGAGACCGGGCCGGCCCAGCGGGACTTCCTGGTCGAGGCCCTGAAGAACACGGACACGAGGATCCGCGACGAGATGGGCGTGCACCCCGCCTTCCTGTACGCGGCGATCCTCTGGGCGCCGGCCCGGCGCGAGGCCGGGGCGCGGCTGGACGCCGGCGAGGAGCCCGCTGCCGCCTGGCAACAGGCGGCTTCCCTGGTGCTCGAGCGCCAGGTCCAACGGGTCTCGATACCGAAGCGCTATGCACTGGTGGTGCGCGAGATCTGGGAGCTGCAGCAGCGCCTCCCCCGGAACCAGGGCGGGCGCGCCCTGAGGCTCCTCGGCCATCCGCGCTTTCGCGCGGGCTACGACTTCCTGTGCCTGCGCGCGCGCGCCGGCGAGGCGGATCCGGAACTCTGCGCGTGGTGGACCGAGTTCCAGGACAGCGACGCCGCGCGGCAGCAGCAGCGGTCCGCGGAGGACACGCCGGATCCGGCGACCCGGCCGCGGCGCGGCCGGCGCCGGCGCCGGCCAAGGGTGGCGTCTTGAGGTCGCCGGTGCCGGTCTTCGTCGGGATCGGGGCCAACCTCGGGGACCCGGTTGCACAGGTGTTCGACGCCCTGGCGCGACTGGGCCGCGACCTGCCCGAGACCCGGCTTTCCGGACGCTCGCGCCTCTACCGCAACCCCCCGATGGGGCCGCGGGATCAGCCCGATTACGTGAACGCGGTGGCGCGCCTGGAGACCCGGCTGGAGCCCCGCGCACTGCTGCACCGGCTGCAGGCCACGGAAGTCGCCTGTGGCCGCCGGCGTGACGGCACCCGCTGGGGTCCGCGCCTGCTCGATCTCGACCTCCTGCTCTTCGGCGGCGAGGTGATCGACGAACCCGGCCTGCGGGTTCCGCACCCGGGCATCGCGGAGCGCGACTTCGTGCTGCTCCCGCTGCTGGAGCTGGCTCCCGGGCTGATGATCCCGGGCCACGGGCCGATCGCGGCGCTGTGCCGCGGGATGCCCGGAACCGCGCTGCAGGCCATTCCCGAGGAGGCACGCGCATGAGTCTCGCCGACTTCCGTTTCATTGCGGTGGAGGGACCGATCGGCGTGGGGAAGTCCAGCCTTGCCCGGATGCTCGCGCAGCACCTGAGGGCGGAGGGGTTGTTCGAGGCGCCGGACGAAAACCCGTTCCTGGAGCGCTTCTATCAGGATCGTTCCAAGCACGCACTGGCGACGCAGCTGCACTTCCTGGTGCAGCGCGTCCGCCAGCTGACACCGCTGGCCCAGCTCCATCTGTTCGAAGGCCTGCACGTGGCCGACTACCTGGTCGACAAGGACCCGCTGTTTGCGGAACTGAACCTGTCACCCGACGAGATGACCATCTACCGGGAGATGTTCCGGCACCTGCGGCCCCGGCTTCCGCGGCCGGACCTGGTCGTGTGCCTGCAGGCCCCGGTGGAGGTGCTGCTGGAGCGCATCCGCCGGCGTGGGCGCAGCTACGAGCGGCGTATCGACGGCGCGTACCTGGAGCAGTTGAACGCAGCCTACGCGGAGTTCTTCTATCATTTCGATGCGGCCTCGCTGGTGATCGTGAATGCGGCGGAGATCGACTGGGTCAACCGCGAAGCGGATTTTCAGCAACTCGTCCAGTTCCTCGAGCAGGTTCACGGGGGAAGGCACTATTTCAACCCGCTGCCTGTGCAGCTCTGAACGCTGGAGGAGGTCCGATGCGCACCACCATTCGCACCCTCGAAAGGCACAAGCGGGACGGACGGCCGATCACCTGCCTGACCGCCTACGATGCCAGCTTCGCCCGTCTGCTGGATGCCTCGGACATCGACGTGATCCTGGTGGGCGATTCGCTGGGCATGGTGGTGCAGGGACACGAGACCACGCTGCCGGTCACCATTGAGCACATGGTCTACCACGTCGAGGCGGTGGCCCGGGGCGCGCGCCGCGTGCTGCTGATGGCCGACCTGCCGTTCCTGGGCGACCGCGACGTGTCGACGGGGCTGGAGCAGGGCGGTGCGCTGATGCGGGCTGGCGCGCAGATGGTCAAGGTGGAATGCAACGGCAGCCATACCGATCTCGTGCGGCGCATGGCCGGTTCCGGGATCCCGGTGTGCGCGCACCTCGGCCTGACCCCGCAGGCGGTGCACCGCTTCGGCGGCTACCGGATCCAGGGCCGGGAGTCCGCGGCGGCCGAACGCATGCAGGCGGAGGCCCGGGCGCTGGAGGCCGCGGGTGCGCAGTGCCTGCTGCTGGAGGGGGTTCCGGAGACGCTCGCGGCGCGCATCACCGAAGGCGCCCGGGTGCCGGTGATCGGTATCGGCGCGAGCCCCGACTGCGACGGGCAGGTGCTGGTGCTGCAGGACGTGATCGGCCTGACCCCCGATCCGCCGCGATTCTCCCGTAACTTCATGGCCGGGGCCGAGGGGCTCGCCGAGGCCATCGCGGCCTACGCCGCGGCGGTGCGGGAGCGCCGTTTCCCCGTCTCCGGCGAGCACACCTTCACCTGAAGCCGATGCGCATCCTTCGCGATCGACGCCAGGCCACCGCGCTGTGCCGGGAATGGCGCAGCCGCTATGGTCGCAGGCTCGCCTTCGTGCCGACGATGGGCAACCTGCACGCGGGCCACCTCGCGCTGGTGCGCCACGCACGGGAACGCGGCGATCGGGTCGTCGTGAGCGTATTCGTGAACCCCCTGCAGTTCGATCGTCCCGACGACCTCTCCCGCTACCCGCGGACGCTGGAGGCCGACGCCAAGCTGCTGGCCGAGGCCGGCGTCGACGCGCTGTTCTGCCCGGAGGCCACGGAGATGTACCCGGAACACGAGCCGGTAACGGCGCGGGTGGTGGTGTCCGGGCTGTCCCATATCCTCGAGGGCGAATCCAGGCCGGGCCACTTCGACGGCGTCGCCACCGTGGTCGCGAAGCTGTTCAACCTGGTGCAGCCCGACCTCGCGGTCTTCGGCGAGAAGGATTACCAGCAGCTGCTGCTGATCCGGGGCATGGTCGCGTCGCTGAACTTTCCGGTGGTGATCGACGCCGTGCCCACGGTGCGCGAGAGCGACGGTCTGGCGCTCAGTTCCCGCAACGCCCGGTTGTCGCCCTCCGCACGGGCCCGTGCCCCCGAGCTCTACCGCTGCCTGCAGGACACCGTAGAGGCCTGCGTGCTCGAACCCGACCAGTGGCCCGATATCTTCCCCGAGCTCCTCGCCACCGCCGGGGCGCGCTTGCGCGAGGCCGGTTTCCGGCCGGATTATCTCAGCATCCGGCGCGCGGACGACCTGGGCGAACCCGGCCCCGGAGACCGGGACCTGGTCGTGCTGGGCGCTGCCTGGCTTGACGGCGTGCGACTGATTGATAATCTGCGCCTTTCTCAGGGGAAGTTTGCCGGCCCGGCATGATTCCCCCATAATGCGCCGCACAATAGGTTCTGACGCACGCGTCACCGGAGTTTCCGCCGATGATGATCACTCTACTGAAGGGCAAGCTGCACAAGGCCCGGGTCACGCACTGCGAGCTCGAATACGAGGGCTCCTGCGCGATCGATACGCAGCTTCTGGAGGCGGCCGGCATCCTGCCGTTCGAGCAGATCCAGATCTACAACATCGACAACGGTGAGCGCTTCACCACCTACGCGATCGAGGCCGAGGCGGGCTCCGGCGTGATCTCGGTGAACGGTGCCGCCGCGCACAAGGCCGCGGTCGGGCACCGGGTGATCATCTGCGCCTACGGCCAGCTGGACGCGGAGGAGGCCCGCTCGTTCACCCCGAACCTGGTCTACATGGGGCAGGGCAACCGCATCGCGCACACCGGGCACCAGATCCCCGTCCAGGCCGCCTGATCCGGCCCGCCGCCGGTCTGGTGGGTGTGTTTCGCTTCACCCACCCTGCGCGGTACCCCCGCCAACGCACCCGGTAGGGTGGGCCAGGCGCAGCGGGCCCACCAGGGACCCCCCCTCAGCCCGTGTTGCGCATTCCGGCCGCGATCGCGTTGATCGAGCGCAGCAGCGGCGCCATCCACGGGTTGCCTTGATCCTCCTCCGAACGCGTCTCCTCGACGGCACGCGACTCCCGCAGCAGGTGAATCTGGATGCTGTTGAGCGGATCCAGGTAGGGATTGCGACGCTGCAGCGACAGCGCGAGCAGCGGTGTCCCGCCCATCAGCGCCTCGAGCTGCGACACCCGCAGCACCTCCCGCACCGTGCGCTCGTATTCATCCCGGACCCGCGCGTAGACCGCGTCGGCGAGCTCGTGGTCGCTGCACAACCGGGCGTATTCCGCGGCGGTGCGCATGTCCGCCTTGGTGAGCGCCATCTCGCTGTTCGACAGCAGGGAGCGGAAGAACGGCCATTCCGCGTACATTCGCCGCAGCAGGTCCAGCCGGTCGGGGTCGTCTCCCCGCCAGCCCTCCAGCGCGCTGCCGATCCCGTACCAGGCGGGCAGGGTGTGGCGCGACTGCCCCCAGCCGAAGACCCAGGGGATGGCCCGGATGGATGATTTCGACCGGTCGCTCTTGCGCCGGTGCGAGGGTCGGGAGCCGATGTTCAGGGATCCGATCTCCTGCACCGGCGTGCTCTCGTAGAAGTAGTCGAGCAGCCCCGGCGTGTGGTCCACCAGATCCCGGTAGGCCTCCTCGCCCAATGCCGCGAGTTCGCCCATCGTCGCGCGATACTCGTCGCGGTCGCAGTTCGGCTCGCGGATCAGGCTGCGGCTGGCGAGGATCAGGCCGGTCGCGCCCATGCCGATCTCGTAGACCGCGGTCTCCACGTTGCTGTACTTGTAGGACAGCACCTCGCCCTGCTCGGTGAACTTGATGCGCCCCTGCACCGTCGCGGGCGGCTGGGCGAGGATGGATTCGTGGGTGGGGCCGCCGCCCCGGCCAACGGTGCCGCCCCGGCCGTGGAACAGCTGGCAGCGGACACCGAAGCCTTCGCTGATCGCGACGATCTTCTGCTGCGCCTCGTAGAGATTCCAGCTGGAGGCGAGGATGCCACCGTCCTTGCAGGAATCGGAGTAGCCGAGCATCACTTCCTGGAGGTCGCCGTTCGCAGCCAGCATGCGCCGGTAGCAGGCGTTGCCGAGCAGGTTGTTCAGCACCGTGTCGACGTGCTGCAGGTCCTCGATGGTCTCGAACAGGGGGGCGATCCGCAAATGGCAGAAGGCGTCCTCTCCGCTGCGGCCGGCGAGGGCGGTCAGCCGTCCGAGCAGCAGGACCTCGAGCACGTGCGAGGCCGCGTGCGTCATCGAGATCACGTAGGTGCCGATGCCCTCCGTCCCGACCTCGCGGCGCATCTCGCGCATCACGTCGAAGGTGCGCAGGGTCTCCCGCGATTCCTCGTCCAGCGCGTCGTAGTCGATCGCGGGCAGTTCGGGGCGATCGATCAGCCGGCTCAGCAGTTCCAGCCGCGACGCCTCGTCGAGGGACGCATAGTCGGGTTGCACTTCGGCCTGCGCGAGGACCGCCGCCACGGTGCGGGTGTGCACGCCGGATTCCTGCCGGACGTCGAGGTGATGGAGGTGGAAGCCGCAGGTCTCCGCGAGGCGGATCAGATCGGTGAGCTCCCGGCCGGCGATGTTGCGTTCGCCGTGGCTGACCAGTGAATCGTGGATGACCCGGAGATCCTGCAGGAAACCGGCGGCGCCGGCGTAGGCGGAACTGACCGGCAGGATGGCCGCCTCCCCCGCCAGGCGCCGATCGACCGTCGCCAGCGTCTCCTTCAGGCGGAAGATCATGATCTGGAGCTTGCGGCGGTAGGGTTCCGTCTCGTAGCGGTCCATGGAACCCTGGAAGACCGCGGGCGCGATGCTGTTGTCCGCCTCCAGGCTGGCCTGAAAGGCCGCGGAGGGCTTGCACATCAGCGTAGAGTGCGTCAGCACGTTGCGCAGCCGGACGACGCGCCTCAGGTACTCGCGCAGCACCTGCTGCATTGCCAGTCGGCAGGCCATCGCGGTGACCGCAGGGGTCACGTTGGGATTGCCGTCACGATCCCCACCGATCCAGGAGCCGAAGCGCAGGAAGGCCGGGATGCGGATCGGCAGGCCGCCGTCGGGCCGGGTCCCGTAACTGCGCCGCACGGCCTTCTCGAGGAAGCGGTAGGCCAGTGGTATCGCCTCGAAGAGGCTCTCCTCGAAGTAGAAGAGACCGTACTTGACCTCGTCGCGCACCTGCGGCTTCTTCACCCGGACCTCGTTGGTGCGCCAGAGAATCTGGATATCGCCCTCGAGCTCCTCGATCAGCAGCTGGCGCTCGGCCGCCCCGATGCGCGGATTGTTGAGCTGGTCTGCGGTCCGGAACACGCGCCGCTGGTTCTCCATCGTGGTGCGTCGGCGGGCCTCGGTCGGATGCGCGGTGAAGACCGGCATGTAACTGATCTGCGCCAGCAGTCCCTCCAGCTCGCCCGCGGTGACGCCCTCGGCGCTCAGGTCACGCAGCGTCCGGTCGAAGGAGCCCACCCACAGCGGCTCGCCGCTGCTGACCTGGGCCCTGCGCCAGCGGTAGTACAGGTCTTCCTCGGCGATATTGACCAGGCTGAAGTAGATGCTGAACGCGCGGATCACGCGCTCGGTCACCTCGGGGTTCTGTTGCACGATGAAGCGCATCAGGCGCTGGCGCAGCTGGGGATCCTCCCGCTTGCGGAGGCTGACGAAGCCCTTGCGCAGGGTCTCGACAGCGTTGAAGACCTGCTCGCCTTCCAGCCTGCGGATCACCCTTCCCAGCAGGTCGCCGAACAGACGAACCCGGGCGCGAAGTTCCCGGTCCCTGGGCAGAAACGGCTCGTTGTTTCGGTGCTGAGTCATGAGGCCCCTGGATCAGCGGCTTGAATGAACGGGGCCGGCGCGACGGCCGGCCCCGGGTCCATGGGAATCTGGATCTGTGGAAATCTGGCGAACCCAGTATACCGCAGGCCTGCCGGGCGCCCGGTCGGTGCGCGCTTCAGGGCTTGCCGGCCAGCCCGCGATAGAGACCCAGGTAGGCGGCGGAGCTCTGGCTCCAGCCGAAGTCGCGCACCATGCCGTTGCGCAGGACCTGTTGCCAGCGCGCCCGTCCGGGTTCGGCGAACAGCGCCAGCACCCGCTCGATCGCGCCGGTCAGCGCGCTGGCGGTCGCGGGAACGAAGGAAAAGCCGGTCGCGGTACCGTCCGCCAGGGTCGCGGGATTCGCGTCGATGACGGTGTCGACCAGGCCGCCGGTCGCGTGCACGACCGGAGGCGTCCCGTAGCGGAGGCTGTACATCTGGTTCATCCCGCAGGGCTCGAAGCGCGAGGGCATCAGGAAGGCGTCGGAGCCCGCCTCGATGCGGTGCGCGAGCGTCTCGTTGTAGGCGATGACCACGCTGCAGTGCCCCGGGTGGTCGGCCGCGAGGGCACGCGCCGCGTCCTCGAAGCGCCGTTCCCCGCTGCCCACCAGCGCCAGCTGAATGCGGCCCTCGGCGAGAAGGGGCGCGCAGGCCTCCAGCAGCAGATCGATCCCCTTCTGTTCCACCATCCGGCCGACGTGCCCCAGCAGCGGGATGTCGTCCCGGGCGGGCAGGTGCAGATCGCGCTGCAGGGCGGCCCGGTTCAGCGCCTTGCCGGACAGCTCGTCGGCGCTGTAGTGGGCCTCGAGGTAGCCGTCGCGCTCGGGATTCCACTCGCGATAGTCGACGCCGTTGAGGATGCCGTGCAGGCTCGCCGAGCGCGCGCGGAGCACGCCGTCGAGGCCCATGCCGGCCTCGGGGGCCTGGATCTCGCGTGCGTAGGTGGGCGAAACCGTGGTGATCAGGTCGGAGAAGATCAGCCCGCCCTTCATGAACGAGAGCTGCCCATGGAACTCGAGGGCCTCCATGTGCCAGAGGTCCTCGGGCAGGCCCAGCGCGTGCCGGACGGGCCCGGGGAACAGGCCCTGGTAGGCGAGGTTGTGGATGGTGAAGACCGTCGGCGGCCGCCGCGGGTGGCCGCGGAGAAACACCGGCACCAGGCCGGTCTGCCAGTCGTTCAGGTGCAGGACCTGCGGAGCCCAGTCCAGCCCCGCCTCGTTCAGGGCCAGTGCCGCCACGGCCCGGCCGAAGGCGGCGAAGCGCTGTGGGTTGTCCGGCCAGTCGCTGCCGTCCGTGGCGCGGTAGGGGTCGCCGTCGCGTTCGAAATACATCGGCCAGTCGATCAGGTAGACCATCACCGAGGTGCCGGGGAGGTAGCCCTGGATCAGGCTCCACGGCGCATCCGCCGGGCCCGGCAGGCGGGTCGCGTCGGCGAGGCGACTGACCGCACGCGGGTAGGCAGGCAGTACGAGGCGCACGTCCTGGCGGCGGCGCTTCAGTGCGGCGGGAAGGCTGGAGCTGACGTCGCCCAGCCCCCCGGTCTTGACCAGTGGGTAGGCTTCGCTGCTCGCAAACAGGATGCGCATGGAGGCTCTCGAATCGCGTTGTGTGGCCTGACCGGCCATTGTAGTGTAGGCAAGCCTCCCATTTCCTGCCCGCCGCAAACGACTCGAGGAACCGTTCATGCCGCAGCCCCGACAAGCCTCTTCCCGCTGGGCACAGCTGGCGGACGTCCGTGATCGCCTCGGCCCGGTATCCCTGCGCGAGTTGCTGTCCGGCGACCCGGACCGCGTCGAGCGCGATGTGCTGCATGCCGCGGGGCTGCGCCTCGACTGGACCCGTCAGCGGCTCGATGCCGGGGCCTGGGAGGCGCTCTACGCGCTGGCCGGCGAGGCGGGGTGGGCCGATGCGCTGCGTCGCCAGTGGGACGGCGAACACGTGAACACCACGGAGGACCGGGCCGCTCATCACATGGCCCTGCGGCTGCCGCGTGACGCCAGCTGCCATATCGACGGCCAGGACGTGGTTCCCGAGGTGCACCGGGTGCTCGATGCGATCGAAGCCCTGGTCCAGCGGGTGCACGACGGCCGCCATGTCGGCTACTCCGACCGGCCGATTCGCAGCGTGGTCAATATCGGCATCGGGGGGTCCGATCTCGGGCCGCGCATGGTGTGCGCGGCGCTGGCGCCGCTTGCGGCCACCACCGCCGAGGGGCACACCCTGCGCATGCACTTCGTCTCCAACGTGGACGGCGCGGCGCTGGAGGCGGTGCTGCGCGAATCGGACCCGGAGACCACGCTGTTCATCGTCGCGTCCAAGACCTTCGGAACCCAGGAGACGCTGACCAACGCCCGGTCGGCGCGTTCGTGGCTGCTCCGGCACACCGATCACCCCGAGGCCGTCGCGCGGCACTTCGTCGCGGTCTCCACGCACGCCGGCCGCGTCGCGGAGTTCGGCATCGACATCGGCAACATGTTCGGTTTCTGGGACTGGGTCGGGGGCCGCTACTCGCTCTGGTCGGCCATCGGTCTGCCGGTCGCGCTCTACCTCGGCATGGACGGCTTCCGCAACCTGCTTGCCGGCGCGCACGCGATGGACCGGCACGTGCTGGAGACCGCGGCGCCGGATGGCAACGCGGCGCTGCGCATGGCGCTGGTGGACATCTGGAACCACAACATCCTGGGGGCCTGCGCGCGGGTGGTGCTACCGTACGACGAGCGCCTGAAACTCGTGCCGTCCTACCTGCAGCAGGCGGAGATGGAGAGCCTGGGAAAGGGCGTGCACCTGGACGGCTCCCCGGTGGAACGGGACACCGGGGCATTGGTCTGGGGTGCGGTCGGCACGGACGGTCAGCATGCCTTCTACCAGCTGCTGCACCAGGGCACGCGCTGGGAGCCGACGGAGTTCATCGGCGTCGCGGAGCCTGCGCACGGGCTGCCCGGACATCATCCGATCCTGCTGGCCAACCTGGTCGCGCAGGCGGAGGCCCTGGCCCACGGCAAGACCGCCGCCGAGGCCGCGGCGGAGATGTCGGCGGACGGGCTCCCGGAGCCGGAGGCGGCCCGGCTCGCCCCGCACCGCAGCTTCCCCGGCGATCGGCCGAGCACCCTGATCCTGATGGAGCGGCTCGACCCGCACAGCCTCGGTGCGCTGATCGCCCTTTTTGAACACAAGATCTACCTCCTCTCGACCCTGTGGGAGATCAACGCCTTCGACCAGTGGGGCGTGGAACTGGGCAAGCAGCTGGCCGGCCGCGTGCTCGAGGATCTCCAATCCGATACCCGGCTCCATCCGCACGACCCTGCAACGCTGGCCACGATCGACTGGCTGCGGGCCCGGCTACCCGCCTCCTGAGTCATGAACGGCAAGCCCTTCGCAGAGTCCGCCGAACAGAACAAGGACCCGATCCTCGACGTGCTGCGCCGGTGGTTCGTCGAGCCGGGCAGCGTCCTGGAGGTGGGCAGCGGGACCGGCCAGCATGCAGTGCACTTCGCGACCGCGCTGCCCCATCTGACCTGGCAGCCCACCGAGGTCCCGGGGCGTATCGAGGGGATCGAGGCGTGGCGTCGGGACGCGGGGCTGGACAACATCGCCCCGGCCCGTGAACTGCACGCCACCGGCCAGTGGCCGGGCGAGCACTACGACTACGTCTTCACCGCCAACACCGCGCACATCATGCACTGGCCCGAGGTGCTGGCCGTGCTCGCCGGGGTCTCCGGGGTGCTGCGCCCCGGCGGGATCTTCGCGATGTACGGGCCCTTCGCGCGCGGCGGCCGCCACACCGCTCCTTCCAACCTCGAGTTCGACCGCGCCCTGCGCAGGGCCGACCCGGGGATGGGCGTGCGCGACATGGACGACATCCAGCGCGCGGCCGCACCGCTCGGGCTGGACCTCCTGGAGTCGATCGCGATGCCCGCGGACAACTTCACGCTGGTCTGGCGCCGGAGCGGTGCCCCCTGAACCGCCGCCCTCAGCGCCACGGGTCGAAGCCGCCGCGTGGCTCATCGGGGAAGGGCGGACGCCCCTCCGGCGCGGCTTGCGGGCGTGTCCTGTCCCAGGCCTCCGACGGATATTCGGAAGCGCCGGGATAACCGCCTTCCGTCGGCGGGGGCAGCGGCCACCGGTCATCCATCCCGCCGCGCGTTGCGGGCATGCGATCATCCCAGGTCTCCTCGGCCGGGAAACCGCCCCACCCCTGCTGCGCGGGATCGGTCGGCATCGCGGGGGGCGGGAAACGCTCACGGGATGCCGCGCCCGGCGGCGTGGCCGGGAATTCGCCCCGGTCATGGCGCGGGATGTCGGTGCCCCCCCCGAAGGCGGGCGGCGTGTCCGCGGACTCGTACCAGTCCTCCGGCGAAAGGGACCCCGGTCCGGAGACGTCCGGCCGGTACTCGCCGGGAACCTCGACGTCCCCGAGATAGTCATTCGGCGGAAACTCGGGTTCCGCCTGAAAATGGCGGTCGCCCCGGCCGCGGTCCCGGACCTGCGCGAATCGGTGTTCCACCGCCACGGAGGGGTGTGCGGCTGTTCTTTCCGAGTCCGCGAGGGCGGACTTCGTCGTTCCGGTCATCAGCACGCCTACCGTCACGCAGGCGGCAATCAGGGTCGTCGTGTACGTCACTGGCACTTCCGTCAACGGCTTTGCGTGATCTTCGAGGATAGGCGCTGACAGCCGTTTCTGCAGTGCCCGGGCAGATGCGGGCCGAATCCGCACGGTACCCCGGAGCGGAGCGCCGGGCGCTCCGAGGGCTGGGATTTCATGGATATCCCGCGTTGTGCGATGATCCTGGGGCCTTGCGCGGGTTGCCCGCGCCGGGGGCTGGCGGAGCGCTCCCGCCTGGGCCTGCAGGCGCCCGGTGCCGCCCTGGCCGGCCGGCATGGCATCGCACCCCCAACACCGTTCACCGAGGTCGAAGATGGCAGAACAGGACAATGGCGCCGAGCGCGCGCCCCGCATACAGATCAGCCCGCCGGTCTTCTTCATCTCTGGCGCCCTGACGCTCGCCCTGGTTCTGTTCGCCGCCCTCTTCACCGGGCCGGCGGCAACGCTGTTCAGCGCCGTGCAGGGCTGGATCTCGGAGTCGGCGGGGTGGTTCTACGTACTGGCGGTGGCCGGCTTCATCGTCTTCGTGGTGTCGCTCGCGCTGTCCGGCTTCGGTCGCATCCGGCTGGGGCCGGATCACAGCGAGCCCGACTACACGTATACCTCCTGGTTCGCGATGCTGTTTTCCGCGGGCATGGGCATCGGCCTGATGTTCTTTGGCGTGGCGGAACCGGTGATGCATTACGTGTCGCCGCCCGTTGGCGACCCGGAGACGGTGGAGGCGGCACGCCAGTCGATGCGCATCACCTTCTTCCATTGGGGCGTGCATGCCTGGGCGATCTACGCGGTCGTGGCCCTGGCGCTGGCCTACTTCGCCTTTCGGCAGGGTCTGCCCCTGACCATCCGTTCGTCGCTGCACCCGCTGATCGGTGATCGCATCTACGGCCCCATCGGCCATACGGTGG
>RECA01000128.1 GCA_007692435.1 Thioalkalivibrio sp.
GCCGCGCGTAGGGTGGGCCAAGCGCAGCGGGCCCACCATCCCGGCCGCGGCGGTCCGTGGCGGGCACACTCCGTCTTGCCCACCCTACGGTCCTCTCTCATCGTCCCGGGTGGGGGCCGCGCGTAGGGTGGGCCAAGCGCAGCGGGCCCACCATCCCGGCCGCGGCGGTCTGCGGTGGGCACACTTCGTTTTGCCCACCCTACGGTCCTCGTTCAAGGGCAGTCGTGGGGGCTACGCGCCATGAAGGTCAGTCCCGCGACTGCCCGCGCAGCAGCGCGACCTCGCGGCGGTGGCGACGGAAGACCAGCCGTTCCAGGCCGTCCACTGCAGCGGGGGACAGCTGGAGGAATTCCGCGACCGCCCGCGTTGCCGTTGCACCCGTATCGCCGCCCGTATCGTGGCCCGGTTCGTCGCCCGGTTCATGGCGGAGCACGCGCGCATGCAGCACCAGGGGCTTCGGCAGGGACGGGCACACGAAGAGCCGCAGGCGCAGCAGCGTGTCCGGCGCCGGCGGATCCTCCGCCTCCCAGGCGATGCCCCGGGCATTGAAGCGCAGCGGAACGGGCGGCGGCAGATCGCCCTGGCCGCGCAGCCACTCCGCCATGAGTTCAAGCATCAGGTTAAGTTTAGCGTCCAGGCGCTGGAATTCCTGCGCCATCTCCTGGGATTCCTCGCTGCCACGGGCGGGCTCCTCCAGCCCCTCCTGCACCCGAAGCAGGGCCTCGTTGCTGGCATTCAGGGTTGCGAGACGCGGCCCCGGAGGCAACCGGTCGACCGCCTCCCAGTGGAGCGGCATTTCGTCCTCGAAGACGAGGGCTTCGGCAAAGGGCTCACCTGGCATCTTTGGAGGACGGACCGGGGCATGGGCGTCCGGTCATTGGAACAGCCGCCGCGGATGCAGGCAAGACGACGGCCCCCGCGCCCTCACGTGTTGTCCTCGTAGGCCCGCGCCCCCTGCCGTCCGCGCCGGGACTCGCGGCTTGCCCGCGCCAGCTCGTCGCGGTGTTCCTCCGCGAGTTCCAGCAGGCGGCGGTGGCGCTCGCGCAGGCGCACGAAGCCGTTCACCAGCGGGCGCGGGTCGTAACCCTGAAGCGCGTCGGCGACGGCCCTGGAGGCGTCGCGGCAGCGGGCGTCGAGTTCCGACACCTGCTCCCATTCACCGCACTCGGCCGCGGCCAGTGCCTCGTCCACCAGCACGAGGGCCTCTTCGAGATGACCCCGCGCGGCCTCGGTCGACATCACGGCTCAGCCGTTCATGGCGGTCGGCGCACGCTGCTGCGGAATCGCCTCCCAGCCGCTCTTGACCTCGCGCAGCAGGTTGGCGACCTCGTCCAGCATCGTGATGTCGTCGCGGAGATTGGCCTCGGCCAGCCGCCGCTCCATGTAGTCGTAGAGCGCGTCGAGGTTCGCGGCAATCTCGCCACCCTTCTCGCGGTCGAGGTGCGCGCGCAGCCCGTCGATGATCTGGATCGCCCGACTGATGCGCGAGCCCTTCACCGCCACGTCCCCCTGGCGCATCGCGCCGCGGGCAATCGCGATGCGATCGAGCGCACCCTCGAACAGCAACTGGATCAGGCGGTGCGGATCGGCATCACTGACCTCGGCAATGACCCCCGCGTCGCGGTACTGGTTGAGCGCCTGCTGAATACCCATCTGGTACATGACTGCTCCCTCTTGAATGAAGTCTGATATGAAGTAAACGTCCTATCTAACTAATTTTTATCACCGTGCGGGCATCGACGGTCTCGGCAAACCGCTCCCGCGGCGAACAAGAAGAGGCGAGCCACGGAAACACACGGAACGACACGGAAGAGAGATGAAATGTCGCTGAATTTCCGTGTCCTTCCGTGTCCTTCCGTGGCTGTACTCTCTATCCACCTCAACGCCCCCGATCGAACATCGCGTTCAGCGCCCCGAGCTGCTGATCCAGGAACTGGCTGGTGCTCTGCAGCTGCCCCACCAGCGCGTCCATCGCGCCGAACTGCCGGACCAGCCGCGCCTCGAGTCTTTCGATGCGCAGGTCCAGCGTCTCGCGCTCCCGGCCGATCCCCTTCATCCGCGTCTGCAGACCCTCGGTGCGCGACTCCAGCAGCCCCCCCGGCTCCGTGAAGCCCTTCACCGACTCGCGCAGGCCCGCGCTGACCTCGTTGACCAGCCCGATCGCCCCGCGGAAGTCCTGATCCATCGCCTGGTCCAGCGCGGCGCCGTCCAGGCTCAGCCGGCCGTTGCGGTCGGAGTTCACGCCCAGGTTCACCAGGTTGGTGAAGGCGGCCTCCGGGTCGGTACCGGAGGTCTGCAGTCCCTGCGCCAGCCGGCCCTGGACCGAGCGCAGCGTGCTGTCGCCCACCATCGCGGCACCCTCCTGCGTCTCCGGGTTGAAACGGGTCAGGTCGCGCACGGTGTCGATCACGCCGTTGTAGGCCTTCACGAACTCGTTCAGCGCCTCCCGGACCGCGGCACGGTCCTCGCCAACGGTCACGGTGATCGGCGCGCCGGGTTCCGTGGTGCCCTTCAGCTGAAGGTTCAGCCCCTCCAGTGTCTCGTCGAGGTTGTTGCTCGGGCTGGTGACCGGCAGGCCGTTCAGCACGAGCTCCGCGTTGCGACCGGGGACCGTCTCGGTGAGATTCCCGGTGGCCAGGCGTCCGAGATCGCCGACCTCGCCTTCGTCTCCCGACACCGTGATCGACACGGTCTGATCGGCGCCGGTCCGCGCGGCGCTGAGCACCAGCCGGGCGCCCTCGCCATCGTTCACGATGCTGGCCTGCACCCCGGCGTTCGCGCCATTGATCGCCTCACGAATGCCGCGCAGGCTGTTGTTTTCCTCATCGATTTCGATGGCCACCGCTTCCCCGTCGCCGACCTGCAGGCTGAGCGTGCCGGTGCCCAGCGACGCGCCCGCGTCCTCGAAGCGGCCGCTGGCCAGCGACTGGGCGGTGGCCAGCTGATTGACCTCGACGGTGTAGCTCCCGGTGGCTGCTCCGGGGCGGGCGCTCACCTCGAGGCGGTTGCCGTCCGAGGAAGAAGCGGTGCGGACCTGCTGCAGCTTCGACAGCTTGTCGAGGGCCGTCTCCAGCCCGGAGAGCCCGCCGCGCGCGGCCCCGAAGCCGGAGATGCGCGCCTGGATGTCCGCCTCCCGGCGATCAAGGCGCTGCACCTTGGGCTCGCGCTCGGCCGCGACCAGCTGGTCGACCAGCGCGTTCAGGTCGAGCCCCGAACCGACTCCCAGCGAACTGATTGCCATCACGAACCCCTGTTCCCGTATTCCGGCCGCGGCGTCGACCGGCCGTTCCGCCCGGGTGCGCCTTGCTGTTCCCTACAGGCCCGCATATTCAACTTCCGTGCCACTCAGGCCTTCTCGACCAGCCCGAAGCCCTGCAGCCGCCCCTCGGTGCGCAGGTACGACGCGAGCTTCACGGCCGACTCGGACGGGATCTGGCGGATGACCTCCTCGGTCTGGCTGTCGCGCACGGTGATCACCGTATGCCCGCTGGTCTCGTCCATCGCGAACTGCAGGTCACGCCGAACGCTCTGCGCGTAGTCGTTCAGGGACGCCACCGCGGCGGGCAGGTCCGCGCTTTTCGCCCCGGAACCCCCGGTCCCGGGCAATTCCTTGCCGCCCGCGGCCTGCACCGGCGGCTCCACCCTGCCGCCCCCGGCACGCGGATCCGCGGTCTTCACCCCGACCGCCGGAGACGGCCACGGAAGGGGGGTGACGAGGCTGTTCTTCATCATGTCTGCGCCCTCGATAGCTCAAAACGGAAGAAGGATGGGCACGCCGCAGCGGGTCCATCCTCCTGCGCCGTCCCTGGCGCACGTCATCCTGACGAGGCTGGACCCGGGACTTACTGCAGCAGGGCCAGCACGTTCTGGGGCGAGGCATTGGCCTGCGCGAGCACCGAGGTACCGGCCTGCTGCAGGATCTGCGCCCGCGTCAGCTCGGCGGTCTCGGAAGCGAAGTCGGCATCCTGGATCCGCGAGCGGGCGGCGGACAGGTTCTCCGACGCGGTCTGAAGGTTCGCGATCACCGACTCGAAGCGGTTCTGGGTCGCACCAAACTCGGCCCGCGCGGAGTTCACCTCGGTCAGCGCTGCATCCACGATGGCAATAGCTTCTTGGGCACCGTCGAAGTCATCGATGTTGATGGTGGAGACGGCATCGGTATCGTCTGTGTCTCCAAGCGAATCGGTTCTCATATTCGGTGCGGTAGAGCCGTTTGCGTCCTCAAAAACGGTGATGAGCTCTCCCGCATTCGCACCGATCTGGAAGCTGAGTGCATCGGCTTCGCCGTCCAGCAGCTTGGTTCCGTTGAAGTCGGTCTGTTCTGCAACCCGGTCGATCTCGTCGATCAACTGAGCGACTTCTGCCTGCAGTGCCTGACGATCAGT
>RECA01000187.1 GCA_007692435.1 Thioalkalivibrio sp.
ACTCGCAGCCGCCGTAGTAGCGCTTGCCGGGATAGCCCTCGGCATACTTGTTGGTAAGCACCGATCCCTGCGCCTCCAATACCCGCGGGCTCGCGTAGTTTTCCGAGGCAATCAGCTCGATGTGCTCTTCCTGGCGGCGCGATTCGCTCTCGATCGCGGACCAGAGTTCGGGGTCGTAGCCATTGATGCTCATTCGGATGGAAAACATTGCGGAAACTCCAGGGTAGAGATTCGGAAGGAAAATCGGGGTTGGGGAATATACTTGATTATGGGCCGCCTGGCAGACAACCCGGATGGACGGGCGTGATGGCTGCGGGGCCGCGTGGTGGGCCCGCTGCGCTTGGCCCACCCTACGGGCACTGCGCCATCCCGGCCGATGAAGGCTCCCTCCCCCGCTTGGGGACGGGCGTGATGGCCGAATAACCCGGTGATTTGCCATCGATGGGCGAAACAGGCTTGAATCCGCTTTCCGGCACGAATCACGAATGGAGGTAATCCGGATGCATCGATCGATCGCAGGCACACTGCGCGCTGTTGCCATTGGCTCTGTAGCGGGGCTGGCCATGGCCGTCTCGGCACAGGCCGACCAGCGCTTCATCACCATCGGCACCGGGGGCGTCACCGGGGTCTACTACCCCACCGGGCAGAACATCTGCCGGCTCGTGAACCGCGACCGGGCCACCCACGGGATGCGCTGCAATGCCGAGAGCACCGGCGGCTCGGTCTTCAACCTGAACTCCATCGCGGCGGGCGAGATGGACTTCGGCGTCGCGCAGTCCGACTGGCAGCACCACGCCTACCACGGCACCGACCGCTTCGAGGACCAGGGCGCCAACCCCGACCTGCGCGCCGTGTTTTCGCTGCACCCGGAGCCCTTCACCGTGGTGGTGCGCGGCGAGAGCGACATCGAGAGCTTCGACGACATCCCCGGCAAGCGCGTGAACGTGGGCAACCCCGGCTCCGGCCAGCGCGGTACCGTGGAGCGGCTGATGGCCGAGTACGGCTGGACGATGGAAGACTTCTCCCTCGCCTCCGAACTGCCGTCCCGCGAACAGGGGCAGGCGCTCTGCGACAACCGCATCGACGTGATCCTGTTCACCGTCGGGCACCCGTCGGCCGCGATCCAGGAGCCCATCGCCACCTGCGACGCCCGGATCGTCCCGGTGACCGGATCCGTGGTGGACACGCTCGTGGAAGAGACGCCCTACTACTTCCACGCGACCATCCCGGCAGGCATGTACCCGGGACAGGACACGGACGTGGACACCTTCGGCGTGGGTGCGACCCTGGTCACCTCCACCGGGACCACCGAGAACGCCGTCTACCACCTGACCCGCGCGGTGTTCGAGAACTTCGACACCTTCCAGGGCATGCACCCGGCCTTCGAGGTGCTGTCCCCCGAGGGCATGATCGAGCAGGGCCTGTCCGCCCCGATGCACGAGGGGGCGCTTCGTTACTATCGCGAAGCGGGGATGCTGTCGGACTGACGCCGGACCGCGGGCTCTGACGCGTGGCCGCGCCGCGCCCGGACTCCCGGGCCCCGGCCCCGGATGATGCCGCAACGCTGGTCGAGCACATGGAAACCGGGGCGCGGCGCCCCGGTTCCACGACCCGCACGCTGATCTACCTGACCGCGCTCGCGTGGTCGCTGTTCCAGCTCTGGATCGTCTCTCCCCTGCCCTACACGCTGGCCTTCGGGGTGATTCCGGAGACCCAGGCGCGCTCGATCCACCTCGCCTTCGCGGTCTTTCTCGCCTTCCTGCTCTTTCCGGCCCGCCTGCCGTCTGCGCGCGGGCCGCACATCGCCGCGGGCTTCTACGGGCTGCTCGGACTGGGCCTGTGGATCCTCGCCTGGCAGCAGCACCAGGCCGAACAGCCCTGGGTGACGGTCTACCTGCTGATGGGCGCCGCCGCGCTGGTACTGGCCTGGCCCGCGTGGCGGGTCGCGCCACTGGAACGCATCCCGTGGATCGACTGGCTGCTGGGGCTGACGGCGGCCTTCGCCGCGGGCTATCTCTTCCTGTTCCACCAGGACCTCGCCCAGCGGCCGGGGCGCCCGGAGCTGCCCGACATGATCGCGGCCGGCCTGGGCCTGCTGCTGTTGCTGGAGGCGACCCGGCGCGTGCTCGGTCCGGCGCTGATGGTGATTGCCGGCGTCTTCCTGATCTACACCTTCGCCGGCCCGTGGATGCCCGACCTGCTCGCCCACCGCGGGGCCTCCTTCGGGCGCGCGATGTCGCAGCAGTGGCTGTCCAACGAGGGCGTGTTCGGGATCGCGCTGGGCGTCTCCACCAGCTTCGTCTTCCTGTTCGTGCTGTTCGGCGCGTTGCTGGAGAAGGCCGGCGCCGGCGGCTACTTCATCCGTGTGGCCTTCTCGCTGCTGGGGCACATGCGCGGCGGCCCGGCAAAGGCGGCGGTGGTGGCCTCGGGACTGACCGGCGTGGTCTCGGGCTCCTCGATCGCGAACGTGGTCACCACCGGCACCTTCACCGTGCCGCTGATGAAGCGCACCGGCCTGACCAGCTCCAAGGCCGGCGCGGTGGAGGTCGCCAGCTCGGTGAACGGCCAGCTGATGCCCCCGGTGATGGGCGCGGCCGCCTTCCTGATGGTCGAGTACGTGGGCATCCCGTACGTCGAGGTGATCAAGCACGCCTTCCTGCCGGCGCTGATCGCCTACATCGCATTGCTGTACATCGTGCATCTGGAGGCGCTGAAGGCCGGGCTGCAGGGACTGCCCCGGCACCGGCCGAGCCGCCTGTCGCGCAGCCTGATCGGGCTGGGGCTCTCGGTCAGCGGGCTGCTGGTGCTGGCCGGGCTCGTGTACTACGGGCTGGGCTGGGTCAAGGACGTCGCCGGCGACCAGTCCTTCTGGGTGATCGGGGCGCTGGTCGGCGTCGCCTACCTGCTGCTGCTCTGGCTGACCTGCCGGGTCCCGGACCCGGGACCGGAGCTGGATCCGGATATCACCGAGGTGCCCGATCCCGGGCCGACGATCCAGGGCGGACTGCACTTCCTGCTGCCGGTGGTGGTGCTGGTCTGGGCACTGGTCGTCGAGCGCCTGTCGCCGGGCCTGTCCGCGTTCTGGGCGGTGCTGTTCCTGGTCGGCATCCTGCTGACCCAGCGGCCGCTGGTCGTCCTGTTCCGCGGGCTCGACGGCTACGGCCCGGCATTCCTTCGAGGCCTCCGGGAACTCAGCGACGGCATGGTGCAGGGCGCGCGCAACATGATCGGCATCGGGGTGGCGACGGCGGCGGCGGGGATCATCGTCGGCACCGTGGCGATGACCGGGATCGGGCTGGTGATGACCGACCTGGTCGAGCTGCTCTCCGGCGGAAACCTGATGCTGATGCTGATGCTGACGGCGGTGATCTGCCTGGTGCTGGGCCTGGGGCTGCCGACCACCGCCAACTACATCATCGTCGCGACCCTGATGGCGCCGGTGATCGTGGACCTGGGCGCGCAGAACGAACTGCTGATCCCGCTGATCGCCGCCCACCTGTTCGTGTTCTACTTCGGGATCATGGCGGACGTGACCCCGCCGGTGGGGCTGGCGTCGTTCGCGGCCGCCGCCGTCGCCCGCGCCGATCCGATCCGGACCGGCCTGCAGGCCTTCTGGTACAGCCTGCGCACCGTCACCCTGCCCTTCGTGTTCATGTTCAACACCCAGTTGCTGCTGATCGGGGTGGACAGCCTCTGGCAACTGGCCCTGACCTTCTTCGGCTCGCTCGCGGGCATCCTGGTCTTTGCCGCCGCGACCCAGCACTTCTTCCTGGTCCGCAACCGGCTCTGGGAGACCGCGGTGATGCTGCTGGTCGCGCTGACGCTGCTGGTCCCCGGTGTCTGGATGGACCGGCTGCACGAGCCGCTGCAGGCCCTGCCGCCCACCGAGATCGAGGCCGTGGCCGAAGACCAGCCCGCGGGCGACCACCTGCGCCTGGAGATCTCCAGCTACGACCTCGACGGGCAGGAGGTGGTCCGGCGCGTGATGCTGCCGCTCGGCGACCCGGCCCCCGGACAGGAGCGCCTGAGCGCGGCGGGACTTGGCCTGATGATCTTCGGCGACCAGGTGAACATCAGCTTCGTGGGCTTCAGCAGCCCGGCCGAGCGCGCCGGAATCGAGGGCGGCTCGCAGGTCACCGCGGTCTTCGTGCCCGCCGACCGCCCGGCCCCGGAGTGGTTCTTCCTGCCGGCACTGCTGGTGCTCGGGTTCGTCGCCTGGGTCCAGCGCCGGCGCCGGGCGCTGCGGATCTGAGGCAGGCACCCCGCAGGAGGCCAGCCTCTGGCCGATGGGAACTGCCCCGACGCCGCAATCGCCGAGAGGGCTCGCCTCCCACGGGGGCCGGGGCAGGCACCGTAG
>RECA01000081.1 GCA_007692435.1 Thioalkalivibrio sp.
TGTGCCGGTCGCACAGCAACGGTCACGCGGGCAACCGCGCGAATTCTAACGGAAGGGCAGACGTTTCCTGAAACGCCCCAGAACCCGTGGTGGGGCCTCGCACGGCATCAGATCAGTCGCGATGCTCCAGTCTGTTGAATTAACGGCTGGCTGGATCCCCTCTACCGTAGTCGCAGATCTCTGGCTGGCCGTCCTGATCGGCCTAGTTTCCACGGTATCGCAGACCTTGCCCCGTCTTCAAAACTCCGCGCGCGTAACGCGAGCACGAATCTATGGAGCGAGCCTGAAGACGTGACTCAGGCTCTGCTCCTTGCGAGACTCCTGACGGCCCAGAGCGGGCACTCAACAGTGGCTCGCGGGCAACCGGAAACGTCCGATGTACGGGCGATGTTCTGACAGCGCCCTTACAAAGGATGATCAACGCTTTCCAGCGTATGATGCAGGGCCTTTGGGGAAGATCAGGCTCCACGAAGATGACTCCAAGCCTGATCTTGGTTCTCTGATGACTGTCTGGACGGCGCAACGACGTCTCCATGTCAGAAAGCCAGAACGAGTGTGGGTTGGCCACCGACTGTCCGCCGCAACCGCAAGCACACCCTCCCGTATCCGGATTCATCCGGTGGACGCCAGCCCTGGCTTGGAGGCGGAATGCGCCCCGGTCAGGAGGCAGCGTAGAAAGGCCCGTAGCGCGGAGGTTTGCTGGGCATCGAGATTCCGCGTCACTAGGGAAATCTGGGAGTCGCGGAGGAAGCGCTCCGGCTGCAGCGCGATCAATTCGCCCGTGTCGAGCCATTTCCTCGCGTAGTGCTGAGGCAGGAATCCGATGAAGGGGCCGCTAAGGATCAGCATCGCCGCGGCTTCGACATTTACGACCGAGGCCATCACCGACTTGTCGCGCGCTGCTGGAGCCGCCTCCAGCCTGCCCGCCTTACCAGCCGGCGGCCGTTCCGGTGGGAGAACGAAGCTCCATTTTCTTATTTTTGCGGGAATTCGTGGTTTACTAGACCTGAAAGTCAGGACAAAATGCAACGCCGTCCCACTTGCTCAGCAGGAGCACCCGAGTCCGACGGGGCTGCAAGCCAAAATATCGCAGTACGGCCCCGACCGCTCGAGCATTCGATCCAATCTTTTCCTTTGGCTTAGCGCAATCAAGGCATCCGCCATTCCTAACCGCCGAGGAGGGATCCACTGGGATGATCTCGCGGCCCGCTCGGGGCGTTGCAGCGCCAGCAGCATTATCTATTCTCTGTAAAAACCCCACGCACCGAAATACGCCGCCTAACACGACCGGGTAGAGTTACCGCTGATCAACCCATACCTAATGTTTTATAGACGCGCTCCGGTTGCCGTCGTCGCTCCAATGTCTCTCAAGGTTTGCTCCCAAGCGCCGTCCGACCGAAAACGCTACAGGCACTGGCTGTATCGGACTTCACGCCCCCCAGTAGTTCTATCTCAAAATATAAATATGGAAAAAAGACCGGTGTCCCAAGTGCCGTTCAGGCCCGTTCGCTCTAAAGGACATTGGTTCCACGATCCCCTTTACTTCCTCCTCCTCCTCGCAATGGCGCGAACAGCATCTCGGAGGATTTTTCTTAAATCGCGTTTTCGCATTTGTTTTGATAAGTCTTAATTGGATTCAGGCAGCCAGTTGACTTTGCACGGAGCAAAGAATCCAGTTTCGATCCCGACTGTCCGCATAGCCTGCAGTGCCTTTACGCGCAGCCGTTACCGCAGAGCCTTTAGTTCTTGCCCGGTCACCGGTTTTTCCGAGAAGCAAATCATGGGTACGACGATGCAGTCCCCGTCCTATACCGGGTGAACAAATGCCGATGTGCCTGGAACCCGTGCGCCGGGAAATGTCTACGCCAGGAACTCTTGCTTCCAACGCCGTACCCGTTTGGCTGGGCGAGTTATAGGGGACACGAATCTGCCCGTTCTGCTTGCGCTGGCGCGCGAACCGGGCCCATGGACGACGCGTCTGTGCCCGCTACTGGATACGTTCGTGGCGGACGGTCCGTGGTTTGGGGGGCTTGCCGATCCGTCTCGGCCGGAAGCGCGAACGACTGACGTCCGAACCCAGGTCGGGCAGCGAGGACGGCCAGTCGGGGTTCGGTTGCGTGCTCGACCGGGTGCTGCCGGCGGCGCGGGGGCGGTGATGCAGGCATTGATCCCGCTATCGGGGCGGTTTGTACGCCCTGCGACGGCATACGGCGTTCACGCCCACGTCCATCCCACCCGGGTGGAGACGTGAACCTTGGGAGGACTCCTGGAACCGGCGAAGTTCGGATAACGGGGTGATCGCGTCCAGACGGATCGACGCCAGGCCGGAAGAGCCGCATTCCATCTGCTCGCCCGGGGTCTTCCACCTGCGCGCGCGGCCGGGCACCTGACCGCAATCGACGGCGGCAGGAAGACGTTCACCATGGTGGAACCGCAAGGCGCGCCGACGCCCAAGGGACGCGAGCCGGTGCCGCCTACCACCCTGCACGGGACCCCACCGAGCCGGCCGAAGTGGCCCACTTCCTTGTGGAGGCAAGTGCCTTTTTTTACGTGGGGTAGGTCGTGGGGTTAAAGAAAAAGGCACCGTTAAGTGCCTGTTTTCATTGATGTGTTGGCGGAGAGGGAGGGATTCGAACCCTCGATACGGGGTTACCGTATACACACTTTCCAGGCGTGCGCCTTCAACCACTCGGCCACCTCTCCGGAATCCGCGCGCCGGCAGGCCAATCGCTTGCCGCGCGGGAAGCAGGGCAGGTTAAACCAGGCCGCTGCAAACCGCAATTGGGCGCCCGACATTGGCGCGCCCGCACCGGGCACGGACCCGGCACGTCGGAATGCCCTTCAGCCCCCGGCCCTACCTCCCCCGACCTGAATCCGGTGGCCCGACGCCGGGCAGTACGTGCACGTTGCTCCCCGGGCTCATGTCGCGGATGCGCGCGGTCCCCACCTCCTCGACCTCGTCGACGCGGATCACCGCGTGGAGCGGGATGTGAAACCGCTGCACCCCCTCGAACTCGTTGCGGAGCCGCTCTTCGCTGGGGTCCACGACCACCTGGGAGCGTTCCCCGAAGAGCAGGCCCTCGATCGTGACGAAGCCGTAGAGCCGCTCCTGGTAGACCTCGAGGGCAAAGATCTCGTAGACCTTCCCCTGGTTGATGAACTGGATACGGAATCGGGTCTTGTTGCTCATTGCGACATTGTGTGGCCGCGGCCGGGAAATGCAAGCTCGGGGTGCATGCCCCCATGCCGGATCAATCAAACACGATGGTCTTGGAGCCGTGGGTCAGCACCCTGCCCTCGAGGTGATAGCGCAGCCCCCGCGCGAGCACCCAGCGCTCGACGTCACGGCCCTTGCGGATCAGATCCTCCACCTGGTCGTCGTGCCGGATGCGGGCAACGTCCTGCTCGATGATCGGCCCCGCATCCAGGTCCTCGGTCACGTAGTGGCAGGTCGCGCCGATCAGCTTCACGCCGCGGGCGAAGGCCTGGTGGTACGGACGCGCGCCCACGAAGGACGGCAGGAAACTGTGGTGGATGTTGATCACGCGCCCGCGGAATTCGCTGCAGAGATCCGGCGGGAGGATCTGCATGTAGCGCGCCAGCACGATGGTGTCGACGCCGAGGGCATGCAGGCGCTCACGCAGGAGCGCAAAGGCCTCCGGGCGCGTCTCGCGCGTGACCGGAATGTGCTCGAACGGGATCCCGTAACAGCTGGCGACCTCCTCCAGCGTGCGATGGTTGGAGAGGATGGCCGGAATCGCCATCGGCAGTTCCCCGGAGCGCCAGCGGGCAAGGAGATCCGTCAGGCAGTGTGGCTCCCGGCTGACCAGGATGACGACCCGCGGCCGGGCATCCGTGCGCACCAGCGACCACTGCATCGCGAATTCGCCCGCGAGTGCCTCGAAGCTGCGGGCCAGTTCCGCGTCGCGGCCGCCGGGCAGGGAGAAGACCCAGCGCATGAAGAACCAGTGGGCCTCGGTATCCGTGTGCTGTGCGGCCTCTGTGATCCACCCCTCGGCGTCCGCGATCAGGCGCGCCACCCGGGCGACGATTCCCAGACGATCGGGGCAGGAGACGGTCAGGCGGAATTCAGCGCGTTCGTTCATCGGCGGGGGGGTGCGACCTTGCGGGGCAGCGCTGCAGTGTACTTGGCTTGCTGAGGCGCTTGAAGGCCTGAGCGGGATGTGGGCAGGGATCCGGACCATGGGATCGCGGCTGGAAGCCGCTCCTACGGGGCATTGGGGCGCAGGAGCGGCCTCCGACCGCGATTCTTACGGGGCGGGAGGAGCCTCAGGTACGGGCATCGATCCACTTGCCGATCGACGGCGGGACCTCCTTCTG
>RECA01000122.1 GCA_007692435.1 Thioalkalivibrio sp.
CCGGATGGCGGTTGACGGGAAAATACAGCCACGGAAGAACACGGAAGGCACGGAAGCGAAGGAGATCAAGGCTCTTTTCAGTGTCCTTCCGTGTTTTCCGTGGCGCGCCCTTTCATAGTCAGCAAATCATAGCCACCAAAAAAAACGCCCCGCGCGGCGCTGGCCGGGCGGGGCGTCGCGGCTCGTCGGCCCGTTTACATGAACAGGCAGATGTCCGATTCGCCGGCGAACTCGAAGAAGGCCGCGGCGCCTGCATACTCGACGTCGATGAAATCGCTGGTATCCATCTCGAAGAGATCGACGGTCATCTGGCAGGCAATCATGCGCACGTCGGCCTCGATGCAGAGCTCTCGAAGGTCTTCCAGACTCGCGACACCCTTGGCCTTCATCTTCTGCTTCATCATCACGGTCATCATCTTCTGCATCCCCGGCAGGGTCTGCAGCAGCACCGGAACCGGCATCGGCATCGGCATGCCCGGGTTGCCGAGGGAGCTGACCTGGAGGTCCAGCTTCTTCTTCAGGAGCTGCAGGCCGTAGAAGGTGAAGAAGACCTCCACGTCGTAGCCCAGCGCCGCCGCCGTGGAGGCGAGAATGAACGGAGGATAGCCCCAGTCGAGACTGCCCTTGGTCGCAATGATTGCCAGTTTCTTGGTGTCACTCATAGTCAAGATCCCCAACTCGATAGATTAATGGCATGGAGCCCGCCTTTCTGGGCGACCCATGGATAACTTGTACACAGCCGGCTGGATTCCGGCACCCCGTGAAATTCCCTAGACGTTCCTTTCGGGCGGCGAATCCAGCTGCCGATCCCGCTTCCAGTCCCGGACCAGGGCACAACCCGCACAAACGCCGAGCGCGGCCAGGCTGGCCCATACTGAAATGGGCACCAGCACCATCGCCAGAATAAACATGATCCATGCCAGAATTGTCATTCCATCTCTCCGCCATGCGTGCGCATGGGCTTCTTCAACCTTTGAATTTCAACCGGAATCGTGCGGGCAGTCAACCTGGGGCTGGGGGCCATGCGGAAGCTTCACCCCTGACCCCGCTGTTCTTCCCGGCCGGCCGTTTCCCTGGACCCGCTCTCCGTAGATGGCTCCGCAGCACCCGCGCCAGCCACGCCACCCGCCGCCCCGCCAGCGGGTGTGCCGGACGCGGGCGCTCCCTCGTCCATGAACTGATTGTTCAGGCGCTGTACGAAACCCTCCACCTGATCACGCAGGGCGTGCAACTGGCGCACCGAGCCGCGACCGAGCCCGGCGGGCGACTTGCGGAAGATCGAGCGCCAGAACACCGTGTTCTTGCGGAAGGCCGCACGCCAGTTCCCCGATGCGGACTCTTCCGGCAGGCTCCGGGCCACCCGTCTCGCGACCCACCCCCGGTTCAGGAAGTGGATTCCTCCGAGGACGACCAGCAGCAGCACCACGGCCAGCACCGAAACGACCGGACGGTCCTGCACCGCCTCCAGCATCGTGCCATCAAGCCACGGCGCGAAGCCTCCGGCCAGTGCCTGCGCCCCCCAGACCACCAGCGCAATCACCAAGGCCATCAGCACAACGTCGGCGCGCACGACATTGCGGCGCCACCGCGCCATCGCGCCCTTCAGTGCCGGCCGGGCATCCATCTCCATGGACTCCGCGATGGCCTGCATTGCGCCCACGATGCGATAGGAACGGGAGGAGCTGATCTCGGCGATCTTGGCGTGAATCTCCTCGCGGTCGCGCGACGCCTTCTGCTCGTAACGGGCGCGGACCTTGTCGTCGCCGATCTCCACGGCCGCACCCTTGTTGTACACGCAATAGAACCGGCCGGTGGCATTGCCCTGCCGCACTACCGCGCGTTGCCAGGCGGAGACCACCTCCTCGAGGTTGTCCTCACGCCAGGTGGTGTCGATCATGTTCAGCACGAAGACCAGCTTGGTGAAATCGTTGCGCGCGGCGACACGGTTGACCAGGTGTTCCAGGGTGTCCCGCATTGCACCCGGTTCCGGGTGCCGCGCATCGAAGAACACCAGCACCAGGTCCGACAGGTCGATGATGTGGTCGGTCAGCTGCAGGATGGTCGCCCGCTGCTCATCGGCGTCGAATCCCGGGGAATCGATCAGGATACGTCCCCGCAGCCGTTCCGCACTGACGGTCTTCATCGCGAGGAAGTGGTCCACCGTGCGGCCGCCGCCGTCGCTGAGCCGCTCGATCTCGTGACTGACCCGGTAGAACGGGAAGCGAGGATCACCGTCGAGCGCCAGTCCCGGCAGTTCCTTCACCTTTTCGCTCGAGCCGTAGCTGATGACCGTGAACCGGTCATCCACCGCCTGACTCCCGCTGCGCTGCACTTCCTTGCCGATGTAGTCGTTGATGAAGGTCGACTTTCCGGCCGAGAAGGTTCCCAGCACGGCGACCATCGGCCACCAGGAGATGGTGAAGGCGTAGGAGTCCTCCTCGGGATCGAGAAGACCGGCACCATAGCCAACCCGGTCCAGCGCCCGGAAGGGATCCACGATCCCCTCGAGCGCCGGATTCTCTTCGGACAGCCGATCGCTGAGGAGCGCGAGCTGCTGGTTTACGCGATTACCGGGACGATTGAACATCGGGGCTCCCTGTTGCTGTAGTGAAACGCTGCCGCGTCAGCGGCCGCCACCCGTGTGCTGCGGGTAGTACGGACCCGGAGACCCCGGGAACGGACCCTGGTTGCCACCCATCGGGTTGAACATGTTCATCATGTTGAACGGTCCGGAAACATTACGGTTAAGGCTCCACATGTCGCGCTGCATGTTCAGCGTCGAACCCGCCATCGTGGTGGTGTCACTGGCCATGTTGCTGATGTTCGCGTTCATGCTGGAGAGATCCCGGGTCATCGAACCGACGTTCCGATTCATCATCACCATGCTGTCGCTGATCGTCGCCATGCGCTCGTCGATGTCGCCCATCTTCGTGGCCATCACGACCATCTCGCGGTCGATCGTACGGGTCATCGCGGACATCTCGATCACCAGGCGGTTCACGTCCCGGGTCAGGCTCGTGATCAGCCAGAACCCGTAGACCGCCAGCACCACGAAGGCGACCAGCGAGGAATAGACGATCAGCTGCAGCCGGCGGGACCGGACGTCGTAGTCGTCGGGGTCCTCAAGGCGTGCATCGTTTCGGTCGTTGAAACTGCTCATGTACTGAATTCATCCGAGGTCGGTTCGTTGTGCGTTTCGGCGCCCCCCGCGCCCTGCGTGCCCGCCGCGCGGTCCACCATTTCACGGAGCAGCGCCTGAAGCCCGGCAGCGCGCTCCTGCAGCGAGAGGGGCAGCGGGCGGCTGCCATGCAGCATCAGGTCGAGATTCGGCGCCATCACCCAGAGATCGCCCCCCGAGTCCTGGTACAGCGTCACCCGGCACGGGAGATAGGCGGCCGTCGCCGGGTTGTGACGCATCAGATCGACGGCGAGATCCGGGTCGCAGAAGAGATAGACCTGCAGCAGGGGGAACTCGTCCGTTGAACGTGACCGGACCTCCTGCTGAACCGCAAGCACGCCCAGCGAGTCCAGCCCGAGTTCGGCCGCACCCGCTTCCAGGCTGCGTTCGACATCGGCGGCATCCCGGCCCGGGGCGACCTGGCGCTGATAGACCAGCGCCTCCATCGCATCACCGGTCCGCAGGACCGTCTTCGCGACCTCGGCATAGACCCCGAGCGCGGAGCCATCGAGTCCCCGCGCCTTGTTGACGTAGGGTTCGAACGTCAGGATCGCGGCACCGATGGCCACGAGCGCGAGCAGCCCGATGAGCGCGAGCAGGTTGCGCACGAGTCTCACGGGCGGCCCCGGCAATCCGCGTCGAGCGGTCGTCCCGACGGCAGGCGATGGTTCCCTCTGTGACGACCAGGCACGGCGACTCGCGTTGGAATATCAGTAACCGCTTAGTCTACCTGAATTGTTCGAGGTGCGAGCGCCCGGCCGGATGGAACCGGTCGTACAGCGGCGCGAGGCGGCGCAGCATTGGCGCCCGCTCCGCCTCCGGCAGGGCCTCGACCGCGGAGTCGTAGGCAGAGAGTGCCGCGGCAAAATCCCCCGACATGAAGCGGAGATTGCCCAGTTCGCCATAGGCATCGGCGATTCCGGGGGCATCGGCGGGCAGTTCCTGCAGGCCGGCGGCCAGGACATCGGCCGCGGCGCGGGGACCACGATCGCTCTGGATGCTGCGTGCCCGGGCAACGAGGGTGGCCGCCGTCTCTGCCGCTGGTTCCGGGTCGGCCGCTGGTTCCGGCTCGGTCGCAGGCTCGGGCTCGGTCGCAGGCTCGGGCTCGGTCGCAGGCTCCGGCTCGGTCGCAGGCTCCGGCTCGGTCGCAGGCTCCGG
>RECA01000240.1 GCA_007692435.1 Thioalkalivibrio sp.
CATCCCGCCACCGCCGGTGGTGATGATCTTGTTGCCGTTGAAACTGAGCACCCCGAGGCGCCCGAAGGTGCCCGTGTGCCGCTCCCCGACCGCGCTCCCCAGGGACTCCGCGGCATCCTCCACCACCGGGATACCGTATGCGTCGCACAACACGACGATCGCCTCGATCCGGCAGGGGAACCCGAAGCTGTGCATCGGCACACAGGCGGCGATACGGGCCCCGGTGCGCCGATTGAAGCACCCTTCCTCGCGCACCTCGGTTTCCTGCTCCAGAAACCGTTCCAGCGCCGCGGGACTCAGGCCCAGCGTGTCCCGGTCCACGTCCACGAACACCGGCCGCGCCCCGATGTAGCTCAGCGCATTGCAGGTGGCGACGAAGGTCAGCGCCTGAGTGATCACTTCATCGTCCCGCTGGACCCCCGCGAGCTGCAAAGCGACGTGCAGCGCGGCGGTACCATTCACCGTGGCAACCGCGAACCGGGAGCCAGTGAAGGCCGCAACCCGCTCCTCGAACTCGCCGACCTTCGGGCCCACCGAGGATACGAAGCTCGAATCCACGCAATCCACCACGAACTGGCGCTCATTGCCCATGAACACCGGCCGGTGCAGCGGAACCACGTCATCGCCATAGATCGCGCGAATCGCATCGATCCAGGGGTCGAAGCGGGAGGAGATTTCACTCATGCCCAATCGCCAATGCAGTCATATATATAAGGATACACCCACTGTCCTGTCGGGATCGGACCACCCTCATCGCGGAGGCCTCCCTTTCACCGTTGAACCGCCCCGGGTTTCCCGGAGGCCGGTTGCTGTGGCTCAGGCCGCCTCCAACTCGAAGTCGACATGCACCGTATCGTACGGGAACAGGATCCGCCCCTCCTCGGTGCGATCCAGAACACCCGCATCCAGGAGCGCGTGCACGTCTCCGTGCACACCCTTCACATCTCGGCCGAGCTCACGGGCCAGCCCCCGGATGGTCATCGGGCCGCGCCCGGTCATCGCCTTGAGCAACTCCCAGCGCTTGCGGGTCAGCGTCTGCCACAGCAGTTCCGGCGATGCAAAAGAAATCACGGCCCCCTGCGGTTGCCCACGAAAGGCGGCCAGCGCCCGGTTGGTCACGGCCTCGCGGGACGAGACCGTCAGCGTCACTTTTCTCATCGTCGGGCCCTCCATTGATCCACATCCGACCAGAAGTCGCTCAGCAACTGCGCTGGGTCACGGAAGGGATAGGAAACCTCGTTCGGCCCGAGATGTCGGTGATCTCCCTTGCCGGCCTCGTTGTCGTCAATACATACACATACACACCGCGGCACGCCCGCGCCAGCACACCTTCGTCCACCAGCCTCCCGAGCGCAGCCAGCAGGGTCCGCCGCTGATCCGCAGGAAACAGCTTGGCCAGATCACCCACCGTAAACACGACGCGCCCAGCCCGGGCCCACTCTGCCAATGTCTTGATCGCAGCAGACTGCTCCATGGGCCCCAAGTCTACAGAAAAACAATAAAAACACTGCTTTTCCGTAGACCGTTATGCTGAAACCGGCCCCCGTAAGCGAGCCTGCTGGCGAACGTGCCGCAGGCACGGCAGGTGCCGGGGTTCCACCCAACCCCGATTCGCGTGCAAGGCACGCTCCTACCAGGTGAATCCCGTGCTTAAAGTGCCGCCTTGCAGCGAACTCAACGAGCCCTGTCAAAAGCGCGCCAGCTTTGCCCGAAAGTCCGAGACGATACCTTGGTGGATGAACATGGGGTTGGAAACATGAATTCGGTCCACGACCTCCAACGCCACCGGTTTGGCCAGTTGCCCCGCGGCCACGAGTTCGAGCAGCAGCGTCAATCCCCACTTGGTATCCACGCCCGCCGCACGACAGGCCTTGTGCAACGGCTTCTCGTTGGTCACGCAAACCAGTTGCAGGCGCTTTGCAATCAACAGGCACACATGATCGGCGAACGACAGCGGCCCCCTTGCCTCGCCAGCCGCCAGCAGAATATCAAGCGGCTCATCGAAGACCTGCAAACCATGCCGCTCGCAGTCCGCGACCGAAAGTTGCCGCACCTCGGCCAGCACCGAAGCCGGTACAACCACCCTCTCGATGCGCAACCCGTACATCCCCAGAACGGAGAGGTCGGACTGCACGTAGTCGATCAGAACATTGGCGTCGGTGATGATCGGCATACGCGTCCCTGCGGGGCCGGTTCAGGCCACCCAGGATGCCGTCCGTTCGCGCATGTCCTCCAAGGGAAGCCCAAGAATCTCTGCGGCACGGGAGAGCGAAATGGTCCCGCTCTCCAGAGCGCGCCGCACCAGTCGCGCCAACCGGTCTTCCTTGAAGTCACACATATCCATGCCGGACGGTTCCCGGCCCACCGGCCGTTCGCCGTATACAGAGTGGTACACCTCCGCGTCGATTCCCCCCGGCTCATCGTGCTTGAGGAGCGTGTGTCCGCTCCGCCGTTTGTATTCGAGATTGAAACGAGCCCAGACTCCGGCACGCTCCCCCGGCGGCAACGCCCCCGCCACACGGTAGAGGACGGTACGCCAACTCACCCGGAAGATGCGCTTGACTTTCAGCACACGCTCCACCAGCGCAAGCCCCGCGGTTTCCTCCCATTCGCGGCGGAAGGCGCCGTCCGGCATCAGGAAATGCGAGGCAAATTGATTCGCCTGCGCCTCCTCCGTGTCGTCTTCTGCAATCTGGTGGACATCGTAGGCGCCGAAATGCATCAGAAGATGCCCGAGTTCGTGGGCGGCGCTGAAGATCCAGGTCTCGACCGGCAACCGCTCCCAGGTATTGACTATCACGGCCGGGCCACCGACCTCCTGAGCACCCACTGAAAGACCCATGAAAGCATCGTTGGGGACCGCCACCGACCAGACCTTGACCCCGCGCGCCTCCAGCAGTCCGCAGATATCGTGCACCGGCTCACGCTCATCCAACGCGAACGCGGCACGCACCTTCCGGGCGAACTCTGGAATCGCCCCGGGTCGAGGGCCGCTCGACTGCGGCAGCAGCTCTTCCAACGAGTGTGGAACCGCCTCACCGATGAGCGCCTCAAGATCGGCGAAGTCGCGCAGCCATATCGCCACATCCGCCAGTAGCTGTTCGCGGCTCTTCAGCCGCTTGAAGGAGCGGAAACGAACCCTCTCCAAACCCCGAACCGGCACCATCAGCTCCCGCAAAGGGACATCCAACGCCCGTGCGATCTGTCTCAGAGACTCCGGGCGAGGTTCTCCCACCCGGGCACGCTCGAGCTTGCGGTAACCGCTCAACGAGAAACCCGCCATGTTTGCCAGCTCGGCTTGGGTCCAGCCGCGATCCTTGCGCAGGCGACGCAGGTTGATACTAATGTGCTCGGTATTCATCACGCCCTCTCTTAGTGATGATTCTAGCACAGACTGTATTTTTCGTTACCCAACTTCCACATCGGCTTCACCCACTGCGGGTGAGCGAGCCTGCTCGTGAACGCGCCACAGGCGCGCCGAACGCCAGGGCTTCACCTAACCCCCATTCGCGTGCAAGGCACGCTCCTACGATCCATTCCAACCCCCGCCCCCGTGGGAGCGAGCCCGCTCGGGAACGCCCGCGCAGCGGGCGCCAACCGCCACGGCCGAAATCAATCTGCCCCGGTTTCCCACGATTGACCCGCCTGGATCCTTGTCATACAGTTCGTCATACAAACAGGAGAGAGACATGCGATGCGCGTCAACGCGAGGCTCGACGAAGCCCATACCCGAAAACTCGATGAGATCTGTCGACGCACCGGCCATAGTCGCACCGCCGTGCTCCGCGCCGCCATCGACCATTACTACGCGCAACAGACTCAGGAGCCCCGGCAGCCCGCTGCCATCCTGAAGCAGAACGCATTCATCGGCTGTGGCGAAGCGGATTCCGAGCTTGCCCGTAACTACAAACGGGAACTGACCGAGTCGCTCACTGAAAAAGTCCGATGATCATCGCTGACACCGGCTTTTGGCTTGCCTTGGCGAACCGACGGGATCACTGGCACGTGGCGGCCACCGCCTGGCTATCCCGATCAACCGATGGCCTGATCACGACCTGGCCGGTCGCCACCGAAACCTGCCATCTATTGCTGAGCCGCATGGGAGCACAGGCGCAACAGGCCTTCATCCAGAGCCTACGGGACGGTGCCGCGGACGTGTTCACGATCGACAGCAGCCACCTGCCCCGCATCGCAGACCTGATGCAGCAGTATGCTGATCTACCCATGGACCTGGCCGACGCATCCCTCGTCGTGTTGGCGGAGACATTGGGTCACGGTCGCATCGTATCCACCGACGCACGTGACTTTCGAACCTATCGCTGGAAGCAGCAT
>RECA01000234.1 GCA_007692435.1 Thioalkalivibrio sp.
GCTTTCGCCACTACCCCCTCAAGATAGCGTGTCTACCAATTCCACCACATCTGCGAATGCAAACAGGGGCTCCGGGCGCGATCCGCCTCCGGAGCCGGGCCCGGTGCGGCGGGAAACGCCCCGCGCCTACTCCGGCACGTCGCCCGGACGGCCCGGCATCGGTTCGTCGGTCGGGACCGGATCCATCGGGATGTCGTCGTCGGGGAACTCCTCCTGACGCACCTCCTCCTGCATCTGCTCGATCAGACTGCGCGCCTCCGGTTCGGTAGCGGCCAGGTAGGCAAGCGACAGGCTGTTCACGAAGAATACCACCGCAAGGACCGCCGTGCCGCGGCTCAGGAAGTTCGCGGAGCCGCGTGCGCCGAACACGGTCGACGACGCGCCACTGCCGAAGGCCGCGCCGGCATCGGCGCCCTTGCCATGCTGCATCAGGACCAGCGCGATCAGCGCGACCGCGACCGAGACCTGAACGACCAGCAGAATGCCGTACAGCATCGCTAGCCCCGCGCCTGGGCCGCGACGGCCGCGTTCACGATGCCGGTGAAGGCGTCGGCGTCCAGCGAGGCGCCGCCGATCAGTCCGCCGTCGATGTCGGGCAGCGCGAGCAGCCCCGCCGCATTGTCCGCCTTCATGCTGCCCCCGTAGAGGATGCGCAGCCCCTCCGCAACGGCCCGATCGTGTCCGGCCACCCTGGAGCGGATGAAGGCGTGCACCTCGGCCGCCTGCTCGGGGGTCGCGGTCCGCCCGGTGCCAATCGCCCAGACCGGCTCGTAGGCGACGACGGCCCGGTCGAAGGCCGCGACGCCGGCCGCATCCAGGACCGCGTCCAGCTGTTCCGACACCACCGTCTCGGTGCGTCCCGCCTCGCGGTCCTCGAGCTGTTCGCCGACACAGAGGATCGGCACCAGTCCGGCCGCCTGCGCAGCGGTGAACTTGCGGGCCACCCAGGCGCTGTCCTCGTGCTGACGCGCGCGACGCTCGGAGTGCCCGACGATCACGTACTGGCAGCCCACCTCCTTCAGCATCCCGGCAGCCACTTCGCCGGTGAAGGCGCCCGACTCTTCGTCCGAGCAGTCCTGGCCGCCCACGGCAATCGGGCTGTTCTCGAGCTGTGCCACGGTGTCCCGGAGGTAGACCGCCGGGGGGCATACCGCCACCGCGACGGCATCGCTGCCCTGCACCGCGCCACTCAGCGCGTCGAGAAGCTCGCGGTTCGCGGCCAGCGAACCGTTCATCTTCCAGTTTCCTGCAACCAGGGCCTTGCGCATTTCAGCAACCTAGGGAAGTCTTCAACGAGGCGCGCGATGTTACCGATGCGCCCCGTGCAAATCAACCGGACCGGCGGCCAACCCCTCCCGGATGGCGTCCGCGATCCGCTGTGCGGCCGCCGCGATGCGCTCGGCGTCGCTGCCCTCGACCATCACCCGCACCAGGGGCTCGGTGCCGGAGGGGCGCAGCAACACCCGGCCGTCCCGGGCCAGCTCGTCGGAGACCTGCTGCACCGCGGCCTTCACTGCCGGGGACTCGAGCACCGGCGCCGCCCGCCCCTCCACGGGGACGTTGATCAGGACCTGGGGGTACTTGCGCACGACCTTGCGCAGCTCGGACAGGGGTCGCCCGGTGCGGTGCATCAGGTGGGCCACGCGCAGGGCCGCGACGGTGCCGTCGCCGGTGGTGGTGTGGCTCAGGCAGACGATGTGCCCGGAACCCTCGCCGCCGAGGTGCCAGCCATTGCGGCGCAGCTCGTCGAGCACGTAGCGATCCCCGACCCGGGCGCGAATGAAGGGGATGCCGGCATCGCCGAGGGCCTGCTCCAGGCCGAGGTTGCTCATCAGGGTCCCGACCACGCCACCGGTGAACACGCCCTCCGCCTGCTCCGACAGCGCGAGGATCCCGAGGGTCTCGTCACCGTCGACGATTTCCCCGGTCTCGTCCACCAGGATCACCCGGTCGCCATCCCCGTCCAGCGCGATACCGAGGTCCGCGCCGGTGGCCAGCACCCGCAGCCGCATCCGCTCCGGGTACAGGGCGCCGCAGTCGTCGTTGATGTTGTAGCCGTCCGGGCGGGCACCCATGGTCTCGACTTCGGCGCCCAGTTCGTCGAAGACCTGGGGGGTCACGTTGTAGGTGGCCCCGTGCGCGCAGTCGATCACCATGCGCAGCCCCCGCAGCTGGGAACGCGCCGGTACCGCGCTCTTGCAGAACTCGATGTAGCGCCCGGCGGCGTCGGCGATCCGGACCGCCTTGCCCAGGCCGTGGGGATCGAGCACGCCGAGGGGCTGCTCCAGCCGATCCTCGATCGCCTGTTCCAGTTCGTCCGGCAGCTTGTCGCCCCCGGTGGTGAAGAACTTGAAGCCGTTGTCCTGGTAGGGATTGTGCGAGGCGCTGATCACCACGCCGGCGCTAGCCCGGAAGGTGCGCGTGAGGTAGGCCACCGCCGGTGTCGGCATCGGACCGAGCAGCGCCACATCGGTCCCGGCGGCGGACAGGCCCGCCTCCAGCGCCGACTCGAACATGTACCCGGACACCCGGGTGTCCTTGCCCACCAGCACCGGCCCTTCGCTGTGCCGGCCCAGGACCTCACCCACCGCCTGCCCCAGGCGCAGCGCGAAGTCCGGCGTCATCGGCCACTCGCCGGTACGCCCGCGAATGCCGTCCGTTCCGAAATACTTCCCCACCGCTTGCACCTCCCCTTGCCGTTACGGCCTTATTGTTGCGGTTCCAGCGCACGCTGGATGGTCAGCGCGTCCATCGTCTCGCGCACGTCGTGGACACGCAGGATGCGGGCGCCGGCGCGTGCGGCCACCACCGCCGCGGCCACGCTCCCCGCCAGCCGCTCCGAGACCGGCCGTCCCCCGAGCAGCGTCCCGATCATCGACTTGCGGGAGACGCCGACGAGCAGCGGATACCCCAGCGCCGCGAGCCCCGGCAGGGACCGGAACAGCGCCAGGTTGTGTTCCAGCGTCTTGCCGAAACCGAAGCCCGGATCGAGCGCAATCCGCTCGCGGGCGACACCCCTCGACACCAGGCCCTCCGCCTGCCGGGTCAGGAAATCCGCGACCTCCGCGACCACATCGGCGTAGTGCGGCCGCTCCTGCATCGAACGCGGCTGGCCCTGCATGTGCATCACGCAGACGGCCGCGGTGCCCGATGCCACCACCTCCACCGCTCCCGGGGCGCGCAGCCCGTTCACGTCGTTGATCATCCCGGCGCCCGCATCCAGCGCGGCCTGCATCACAGCGGGCTTGCTGGTGTCGATCGAAAGCACCACGTCCAGCTCCGCGCGCAGCCGCTCCAGCACCGGGATCACCCGGTCCAGCTCCTGCTGCAACGGGACCGGGTCCGCCCCCGGACGCGTGGACTCGCCGCCGACATCGATGATGCCCGCGCCCGACGCCACCATCGCCCGGGCATGCGCGAGCGCCGCCGCCTCCCCTGCATGGCGCCCGCCATCGGAAAAGGAATCCGGGGTCACGTTCAGGACCCCCATCACCACGGGACCGTCGAGCCGCAGGGGACGGCCGGCACAGTCGAGCACGGATTCCTCGATCATCTCCGAATGGTAATCGAATCCACAACGGAAAGGGCCACCCGGATCGGAACCCGGGTGGCCCCTTGTGGCCGTAAGGCCTGGGTACGGCTCAGGACTGCGGAGCGGGGTCGCCGACCACACCCGGTTCCGGGCGATCGCCCGAATCCGCGTCCGTCTTGCCATCGCCACCCTTCTTGCCGGCGTCATCGTCCGTCCAGTCCACCGGCGGACGCGGCTCACGCCCTTCCATGATGTCGGTGATCTGCGGCTCGTCGATGGTCTCGTACTTGACCAGCGCGGCCGCCATCCCGTGCAGCTTGTCCAGGTTGTCCGTCAGGATCGTCCTCGCCCGCTCGTAGTTGCTGTCGATGATGCGGCGGACCTCCTCGTCGATCGCGTGCGCGGTCTCATCGGACAGCTGCTTGGTCTGCGTGACCTGCCGGCCGAGGAAGACCTCGCCCTCGTCCTCGCTGTAGGTCAGCGGTCCGAGCCGGTCGGACAGACCCCACTTGGTCACCATGTTCCGGGCGATCATCGTCGCACGCTCGATGTCGTTGGACGCGCCGGTGGTCACCCGGTTGGCGCCGAAGATCAGCTCCTCGGCAATCCGCCCGCCGAACAGGCTCGCGATCTGGCTCTCGAGCCGCGTCTTCGAGTGGCTGTAGCGGTCCTCCTCCGGCAGGAACATGGTCACGCCGAGGGCGCGGCCGCGCGGGATGATGCTCACCTTGTAGACCGGATCGTGCTCGGGCACGGTGCGCCCGACGATGGCATGCCCGGCCTCGTGATAGGC
>RECA01000083.1 GCA_007692435.1 Thioalkalivibrio sp.
CTAGCGACGCACGGAGACCTCCTGCTCGACCCGTATCGTGAAGTGCACGGGGTCCACGAGCGTGTAGAGGGGCGAGTCCGCGGGCGGATGGAACTCGAAGCGCCCGTGCGCATCCAGCACCTCGTCCACGACGGTCACGCCCTGTTCGCGCCCGTCTGCCGTGCGGTCCATTGCGCCCGCCTCCACGGCAATGACCAGCACTCGCGTGCGCACCGTGACGTCGAAGCCCGGCGGGCGGGCCTGCGGCGTCGATTCGATCAGCAGGTATTGCGGATGCCCGACCCATTCATGCGCCAGCGTGTAGGTCCGCGTCATCCCGCCGGCCGGAATCGCATCGATGGTGGTATGCAGCGAGAACTGGCCGTGGCGGTCGAAGCCAGTGCCGCCGCCGGGGGCTCCCAGGGAAGCGAAGCTCGCGTGCACCAGATCCTGCACGTCGCCCGCCCCGGCAACCGCGTCCCCGGCCTGCTCCCAGGGCCCGCGGAAGCGGAAGAGAGGGTCCTGCGCACACCCGGTCCCGCTTGCACCGCCCTCTCCCGCGTCGCCGCTGTCCGAGCCGTGGCCACAGGTATCCCCCTCCCTCGCAGCCGCGTCCGGCGACGGGCGGGTTACTCCCGGGTCATCGATCACCAGTTCCGTCCCGCCATCCGCCGGCCCCCGGTAGAGGAGCGTGTGCGAGACCTCCGGCGACAGGTTGATCGAGGCCGACTCGTGCTCCCGAAACCGGGCGCGGACGACACAGTCGGACCAGATCCGCCCCGTCGTGTAATCCTTGCCGGACAGCGAGCCACCGCAACCCGACACGGAATCGATCTCGAAACCGTCATCGGGCAGGATCCGGAAGGAGGCGCGGCCTCCGCTGCTCACCCGCTTGACCCGCGGATCGATGTCGCCGCCGGGTCCCGCGTCGGTGTCGACGACGTAGGTCCTGGTGCTCACGGACAGACTGAAGTCGCACCCCGCGAGCAGCGCCGGCGTCAGGGCGGCGAGCAGGGGCATCAGGATGCGCAGATACGGATGATTCATGACCGGGGGCCGTGGGCAACTCGGGTTGAACGCGATCCGGACGACACGGCGGCGATGCCTTCGATGGGGCAGCTGCGCGGCAGTGCCGCCACAGGGTCCGCGTGGATTTACCCTACCACGCCCGCGCCTGCGGAGTCGGCGGGGAACGGCACGGCCGGGAACGAACGAAACCGGGCGCACAAACGGCACGGTCCGGCATGCGGCGTACAGGCGCCGGATCGTCGGAAGGAGTGGTGGCCAGGGACGGAATCGAACCGCCGACACGGGGATTTTCAATCCCCTGCTCTACCGACTGAGCTACCTGGCCGGAACTTCGGAGGGAGTCGCCCTTCGGGCGAAGCACGGTATTAAACCGGCACCGTGGCCGGGCGTCAAGCCGATCGCGCCATGGAGTGCGGGAGCTTGCCCCCGCTTTCACCCGCTTGAGCTTGCTTCCGCGGCAGGAGGCAAGCCTCCTGCAGGGCAAAGCGGCGGCAAGCCACCGCACTCCACAGGCTTGCGCTTTCCTCCCTCGGGGGGGGATGGCGCAGGGCCACGACAGTTAGAGTGAAGGCCGGGCAGTTCTCCCCTCCCCCAAGCGGGGGAGGGGGCTTTCATTGTCAGGGGTGGCGACTGGCCATCACGGTTAGCTGGCCTGGTTCGGGTCGACGTAGCCTTCCGGCTTCGTGGCGCCGCCCTCGAAGAAGAACTTCTCCATCTCTTCCTCGAGGAACTTGCGCGCCTTGGGCTCCATCGGGCTCAGCCGGTACTCGTTGATCAGCATGGTCTGGTGCTTCAGCCAGGCCTGCCAGGCCTCCTTCGAGACATTGGCAAAGATCTTCTTGCCCAGTTCGCCGGGGTAGGTCGGGTAGGCCAGACCCTCCGCCTCGCGGCCCAGGTACACGCAGTTTACGGTTCTCGCCATTGGTCGGAATCCCCGTGCTCGATCAGAAGACGTTCGATGGGGGCCGGCAGGCCGACCCGCGTTGGAAGGCGCGAGTTATACCAGATCGCCTGTTCACCTTCCATGATCCCGCATGCCGCAGGCGGAAGCGCGAAGCGCAGGAGGCGCAGGTCGAGCCGATAATGGCTGAAGGCATGGCCGATGCGGTCGACCGGGGGCTCGATCTGCCGTGCACCGGGCCAGCGCGCGAGGATCCAGTCGCGCAGCTCTCCGGCCTTGTCGCGTTCGGGCAGGCTGTAGAGCCCACCCCAGATGCCGGACGCGGCGCGGCGTTCGAGGTAGACGCCCTCCGGCACCGACAGCAGGGCGGCCCAGCGCGTCCGCACCGGCAGCGCACGGACCGGCCGCGGGGTGGGCAGATCGGCGACCCGGCCCTCGGCGCGCGCAACGCAGTCCCCCGCGACCGGACACCGATGACACTCGGGGCGGCTGCGGGCACAGACCGTCGCGCCCAGATCCATGATCGCCTGGGTGTAATCGGCCATGCGCAGGCCGGGTACCCGCTCCTCGGCGACGGCCCACAGCCGCCGCTGCACCGCCGGGCTCCCCGGCCACCCATCGATGCCCGCGTGGCGCGCAAGCACGCGCCGTACGTTCCCGTCGAGGATCGCCTCCGGCTGTCCGAAGGCCTGCGCGAGGATGGCTGCGGCGGTGGAACGGCCGATCCCCGGGAGGGCCTCCAGCGCATCCCGTTCCGCGGGCAGTTCTCCGCCGTGGCATTCCAACAGCAGGCGTGCGGCCCGGTGCAGGTTGCGGGCGCGGGCGTAGTAGCCGAGACCCGACCAGAGGTGCAGGACCTCGTCGACGGGCGCATCCGCCAGCGCGCGGACGTCCGGGAAACGCGCCATGAAGGCCTGGAAATAGGGGATCACGGTCTCGGCGCGGGTCTGCTGCAGCATGATCTCCGAGACCCATACCCGGTAGGCGCTGCGCGGATGCTGCCAGGGCAGATCATGCCGGCCGTGGGCATCGAACCAGGCCAGCAGCCGGCGGGCGAAGCTGTTCACCGCACCTCCACCGCCATTGCCCGTGCCTCACCGAGCGCGAGCGCCGCCTCTTCGATGCGGCCGACGCTCTTCTCGAGTTCCGAGCGCACCCAGACGCGCACCAGCGCGGGCCCGAGCAGACGCGGCAAGGCGAAATCGGGCTCGAGGTAACCATAGAGCTGGAGGCGCGAACGCGCGTTGCCCCCTTCCTGTTCCTCGATCCGCCAGGCCATGTGCCCGCGGCGCACCCGGCTGAGTTCCGGCACGGTGATGCCCGAAGACCAGTGTCCCGGGATCGCCCGCACGTCGAAGACGTGATCCACTTCCCGGCACACGAACAGCACACAGCCCCGCATCCGGGTGGCGATCCGTTCCACACCCTCTTCGACCTCGCCCAGCGACCGGCTCTCCACCACCAGCGGCAGGACGCGATCGAGCCTCGAGTAGTCGTGCAGGACTGCGTCGACCTGCGGGGGCGGCGCACCCACCACCGCGTCGAGGCGGAACTCCAGCCTCGAACCGTCGAAGCTGACGTCGATGTCGGGTTCGGCAACCGCTTCCGGCACCAGCACCCACAGGAGCAGCCAGGGCAGGAGCCACCCGCCAGGCGTCATCGCAGGCGCAGGCTGTCGCCGAAACCGCGCCGCAGGCGGTCGATCTGGTCATCGAGGCGTCCGGATTCCCCGTTTCCGGGCTCGGGCGCCGCCTCCTGCTGATCGCCTTCCCCGCCGTCCAGGCCGAAGCGATCCATCAGCCGCTCCTGCAGCCGTTCGCCCTCCCGCCGCAGGCGCTCGTCGACCCGCTCGCGCACCACGTCCTCGAGGTCGAGCCGGAAACGGGGCTCCTCGAAGGTTCCGGTGATGCGGATGGGCAGGTTCACGCCGCGCAGATCCTCGAGGCTGCGCCCGCCCTGCCCCTCGATGGTCGCCACCAGCGTCGTGTCGAGGCGGTAGTCCATCTCGCGTGCCGGAAGATCGGCAGACCCCCGGCCGGCCACGCGCAGCAGCGGTGAGCTGGCGGTCAGGTCGTCGTTGTGCACCACGCCGTCGCGAATCTGGAAGCTGCCGGCCAGTGCCGTGAAATCGGTCTGGTCGGGCTCGTCGTCGTCCTCCGGGGTCTCGCCCCGGAGCCGGGCCTCGGCATTGCGGATGATGCGCGCGACGTTGATGCCCCGCACCGCGCCGTCGCTGAAGCGCATCTCCCCGCTGCCGTTCAGGCGCTCCGTCAGCGCGTTCACGCTCGCCCCGTCGGTGCGAACGTCCAGGCCGAGGCTTCCGGTGCCGACCAGCCTCGACTCCTCCTCCAGCAAGGCCTCCAGCAGCGGGCCGATGGCCACCGATCGCAGATCGATCACGGCCGTGTAGCCGGGCGCCTCGCCGCGCGCATCGACGGTGGCGCGGGCCTCCAGCCGGCCCTGGTAGCCGTTGCCGGTCAACGGCTCCACGCTCCACTCGCCGTCGCGGGCGCGCAGCGTCAGGTCGATGTCCTCGAGCGTCAGCCCGAACAGCTTCAGCCAGTCGAGCCGCAGGTGACCGTCCAGGTCGAAGGCGCGCATCAGCTCGACCGGCAGGTCGATCGGAATGTCCTCGGCCGGAAGATCCTCCACACCCGGCGCCTCCGGGGTACGGGCCCGTTCGACCTCTGGCGGAAGATACCGGTCGACGTCCAGGCGATCGCCGGAGAGGTCAAAGCGCACCAGCGGCCGAGCCCCGCTCAGATCCAGCTCGCCGTCACCGCGCAGGCTGGTGTCGTCCAGGGTGACGAGCACGGAGTTGATCTCCAGGCGGCTGGGACTTCCGGATGCCGAGACATCCAGTTCCATGCTTGTGAAGGCCTCGCGGTCGGTGGTCTGCGGGGCATCGAGGCCGAGGTTGTCGAACACTACCCGGGGGTTGAAGGTGTTGCTGCGCAGCTCGGCCTGCAGGGTCGGCGTGTCTTCGTCCAGGCCGCTGACCTCCAGACGACCGGTCAGATGCAGGTCGGAGAGATGGGCGGAGAGGCCCTCGACGCGGGCGACGGCGTCTGCCATGTCGAGCACGAGGTCGGTCTCGAGCCGGAAACTCACCTCCTGCTCCAGCGCCGGGTGGCGCAGATCCATGTCGGACCGGACCGCGCTCAGCGTGTAGCGCTCTGCCGCCAGGTCCAGATTCAGCCGCGCATCCAGACGCAGGTCCGCCTCGACCGGCGCCTCGTCCGCTTCCTCGATCCGCACCGACGCATCCAGGTCAAGCGGGGCCTCGATCCCGGGACGGAAATCCCGCAGCTGCAGGTTGACCGGATCCAGGAGCACGCGCGTATCGGCCTGCCGGTCGTCCCATTCGACCCTCAGGCCAGTCACCTCCAGACCCGCGATCTGCAGTTGCTGCAGCGCGGTGCCCGGCGCCCCCTCCGGTCCGGAATTGCCCGGCGCGCTGTCCGGCTCCTCCGTGCCCGCGGCCTCCGCCCGCTCCAGCAGGTCATCCCAGTTGCTGCGGCCGTCCGTGTCCCGGGCCAGCCGCAGGGTGACCCCGTCGGCCTCGATGCGCTGCACCTCGAGTTCGCGGCGCAGCAGCGGCATCACGGCCACCGCGAGGTCGATCACCCGCAGTTCGGCGAACGGTTCCTCCCCGAATCCCTCCGCATTCGCCAGGCGTGCATCCTCGAGCCGCAGACCGAGCGAGGGAAACAGCGTGAGCTCGATGCTGCCGGCCAGGGTCAGCTCGCGACCGGTGGCATCGGCGACCTCTGCCTCGATCCGGTCCTTGTAGTCATTGGGGTCGAAGGTCACCACCAGATAGACGGCAACGATCACCACGAGCACCAGCAGTACGCCGAGCAGGCCCAGCAAACGCCCGATCCATTTCATTGCGATTCTCCCGTTGTTTCGGTTTCCGCGGTCCAGCTGCCGCTGCGTCCGCCGTGCTTCTCGAGGAGCCGGACGTCCTCGAGGCGCATCCCGCGGTCCACCGCCTTGCACATGTCATAGACCGTCAGCAACGCCACGCTCACCGCGGTGAGCGCCTCCATCTCCACCCCGGTCTGACCCTGCACCTCGCAGGTGGCCCGGGCGCGCACGTGATCCTCTCCCGTTTCCAGTTCCAGCGCGACGCGCGTGAGTCCGATCGGGTGACAGAGCGGAATGAGGTCTCCGGTCCGCTTGGCCCCCATGATGCCGGCGACCCGGGCCACGCCCAGCACGTCCCCCTTGCGGTGGTCGCCGGCACGGATGCGGGCTGCGGTGTCCGGGTGCATGCGGATGCGGCCCTCGGCCACCGCGACGCGATGGCTGACCGGCTTTGCGCCGACGTCCACCATATGGGCCTTTCCGGAGGCGTCAAAATGTGTGAGATCGTTCATGACCGTATAATGCGCGACAGACTTGATGATGTGTAGGGGCCGACAAGGTGACGATCACCGTCCAGTATTTTGCACGCCTGCGCGAGGATGTCGGGCGCGAGCGCGACGAGGTCGCGGCCATCGGGGAAGTGCAGACCGTGGGCGATCTCTGGCGCCACCTGCACGGCGACCCCCCCGTCCGCCTGATGGTGGCGGTCAACCAGGCCCACGCGCGCCTGGACACCCCGGTCACCGACGGCGACGAGGTCGCCTTCTTCCCGCCGGTGACCGGGGGCTAGGCTCCGTGGCGGTCCGGCTGTTCGACCAGCCCTTCGATCCCTGGGCCCTGGTGCAGGAGCGGGAACGCCGGCTCCCGCTGGAGAGGCTCGGCGCCTGCAGCGTGTTTGCCGGGCGCATGCGCGACTTCAACGAGGACGAGGACGTCCGCGCGCTGTTCCTCGAACACTACCCGGGCATGACCGAACGCGAGCTGGAACGCATCGTCGCGGAGGCGGAGGCCCGCTGGCCCTCGATCACCTGCGAGGTCGCACACCGCGTGGGCGCGGTCGAGCCATCCGAGACCCTGGTGCTGGTCGCGGTCTGGTCCGCCCACCGCGTCGCCGCGCGCGACGCCTGCTCCGAGATCCTCGAACGCCTCAAGCACGAGGCCCCCTTCTGGAAGCGCGAGCGGCTGGCAGACGGCACCGAACGCTGGGTGGAGGAGAACACGCCCGGTCGCTGAGGGGTCCCGGCGCAAAGGTCGCGCGGGCATCGCGAGCCGGCTGCGCCCTCAGGGACGCAGGCGCGACCGCGGGCGGAAGCCGGAGGTCTTCGCCATCTCCTCGTACCACTGGCCCGCCTCCTCCGCGGACGGGACCTCGATCATCAGGCGGAGGTAGAGGTCGCCCGGCGTCTTGCCGGGAAGACCGCGACCCTTCAGCCGCATCACCCTGCCCGACTGAGTCCCCGGCGGGATCCGGAGACGCACCATGCCCTGGGGGGTCGGCGCATCGATGGCGGACCCGAGCGCAGCCTCCCAGGGCGTGATCGGCAGGTCCCGGTGCAGGTCCCTGCCCTCCAGGCGGTAGCGCTGGTCGGGACGGACGCGGATCTCCAGCAGCAGGTCGCCGGGCGTGCCCGAGCCCGCGCCGGGTTCGCCCTGGCCCCGCACACGCAGGCGCGTGCCATTGTGGGCGCCCGGCGGAATCCGGACGCGGCGGGACCCACCGGAGGCGCCATTCACCGTGACCTCGGTCCCGTGCAGGGCCTGGTCCAGGGTGATCTCCGCAACGCCGGTGCGATCCGCCCCGCGCATCCGGACGCCCGCGCCGCGGCGGCGCCCTCCCGCACGCCCACCGAAGAGCGAATCGAAGAAGTCCGAGAAGCCGTCGAAGCCCTGGCCACCGCCCCCGGGGGCGCCACGGCCGGCCCAGCCCGGCGGGGGCCGGAACTCCTGCCCGGCCCGCCAGTTCGCTCCGAGGCGATCATAGGCGCTGCGGCGCTCCGGATTGCCGAGCACCTCGTGTGCCTCGTTGATTTCCTTGAAGCGGGTCTCGGCGTCGGATTGGGCACTGACGTCGGGGTGATACTTGCGCGCCAGGCGCCGGTAGGCCTTCTTGATGTCGTCCTGACTGGCCGAGCGCGACACGCCCAGAATCCTGTAGTAGTCCTTGAATTCCATAGACGGTCCCGTCAGCCTGCTGCGTTCGACCAAACATCACCGCGTATACGGCACCCTCAGGGCACCATACGCACGGCGCACCGCCCGGTCATCCGGGCGATGCGCCGCTCAGAACGGATGCGGTGCCGTGGCCCGCTCAGCCCTCGACGGCGATCCGACGCGGCTGCACCTTCGCCTGCTTCGGAATCCTGACCTCGAGCACGCCGTTCTGGCAACGGGCGGAGATATTGTCGGAGTCCGCGGTATCCGGCAACGCGAAGCGCCGGAAGAAGCTGCCGCGCACCCGTTCCACCCGCTTGTAGCCTTCCCGCTCCTCCTGGCTCTCGTGCCTGCGCTCGCCACGGATGGTGAGCACGCCGTTCTCCATGTGCACCTCGATATCCTTCGGGTCCACACCCGGAAGATCGGCGTGCAGCACATAGCCATCGGTCTCCTCGCGGATGTCGACGGCGGGGCTCCAGTCGGCCGTGATCGCGGGTTCCTCGCGGTCACCGGACTCGTGCAGACGCTCGATCTCGCGGGAAAGCTGGTTGAGCAGGCTCCAGGGTTCGTAACGCATCAGGGTCATGTCGTCACCTCCAGTATCGTGTCTGTTGACCTCTGCCAGATATCTGGGGATTGCGGAGGTGTTTTCAAGCATCCGGCGGGTGCGTCATCGCGGCCCTGATGGATTCTGGCGGATTCTGGCGGATTCCGGCGGGTCACTCGATGTTCTGGATCTGCTCGCGCATCTGCTCGGTCAGGACCTTCATTTCCAGCACGACGCGGGTGGTCTCCAGGTCGTGCGACTTGGAACCGAGGGTGTTCGCCTCCCGGTTGAACTCCTGCATCAGGAAGTCCAGGCGCCGGCCCACCGGTTCATCGCGCGTGAAAGTGTCCCGCATCGCGGCGATGTGGCCGTCCAGCCGATCCAGTTCCTCGTCCACATCGAGCCGCTGGGCCAGCAGCGCAACCTCCTGCTCGAGGCGCTGGTCATCGAGGCTGAGACCCAGTTCGGCGATGCGGCTGCGCAGGCGCTCCCGCTGCCCGTCCACCACCTCGGCACGGCGCCCCCGCAATTGCCGCACGAGTTCGGCAAAGGTCTCCAGGCGCGTCTCCAGTGCCTGCCGCAGCGTTGCGCCTTCCGCCAGCCGCATCGCGCGCAACTCGCCGACGGTGGTCTTCAGACCCTCGAGAACCGGCTCGCGCAGGGCCTCGGTATCGATCAGCTCATCGCGCTGCATGATGCCGGGCCAGGTCAGCACGTCCAGCGCCGATACCCGGGCCCCGTTCACCATCATCTGGTCGATCTTGCGCAGGGTCCTGATCAGGACCGTGGCACGCGCATCGTCGAAGCGGATCTCGTCGACCGCCGGATCGGTCTCCAGCCGCAGCACCGCCTCCACCCTGCCCCGCCCAAGCAACTGCTGCAGAAGCGTGCGCGCATCGGTCTCGAGCGCCCTGAGGCTGTCCGGCATCTGGATCCGCAGATCCAGGTGCCGATGGTTCACGCTCTTGATCTCCCACACCAGGGAATGGCCATCGGCCTCGGTGGCGTAGCGGGCAAATCCGGTCATGCTGGCTGTCATCGGGGTATCCTTGGGCTCTCGTGTGTCGCCTGCGCCCCCATTGTAGACGCGTGCGCTGGCCGGCTCCCGTATACTGCGCCGCTCATTTCAGCCTCGAGGGCATTCCATGCGACCCAGCGGCCGCCAGCCGGACCAGATGCGCCCGGTGCGCTTCACGCGCCACTTCACCCGCCACGCCGAGGGTTCCGTCCTCGTGGAATTCGGCGACACCCGGGTGCTCTGCACCGCAACGGTCGAGACGCGCGTCCCGCCTTTCCTCAAGGGCAAGGGGCGCGGCTGGGTCACCGCGGAGTACGCGATGCTGCCCCGTGCCACCCACGACCGCATGGTGCGCGAATCCGCGCGCGGCAAGCAGGGGGGGCGCACCCTCGAGATCCAGCGGCTGGTCGGCAGGGCCCTGCGCGCGGTGGTCGATCTCGAGGCCATGGGCGAGCGGCAGATCATCGTCGACTGCGACGTGCTCCAGGCCGACGGCGGGACCCGGACGGCTGCCATCAGTGGCGGGTATGTCGCGCTCTGCGACGCAGTGACCCGGTGCCTGAAGACCGGCGTGCTGAAGCGGAACCCGCTGCACGGCCAGCTTGCGGCCGTCTCGGTGGGGATCTTTCAGGGCCTCCCGGTACTCGACCTCGACTACGCCGAGGACTCCCAGGCCGAGACCGACATGAACCTGGTGATGAACGAGGCCGGCGGCGTGATCGAGATCCAGGGCACCGCCGAGGGCCACGCCTTCCGCCGCGACGAACTCGACGCGATGCTCGAACTCGGAGAAAAGGGCATCCGCGAGATCATCCTGCAGCAGCGGGAAGCGCTCGCAGACTGAACAACCAAGGGAAGCCACCGCCAGCCCTGATGCCCGCGGGCAGGGGCACCCGACGGATGAACCCGGGCCACGGAAGCACACGGAAGCACACGGACCCAACCGGAAATATACTGAGTGGCAGAAATATACTGAATGGTCAGTCACGTCTCTTTTATCCGTGTATTTCCGTGTCGGTCCGTGGCTGAATGTTCACGCCAACGTACGGAACGACCATGAAACGCATCGTGCTCGCCTCCGGCAATGCCGGAAAGATCCGGGAACTCACCGACCTCCTGCGGCCGATGGGCGCCGAGGTGGTGCCGCAGTCCCTGTGGCAGGTCGAGGAATGCGAGGAGACCGGCCTGACCTTCGTGGAGAACGCGATCCTGAAGGCGCGCAACGCGGCCCGGCACACCGGAATGCCGGCGCTCGCCGATGACTCGGGCATCGAGGTCGATTTTCTCCGCGGGCAACCGGGCATCTACTCCGCCCGCTATTCCGGGCCCGAGGGCGACGACCGCAAGAACAACGAGAAGCTGCTCGCGGCCATGCAGGGCGTGCCACCGGAGGCGCGCGGCGCCCGCTTTCGCTGCGTGATGGTCTTCCTGGAGCACGCAGACGACCCGTCGCCGGTCATCACCGAGGGCAGCTGGGAGGGCCGGGTCGCCGAGGCCGTGACCGGCACCCGCGGCTTCGGCTACGACCCGGTGTTCTACCTGCCCGGGCACGGCTGCACCTCCGCCGAGCTCCCCGAGGCCGAGAAGAACCGGCTCAGCCACCGGGGTCAGGCCGTGCGGGCGATGGTGGAGCGACTGGCCCGGCGGCTGGAGCCGGTCTGACGCAGTGACGGTGACGGCCATGCGCGCTTCGCAGAGCGGACCGGGGGCGGACCGGGTCCCGCCGCTGGCGCTGTACATCCACCTGCCCTGGTGCCTGCGGAAGTGCCCCTACTGCGACTTCAACTCCCACGAGCAGCGCGGCGAACTGCCGGAACGCAGCTACGTGGCGGCGCTGCTGCAGGATCTGGAGGCCCAGCTGCCCCGGGTCTGGGGCCGCCGGCTGGAGAGCGTATTCATCGGCGGCGGCACCCCCAGCCTGTTCTCGGCCGAGTCCGTCGACGAGCTGCTGTCGGGGCTGCGCGCGCTGCTGCCCTGGCGGCCGGATCTCGAGGTCACGCTGGAGGCCAATCCCGGGACCGCGGAGCGGGGCCACTTCCGCGGCTACCGCGAGGCGGGCATCAATCGCCTGTCGCTGGGCATACAGAGCTTCGATCCGGTGCTGCTCGAGCGGCTCGGCCGGATCCACGACGGTGCCGATGCCCGGGCCGCGATCGAGCAGGCGCAGCGTGCGGGATTCGAACGCATGAACCTGGACCTGATGTTCGGCCTGCCGGGGCAGACGGTGCAGCAGGGCCTGGATGACCTGCGCACCGCCCTCGACTTCGCGCCCGGGCACATCTCCTGGTACCAGCTGACGCTGGAGCCGAACACGCTCTTCGCGGCGCGTCCCCCGAGGCTGCCCCCGGAGGACAGCATCGACGACCTCTTCGAACGCGGGCAGGCCCTGCTGCAGCGCTCGGGCTATACTCGTTATGAGGTCTCGGCCTACGCGTTGGCGGGGAATGAATGCCGGCACAACCGAAACTACTGGGAGTTCGGGGACTACCTCGGCATCGGGGCGGGAGCCCATGGCAAGCTCACCGATCCCGCCACCGGCAGCGTGACGCGATGGCTCAAGCCACGGCAGCCGCAGGCCTATCTGCGCGAGCCGCGGGCCGTATCCGGCACTCCCGTCACGCCACGCTCGCTCCCCTTCGAGTTCATGCTGAACGCGTTGCGCCTGACCGCGGGCGTGCCCGCATCGCTGTTTGCGGAGCGCACCGGGCTCGCGCTGGATACCATCGAGCCGCTGCTGCGCCAGGCCCGGGAACGCGGCCTGCTCGACCCCGATCCGGAGGTGCTGCGGCCCACGGAACAGGGCCTGCGTTTTCTCAACGACCTGCTGGAAATGTTTCTGGAAGACAATGACCCAGCCAATTGAATTCGTGAGCTACCCATGCCCCTGGTGCGGGGCCCCAGGCGAGACCAGTGTCGACATGGTCAGCGGGGAACGGGAATGGGTCGAGGACTGCGGCGTCTGCTGTGCGCCGATCGTCTTCCGCCGCGTCGACGCCGGGGAAGGCGAGGAGCCGGAGATCGCGGTATGGCGGGAGGGCGAATGAGCCCGGTTCCGACCTACTCGCCGATGGACTGCGCGCAGTATTCCCGGCTGGAGCTCGCGATCCTGCAAGGGCGTGCATTGCACCTGCGCTGGATCGGGCGGGGCATCACCCACATCGAGGTGGTCCGTCCGGTCGATCTCAGGACCCGGCGGCAGGCCGAGTACCTGATCCTTGTCGATGCCCTGGGCCGGCGGCGCATCCTGCGCCTCGACCGGATCAACCGGTTCGAGGTGCTGGAAGGCGCCTGAGGTCCGCGTCAGGCGCGGCGCATCATGTCGAAGAAGTCGGCGTTGGTCTTCGAGGACTGCATGCGCCCGAGCAGGAATTCCATCGCCTCGAGATCATCCATGCCGTGCAGGAACTTGCGCAGGATCCACAGCTTCTGCAGTTCGTCGGGCTCGGTGAGCAATTCCTCGCGGCGGGTACCGGAGCGGTTCACGTTGATCGCGGGGTAGACCCGCTTCTCGGCGATGCGGCGATCCAGGTGGATCTCCATGTTGCCGGTGCCCTTGAACTCCTCGTAGATCACCTCGTCCATCTTGGACCCGGTGTCCACCAGCGCGGTCGCGAGGATGGACAGGCTGCCGCCCTCCTCGATGTTGCGCGCCGCGCCGAAGAACCGCTTCGGGCGATGCAGCGCGTTGGCGTCCACACCCCCGGTCAGCACCTTGCCGGAACTCGGCACCACCGTGTTGTAGGCGCGTGCCAGACGGGTGATGGAGTCGAGTAGGATCACCACGTCGCGCTTGTGTTCCACCAGGCGCTTGGCCTTCTCGATGACCATCTCGGCGACCTGCACGTGCCGCGTGGCGGGCTCGTCGAAGGTGCTGGACACCACCTCGCCCTGCACCATCCGGGTCATCTCCGTGACCTCCTCGGGGCGCTCGTCGATCAGCAGCACGATCAGGTAGCAGTCGGGGTGGTTGGTCGCGATGCTCTGGGCGATGTTCTGGAGCATCAGCGTCTTGCCGGCCTTCGGCGGCGAGACGATCAGTCCGCGCTGACCCTTCCCGAACGGCGCCACCATGTCGATCACGCGCGCGGTGATGTCCTCGGTGGAGCCGTTGCCGCGCTCCATGCGCATGCGGGAGTTCGGATGCAGCGGCGTGAGGTTCTCGAACAGCACCTTGTGCCGCGCGTTCTCGGGCGGCTCGAAGTTGATCTGCGAGACCTTGAGCAGCGCGAAATAGCGTTCGTTGTCCTTGGGGGGCCGGATCTTCCCGGAGATGGTGTCGCCGGTGCGCAGCCCGAAGCGCCGGATCTGGCTGGGCGAGACGTAGACGTCGTCCGGGCCCGCCTGGTAGGAGCTGTCGGCGGCGCGCAGGAAACCGAAGCCGTCGGAGAGGATCTCCAGAACGCCGTCGCCGTAGATGGGTTCGCCGTTCTTTGCGTGCGCCTTCAGCAGCGCAAAGATGATGTCCTGCTTGCGGGCCCGGGACATGTTTTCGATGCCCTGGGCCTCGGCAAATGAAACGAGGTCGGCAGCGGTCTTCTGCTTCAGTTCGGTGAGATTCATCGGGTGCTGTTCAAACGTGATTGGAGGCGGGATCGCCACGCGACCGGAACGGTGACCGGGGCATCTGGGGAGGAGGTGGGAAGCGCCTGAGAGCGGGCGCTTCCGGGGACTATAGGCGACGCCGTGACTTCAGGCAAGTGTAGAAGCCGCGGCGGGTTAGACCGCGGGGGTCACCGCCTGACGGCGGGACGCGCCCGGGGCACGGTCAGGGATGCTCGCGGTCAGAGATGCTGGTCGAGGAAGGCGGTGAGCTGGGACTTGCTCAGGGCACCGACCTTGGTGGCCTCGACGTCCCCGTCCTTGAACAGCATCAGGGTCGGGATTCCCCGGATGCCGTACTTCGGCGGCGTTGCCGGGTTCTCGTCGATGTTCAGTTTGGCAACCCTCAGTTTGCCGTCGTATTCTTCAGCGATCTCGTCGAGAATCGGGGCGATCATCTTGCAGGGACCGCACCATTCTGCCCAGTAGTCCACCAGCACCGGCCGGTCGGACTTCAGGACATCGTCCTCGAAACTGGCATCCGAGGTATAATGAATATTTTCGCTCACACCGGTTCCTCGTCGATTGGCTGCGGGGCGCGGGAAGCGTGCCCTCCGTCACCTGCTACTATCGGTCAATTTCGCGGGTGAATTCAAGTTGACCGGGCGTTTCCGCCCATGGGAGTCCCATGACCGAGGCCGACAACTCCGGCATACGCTTCGAAGATTTCGACCTTCCCGAGCCGGTGCTGCAGGGTATCCGTGACGCGGGATTCGAGTTCTGCACCCCGATCCAGGCCCTGACGCTGCCGATCGCGCTCACCGGGCGCGATGTCGCCGGACAGGCGCAGACCGGCACCGGCAAGACCGCGGCCTTCCTGCTGGCGGCCTTCAACCGTCTGCTGCGCAACCCGCCGGCCGAAGACCGGCGCCCGACCGACGTGCGGATGATGGTCCTGGCACCGACCCGCGAACTGGCGATCCAGATCCACAAGGATGCACTGCTGCTCGGCCGTCACACCGGCCTGAAGTTCGCGCTGGCCTACGGCGGCACCGGCTACGAACAGCAGCGCGAGCAGCTCCAGGCGGGGGCCGACGTGCTGATCGGCACCCCGGGCCGCATCATCGATTATCACAAGCAGCACGTGTTCGGCCTGAAGCGGGTCGAGGTGGTGGTCCTCGACGAGGCCGACCGCATGTTCGACCTCGGCTTCATCAAGGACATCCGCTTCCTGCTGCGCCGTTGTGCCCCGCCGGCGCAGCGCCAGTCGATGCTGTTCTCGGCCACCCTGTCCTGGCGGGTGATGGAGCTGGCCTACGAGCACATGGACAACCCGGAAAAGGTCCAGGCAGAGGCCGAGACGGTCACCGCGGACAACATCCGCCAGGTCATCTACTACCCGGCGAACGACCAGAAGATCCCGCTGCTGATCGGACTCGCGCGCAAGATCCAGCCGGAGCGCGCGATCGTGTTCGTGAACACCAAGCACTGGGCCGAGCGCGTCTGCGACTGGCTGAATGCGAATGGCATGAAGGCCGCCCTGCTCTCGGGCGATGTGCCGCAGCAAAAGCGCACGCGGCTGCTGGCCCAGTTTGCCGACGGCCAGTACACCTACCTGGTGGCGACCGACGTGGCGGCGCGTGGCCTGCACATCCCCGACGTGACCCATATCTTCAACTTCGATCTGCCGCAGTCGGGCGAGGACTACGTGCACCGTATCGGCCGTACGGGCCGCGTCGGGGCCGAGGGCGACGCGATCAGCTTCGGCTGCGAGGATTCCGCCTTCTACCTGCCCGACATCGAGACCTACCTCGGGCAGCGCATTCCGACCGACATGCTCTACCCCGAGGACCTGCCCGGGGACCTGAAGCGCCCGCCCCCGCGCGCGCGGCGCAAGCCCGGCGATCGCCCCCGAGGGCCGGGGGGCGGAGAACGTCCGTCCGGCGGCGGACGCGGGCGGCGACGTCCCCCGCGCAAGCCAGCCCCCAGAGGCACCTGAGGCCCCGGCAGCGGGGGGCACGCTCCGGCACGCCATTACATCGCCTGGCCCCAGATCGCGTAGACGGGGTCCGAGGTCGCGAGGCGGTCGGCATACGGATCTTCCGGAGGCCGCGGCAGGCCGCGCAGGGACCCGGTATTCAGGGCCCCGAAGCCTCCGGCCTCGAGAAAGAACTCCAGCACCAGCCCCACGCGCTCGAACTCGTGCAATTCCGCCCACAGCGCGATCGCCTTCGGCGGAAACCAGCGGTTCGAGAACGTGATCACGAAACGGCCACCGGGTCGCAGGACGCGCCGTACCTCGCGGAAGACCTCGACCGGCCGGACCAGATATTCGACCGAGACGGTACAGATCACCGCGTCGAAGTGGCCGTCGGACCACGGCAGGCGCGGCTCCACGTTCAGGTCGTGCACCACGCGTTCCCGCAGGTTCGGGTTGGCGTCCAGCTCCTCCGCGTTCATCCCCAGGCCCGCCACCCGCAACGCGGACGCACCCGGCCCGAGATGAGAGGTCCAGCTGCTCATCAGGTCCAGCACGTCGCCCGTCTCGGGCAGCAGCGCGCTGTAGAGGCGGGCGATCCGGGCACGCGCGGTATCGTCGATGTGCTGCACCAGCCTCGGCGTCGCGTAAAAGTCGGCATCCGGCCCCGCATCGGCACGGGCGAAGGGGTCCCCGGCCTGGAAATCCGTCGGCTGGCCGCGCCAGCGCGCCTGCATGCCGGGGCCGTTTGTCACGGCCGCCCGGCCCACGTTCGCCGGCGCCTCGACGGGCGGCGCGAGATCCAGCAACCGCAGCTCCAGAGCCACCGGGAGACCGGCCAGGGGATGGTTGAAGTCCACCGTGATCTCGCCATCGTCGGCAATCGCGGTCACCCGGAACGCGGTGGGCGCCTCCGGCGGCAGGCCCGGGGCGCCCTTGAGGAAGAGGCCCGGGTAGAAGCGGCCGACGCGCGGTTCCACCTGACTCCGCCCCTGCGTGCGCCGGAAGAAGCCGCCGGGAACCGTCACCATCCGGGCGTTCTGCCAGTCCGGGAGGAGCTCACCGGGTTCGAACGCCCGGGTCAGCGCCCCCGCACCGTCGCGATCGAACAGGCCGCGCAGGGCCGGCGGGAGCGCCTCGGGGGCCGGGCAGGACACGACCCGGCTGTCCAGGTGGGCGGCCTCCAGGCTGTGCCAGCGCAGGCCGATCCCGAGCCCGCGTGCGGAACTGTCACCGTGGGACCGGGGACTGTCCCCGGCCAGATCGTCGAACGGGTCGAACGGCTGCATACCCCTCCTCTCTTCTGAAGAGCGCACCCGCCTGACCCCAGGCGGGGCTTCGATGATCACGGGATTGTTGCATGCACGGCTGGCGAACACACCCGCCGCGGTCGCAGTTCATCAGTGCTTGCCGGTTGAAATCCCCGGCCCGTTTTGGCGCATCTTGTGCTACGTTACCGCCGCCTGTGCCTTTGAAACCCGCCCGGTCGAGGACGACCCGGCCACGACAAACGCGGCGGCGATGCCGCCGACACAGCCAATATCAACATCAATATCCGGCAGGAGATAGAGTCCATGATCAAACCACACGGTGCGGATACCCTTAAGCCCCTCTTTGTCTACGATACCGAAAAACACCACGCCCTGATGCAGGAGGCCGAGACCCTCCCCTCCGTGCTGATCAGCTCTGCAGCTGCCGGCAACGCCGTGATGATGGGTGGCGGCTACTTCACGCCCCTCACCGGTTTCATGAACGTCGCCGACGCAATGGGCTGCGCAAAGGAGATGCGCACCAGCAAGGGACTCTTCTTCCCGGTCCCGGTGGTCAACCTGCTGGAAAGCGCCGACGCGATCAAGGGCGCCAGCCGGATCGCCCTGCGCGACCCCAACATGGAGGGCAATCCGGTCCTCGCCATCCAGGACGTGGAGGCGATCGAGGAATTCACCCCCGAACAAATGGAGTTCATGACCCAGCAGGTCTATCGCACCACCGACCCCGAGCATCCCGGTGTGGCGGCCTTCAACAGCGTCGGCCGCGTCTGCGTCTCGGGACCGATTCAGGTCCTGCACTTCTCCTACTTTCAGGATGACTTCCCCGATACCTTCCGGACCGCCGTCGAGATCCGCAACGAGATCACCGAGCGCGGGTGGAACAAGGTGGTCGCCTTCCAGACCCGCAATCCGATGCACCGCGCCCACGAGGAGCTGTGCCGCATGGCGCTGGATCAGCTCGAGGCGGACGGCGTGGTGATCCACATGCTGCTCGGCAAACTCAAGCCCGGCGACATCCCGGCGCCGGTTCGTGACGCCGCGATTCGCAAGATGGCCGAGATCTACTTCCCTCCGAACACCGTGATGATCACCGGCTATGGCTTCGACATGCTGTATGCCGGCCCCCGCGAGGCCGTCCTCCACGCGCTGTTCCGCCAGAACATGGGGGCGACCCACTTCATCATCGGCCGCGATCACGCCGGGGTTGGCGACTACTACGGGGCCTTTGACGCCCAGACCATCTTCGACACCGAAGTGCCCCCGGACGCGCTGGAGATCGAGATCTTCCGGGCGGACCACACGGCCTACTCGAAGAAACTGAACCGTGTCGTGATGATGCGGGATGTACCCGACCACACGAAGGAGGACTTCGTGCTGCTCTCCGGCACGAAGGTACGGGAGATGCTGGGCCGCGGCGAACCGCCCCCGCCCGAGTTTTCCCGCATCGAGGTTGCCGAGATCCTGATGGACTACTACCGGAGCATCAACCCGAAATAACGGGCGTTGAAAATCCCCCTCTCCCGCTCGCGGGGGAGGGGGACCAACAGGTCAGTAGGCCTTGGACAACGCGGACTGGATGTCGGCGAAGGTCCGGGCGACATCGAAGGTCTGCACCTGCAGACCGAGCTGGCGGCCGATCTGCGTCGCCGAGAACATGCCGCGGATGCGGTGCGCTCCGGTGGCCGGATCCATCTCGCCGACCAGCGCGTGCTGGCGACCCCAGTTCTTCAGGGTTGCGACGATGTCGCCGACCTCGGCGCGCATCACCCTGGACATCTCCAGCAGGTCGATGGTGTCCACCGGCGCCATCAGGTCGCGCACCTGCAGGTCGTCGTAGCGCCCGCCGTGCTCGTGGATCATCTGTATCGGCCGCTCCCCCTGGGTGTCGCGGGCGGTAATCAGGCCGATCACGTTCTCCTGGTCATCGACCACCAGCAGCAGGCGAACCCCCCGCTTGATCATCGCCTGGGTCGCCTCGGTCAGTGTCGCCGTCGGCCCGATGGTCGCGACCGGCACCTTGCGGAAATCGGTCATCACGCACAGCGCCGAGGACTTGACGGTGACCAGTGGTGGCGCCTCGGTGGGCTGCTGCAGGCGCGCCCCCGGCAGGGCCTTGCGCGACGACAGGGGCTTGTGCGTGCTCTCACTCCTCATCTCGACTCCTTTTTGTTATCTCCGGCGTACTCCCCAATTTAGGCCCCGATCGCGCGGCCGTCCAGCACCGGCGGGTGCACGCGTTTCTGGACGGCCCGTCGGCGCGCCGGGCGCCGCGTGTCGACGCCGGGTCTACCGGCCCGCGGCCCACCTCAGACCCCGGTCTGCTCCATCTCGGGCGTCAGCCGGATCTCGAAGCTCATCGTGGCAAGATCGCCCAGCGCCCAGGTGGCCTCGGGAGCGCCCAGGCCAGCCACTGTACCGGGATTCACGACCCAGGCAGAGCCGTTCTTCACATGCGGCTGCTGCCGCACCTCGGGCTCGTGACTGTGGCCGCAGCAGACCAGATCGTAGTCGCCGGTGCACGCCATCGCGTGGGCATAGTGCGGGTAGTGGGTCACGAAGATGCGCCGGCCGCCCAGGGTGATGATCCCGTCGTGCCCGTAGTAGGTCAGCAGTCCGTTCGACTGGTGCGCAATGCGCGAGATCGCCACCGGGTCCCCGAGGTTGTTGCCGTGTACCGCGTGGATCGGCAGGCCGAGCTTCAGCGAGGCCCTCAGGGTGTTTCCGCCGATCAGATCGCCGCAGTGGATCACCGCCTCGGCACCCTCGGCGGCGCCCGCCTCGATGGCACGCGCCAGCATCGGGCCGCGGTCGTGGCTGTCTGAAACGATGCAGACCTTCATGCCCCAACCTGCCTGTCGCCATCCGTCGAAACCACGCGGGACGGGCCGGCAGGCGAGCATCCGGCCCCACGCCGCAGGGCGCGGACGACGTGATGCCGCTCGTCTTCGCTGAACTGGGGGGTGGGCTCGGCCATGTCGGGATTCCTTGGGTACTTATGGATGGATAAAAAATTTTGCCTTGTCGGACCGGCGCGCTGGCTGCATACTGGCCGGAGTATATCGTAATTTACTTATTAATCAAGGCGGTATTCATGATGACACAGACCCCCACACAGGAAGTCAAAAATACCACTTGTTACATGTGTGCCTGCCGCTGCGGCATCCGCGTGCATGTCCGTGATGGCGAGGTCCGGTACATCGACGGCAACCCCGACCATCCGATCAACAAGGGCGTGATCTGTGCAAAGGGCTCCTCGGGCATCATGAAGCAGTACTCGCCGGCGCGGCTCACCAAACCGCTGCGGCGCAAGCAGGGTGCCGAACGCGGTGCCGGCGAGTTCGAGCCCATCTCCTGGGACGAGGCCTTCTCCATGCTGGAGGAACGCCTGGCGCACCTGCGCGAGACCGACCCGAAGAAGTTTGCGCTGTTCACCGGCCGCGACCAGATGCAGGCGCTGACCGGACTGTTCGCGAAGCAGTTCGGCACACCGAACTACGCGGCCCACGGCGGCTTCTGCTCGGTGAACATGGCCGCGGGGATGATCTACACCATCGGCGGTTCCTTCTGGGAATTCGGCGGCCCCGATCTCGAGCGCTCCAAGCTCTTCGTGATGATCGGCACCGCCGAGGACCACCACTCGAACCCGCTGAAGATCGCGATCTCGAAATTCAAGCGCGAGGGCGGCCGCTTCATCTCCATCAACCCGGTGCGCACCGGCTACTCCGCGATCGCCGACGAATGGGTGCCGATCCGCCCGGGCACCGACAGCGCCCTGCTGCTGGCGCTGATCCACGAGATCATCACCAAGGGCCTGTACGACCGCGACTTCCTGGTGCGCTACAGCAACGGCGGCCAGCTGGTGAACGTGGACGAGGCGAACGATGAGTTCGGCATGTTCCTCCGGGACGAGGTCCCGGCGGCCGATGGTTGCTACGATCCCCAGGACAAGCTCTGGTGGGACCGCCGTACCGACCGCGCAGTGCGCACCCACAGCGTCGATGCCGACCCGTACCTGCTCGGAGAATTCCGGCTGGAGGACGGCACCCTTGCGAAGCCGGCGTTCCAGCTGCTGAAGGAGCGGGTGGAGGAATACACCCCGGAATGGGCCTCCAGGATCACCGGCATCCCGACGGAGACCATCCGCCGCCTGGCGCACGAGATGGGCATCACCGCGCGCGACCAGCGCATCGAGCTGCCGATCGCGTGGACCGACTCCTGGGGTGTGGAGCACGAGAGCGTGACCGGCAACCCGGTCTCCTTCCACGCGATGCGCGGCCTCGCCGCCCACTCCAACGGCTTCCACAGCATCCGCGCGCTGGCGATCCTGATGTCGCTGCTCGGCACCATCGACCGACCCGGCGGCTTCCGCCACAAGGCGCCGTTCCCGCGCCCGATTCCGCCCTGCGCGCGCACGCCGAAGGGTCCCGAGGGGGTGCAGCCCGGCAAGCCGCTGGACGGCATGGTGCTGGGCTGGCCCGCCGACCCGGACGACCTCTTCGTCGACGAGCAGGGCGGCCCGGTGCGTATCGACAAGGCCTTCTCATGGGAATACCCGCTGGCGGTGCACGGCATGATGCACAACGTGATCACCAACGCGTGGCGCGGCGACCCCTACAAGATCGACACCCTGCTGATCTTCATGGCCAACATGGCCTGGAACTCGACCATGAACACGGTCGAGGTCCGGAAGATGCTGAACGACAAGGACGAGAACGGCGAATACAAGATCCCGTTCCTGGTCGTGGCCGACGCCTTCCAGTCCGAGATGACGGCCTTCGCGGACCTGGTGCTGCCGGACACCACCTACCTCGAGCGGCACGACGCGATGTCCATGCTCGACCGCCCGATCTCCGAATTCGACGGACCGGCGGATTCGGTACGGATCCCGGTGGTGCCGCCGAAGGGCGAGTGCAAGCCCTTCCAGGAGGTGCTGATCGAGCTCGGGTCGCGGCTGAAGCTGCCCGCCTTCACGACGTCCGAGGGCAAGCGCAAGTACCGCGACTACCCGGACTTCGTCGTGAACTACGAGACCGAGCCGGGTTCCGGCATCGGATTCCTTGCCGGCTGGCGCGGCAAGGGCGGCGAGAAGGCCCTGCGCGGCGAGCCCAACCCCAACCAGTGGGAGATGTACGCGAAGAACAACTGCGTGTACCACCACGTGCTGCCCAAGAGCTACCAGTACATGCGCAACTGGAACAAGGGCTACCTCGAGTGGTCGCAGCGCAACCGCATCACCCGCTACGCGGAACCCATCCTGATCCACCTCTACTCCGAGGTGCTGATGAAGTTCCGTGCCGCGGCGCAGGGCAAGGGAACGTCACGGCGCCCGCCCGCGCATCTGGCCGAGCGCGTCGCGACCTATTTCGACCCGCTGCCGTTCCACTACGACCCGCTGGAGTGCCAGGCAACGGACAAGCAAACCTACCCGCTCGCCGCGATCACGCAGCGACCGATGGCGATGTACCACTCCTGGGACTCCCAGAACGCCTGGCTGCGGCAGATCCACACGCACAACGTGCTGTTCGTGAGCCCGATCACCGCCAGGAACGCGGGCATCGAAGACGACGACTGGATCTGGGTCGAGAGCCAGTGGGGCAAGGTGCGGTGCATGGCCAAGTACTCCGAGGCCGTGGAACCGGGCACCGTCTGGACCTGGAACGCGATCGGCAAGGCGGCCGGCGCCTGGAACCTGTCGCCGAAGTCCAACGAGGCACGCAAGGGATTCCTGCTGAACCACCTGATCTCCGAGGAACTGCCGGGTGACACGGGACGCATCTCGAACTCCGACCCGGTGACCGGCCAGGCATCCTGGTACGACGTCCGGGTGCGCATCTACAAGGCCGGAGCGGACGAGCCGGAGGTGACGTCGCCGCAGTTCGACACCGTGAAACCCTTCCCGGGCCAGCCGAAGCGGTCCCGGATCCTGAACTTCTTCGCCGGCACAGGAGGCAAGTAATGACTCAGCTCGCCTTGGTCATCGATCTGAACGTCTGCGTCGGCTGCCATGCCTGCGTAACCAGCTGCAAGGAGTGGAACACCTCCGGCGAGGCCGGTCCGCTGGTCGACCTGCGTCCCTACGACGCGGATCCCACCGGGACCTTCTTCAACCGGGTTCAGACCTTCGAGGTCGGGGAATACCCGAACACCGAGACCGTGCACTTCCCGAAGTCCTGTCTGCACTGCGAGGAGCCGCCCTGCGTGCCGGTCTGCCCCACCGGGGCGTCGTACAAGCGCGAGGAAGACGGCATCGTGCTGGTCGACTACGACAAGTGCATCGGCTGCAAGTACTGCTCGTGGGCATGCCCCTACGGTGTACGCGAGGTCGACGCCAAGCGCAGGGTGATGACGAAGTGCACGCTCTGCGTGGACCGGATCTACGACGAGGCGCTCCCCGAGTGGGACCGCAAGCCCGCCTGTGTGCGCGCCTGCCCGACCAACGCACGCCTGTTCGGGGACGTCCACGATCCCGACTCCGAGGTGTCGACGGCCATCCGCGAAAACGGCGGATACCAGCTGATGCCGGAGTGGGGCACGAAGCCCGCCAACCACTACCTGCCGCGGCACAAGACACGCATCACCGTGCGCGAGGATGAACTCGAGCGCAGCGACAACCCGCTCAGGATCGACAGCAAGCTGCCCAAGCCCGACCGCGACGAGCCCTCGCTCGACGACGTCACGAGCTGGTAACGGAGGAAGAATTCGTCATGCATCCCGCCTTTTCCGTGATCTTCCTCACCACCCTGATCGGCGCCGGTCAGGGCCTGTTCATCGCGCTGTTCCTCGTCGAGTCCCTGGGGCTCCTCGGCATGGCGCCGATGCAGAACGGGACCTTCTTTGCGTTCGGCATCCTGGCCTCGCTGATCCTGCTGGGCCTCGGCCTGTTCGCGTCCTTCTTCCACCTCGGTCGCCCGGAGCGCGCCTGGCGCACCGCCACCAAGTGGCGCACCTCGTGGCTCTCGCGCGAGGTCATCGTGCTGCCGGCCTTCATGGGCGTGGTCTTTCTGTACGGCCTCGCGCACTGGCTGAACTTCAATCCGACGCTGTTCACGCTGCCCGGCGACCATCCGGTGCTGGCGACGGTGGCCCTGGGCGCGGTGGGTACGCTGCTGGCCGTCGCGCTCTACGTGAGCACCGCGATGATCTACGCGGCCGTGAAGTTCCTGCAGGAGTGGCACTCGCCTCTGACCGTGGTGAACTACACGCTGCTCGGTGCCGCCTCCGGCTTTACCCTCGCCACCGCCTATGCCGCGTGGTCCGGAGCACAGCTGGTTCCCGTGCTGGCATCGACCGCGATCGTGCTGACCCTGCTCGGACTGGGCACGCGGATCGCCTCACTGATCCGCAACGCGAGGATCAAGCCGAAGTCGACGCTGCAGACCGCGATCGGGATCAAGCACCCGCGCATCGTGCAGAAGTCGCAGGGCTTCATGGGCGGGTCCTTCAACACGCGGGAGTTCTTCCACCACAAGTCGGACGGCTTCGTCCGCACGGTGAAGTGGGTCTTCCTGATCGCGGCCTTCGGCATCCCGACGGCGCTCCTGGCGCTGAGCCTGGTGATGACGGTCGACCCGACCAACGTGCTGATCGCCGCGGCCCTGATCCAGTACTTCGGACTGCTCGCGGAGCGCTGGTTCTTCTTTGCCCAGGCAAACCACCCGCAGAACCTGTACTACCAGTCGGCCTCCTGAGGGGGTACCCCCGTCGCGCGCGGTAGCGTCAGGCGTGGAAGCGGCTTCCAGCCGCCATGCCCGACGCTACTCCGCCGGCCAGTAAGCCGTCGCGATGCCTTCGCCCAGGTCGGCCTCGATCAGGCGCCGGCGCACCTCCAGCAGCTTCTCCACCAGCGCGGGCTCCCGTCTCTCGTAGGCCTCCGCGTCCGGGTGCCGGTTCACCACCACGCCCAGCAGCTCGGTGATCGCATTGCCGATGGAGTTCTGGCTGATGGTCACGATCAGCCGGCCCTCGTCGTTTCGGTAGATCAGCTGCTTGAAGGCGGGCTGCCAGCGGATGGCGTGGGCATACCGGGCGTCGCGCATGCAGTGGTCGCGAACCTTCTTCGCGGTCTTCAGGAAGTCGTTGTTGAACAGCAGCACCTCCTCCACGTGCCGCGGGAAGTGCACCCCTTCGGGCATCGGCGCATTGCGCGTGGACACCTGTGAGAAGAAGGTCCGGTAGAAATCCAGGAAGCCCTTCAGGATCTCGTCGTACTCCCGCCAGAAGCGCACCTCGCGCAGCGCCGACACTCCGCCCTGGATCTCCCAGCTGGGGAGCCCCTGGGGGTAGCCCGTCAGTCCCAGCTGCGCATCGCCGTCGGCGACCGGCTTCAGGATGCGCAGTTCCAGGGCCCGCGTGAAGAACTCGCGGTAGACGTCCCGCATGTAGGCCTGGAAGAGGCTGTGCTGGCCGCCGTCGGTGAGATTGGGGTTGGCCGGGTCCGCCAGCGGCGCCTTCTTCAGGTCCACCATCGGGAAGACCATGAAGTGGTTGTGCAGCATCCGGATGCTGGGCACGCCCGGCGCGGTCAGCGGCCAGGTCGCGTCCAGACTGGCCTCGCCGGCCAGGATCAGGGCATCGGCGGGGTCGGGGTATTGCTCGAGCATGTACTCGATGATGATGCCGTTCATCCGGTTCCAGACCTGCCGCACGTGGTCGGGCACCTGCGTGCGCCGCACGGGCCTGCCGAGCGGATCCAGGATCACCTTCGAGGTGTTGTAGATGATGGACGCATCGAACTCGTTGCTGTGCCCGAGCGCCTTGCGGTAGAGCAGCAGGTTCTCCGGGTTGACCAGCAGCCCGTTATTGTTGACGAGGTCCGCAAGATTCTCGGTGCTGTTGAAGAACTCGTTCGGCTTCATCCCCTCCGGAATGTCCAGCGGTATCGGTCGGAACGGTGTGGTGATTTCGCGTGGGCCGGATTCCATGATCGTTCCTGTCTCCTCCGTCTGAGTGTGGGAAGCCGCCTGGCTGCAAGCCTTGTGCGGGTATCTGCAGAAGCTGTACTGTAGCGCCGCGCGCCCCGCGGCCGATCGGCCCCGGGTAGACAACATACTTTGAAAACACTAAAGGAGCGAAGCCATGCGATTGATTCTTTTGGGTCCACCGGGTGCCGGCAAGGGGACGCAGGCCCAGTACGTCTGCGAGCGCTACGGCATCCCGCAGATCTCTACCGGCGACATGCTGCGCGCCGCCGTAAAGGCAGGCACCCCGCTCGGTATTGAGGCGAAGAAGGTGATGGACGCCGGCGGCCTGGTCTCCGACGACATCATCCTCGGCCTGATCAAGGAGCGCCTGCAGCAGCCCGACTGCGCAAAGGGCTTCCTGTTCGACGGCTTCCCGCGCACCATCCCCCAGGCCGAGGCCCTGAAGGAAGAGGGTATCACGCTCGACTTCGTGGTCGAGATCGACGTGGACGACGACGAGATCATCAAGCGCATGAGTGGCCGCCGCGTGCATCCCGCCTCGGGCCGGACCTACCACGTGATCTTCAACCCGCCGCGGGTCGAGGGCAAGGACGACCTGACCGACGAGCCGCTGATCCAGCGCGACGACGACCAGGAAGAGACCGTGCGCAAGCGCCTCGAGGTCTATCACAGCCAGACCAAGCCGCTGGTCGAGTTCTACTCGAAGTGGGCCGAGACCGGCGACACGGGTGCGCCCCGTTACGTGAGGATCAAGGGCGTGGGTTCGGTGACCGATATCCGGGACCGGATCTTCGAGGCGCTGGGTTAGGTCTCACCCTCACCGCCCGCCCCTCCCCGCAAGCGGGAGCGGGGCGGGCCGGGTAGGCAGAGCCCCTCCGGCTCAGGGATTCAGCACCCTGGGCACCAGGTTCTGGCGCAGCCGGTACGCGTCCGGCATCCCCGAGCCCAGCAATGGCCGCAGGTACAGGCGGAAGGCGTCGGTCACGTCCGTGCCGGAATCGGCGATGAACTCGTCCGGCATCACCTTGGTCTTGCCGGCGACGGTTTCCAGTGGCACGAGACGGTAGTCCGAGGAGTAGAAACCGGTGCGGTCGATGACCACCGAACCGTCGCTGTCGCCCCACATCGCGTACTGCACCGCCTTCTCGCCCACTTCCCGCGCCTCGCGCTGATCCACGTCGGACACGCAGCCGATGAAGGAGCGCTGCACGTAACCGAAGGTATCGCCGCGCACCCGCTTCACGCCGAGCTTGGTCCGGATCTCATCGCAGAGCATGTCGGCCAGGGCGCCGGTACCGGACAACTGCACGTTGCCGTGCGCGTCCTGCTCGACGTTCTTGGCCAGCTTCACCGCGATCGGCACGCCCTCCTCGTCATGGATCCCCTCGCTCACCGCGATCACGCAACGGCCGTAGCGGTCCATCGTCGCCTTCACGTCGGCGAGGAACTTGTCGACGTTGAAGACGCGCTCGGGAACATAGATCAGGTGCGGCCCGTCATCCGGGAACTTCTTGCCCAGCGCCGATGCAGCGGTCAGGAAGCCGGCGTGGCGTCCCATCACCACCGCGATGTAGATCCCCGGCAGGGCGGAGTTGTCGAGGTTGGCGCCGATGAAGGCCTGGGCCACGAAGCGCGCGGCCGACGGAAACCCCGGCGTGTGGTCGTTCACCACCAGGTCGTTGTCGATCGTCTTCGGGATGTGGATGCAGCGCATCGCGTAGTTGGCCTTGCGCGCCTCATCGCTGACGATGCGCACCGTGTCGGAGGAATCATTGCCGCCGATGTAGAAGAAGTAGCTGATCTCGTGTGCCTGGAGGACCTTGAAGATCTCCTGGCAGTACTTGAGATCGGGTTTGTCCCGGGTGGACCCGAGCGCCGAAGAAGGCGTATTCGCCACCATCTCCAGGTTGTGCGTGGTCTCCTGGGTCAGGTCCAGGAGCTCCTCGTCGACGATGCCGCGCACCCCGTGAAACGCGCCGTAGACCAGGTCCACGTTGTTGAACTTGCGGGACTCGAGGACCGCACCAACCATCGACTGGTTGATGACCGCCGTTGGCCCCCCACCCTGTGCAATCAGAACTTTAGCCATCCTCTTTCTCCGATTCTATATGGGTCTTGATCTTTTAAAATCTTCGTGCGCCCGGACGCTGGTGCCGGCACGGTTCGCGACTATACGCGATGCGAATCACAGCGGGTAGGGGCATTATCCGCCGTTCCGGCCCGGGGAAATGGCGCCATCCGCATTTTCGGCTAGTCTATGACGCATGAATGACACCGCCCTCGTCGATCCCTTCGGCCGCCGCATCGAGTACGTGCGGGTGTCCGTCACCGACCGCTGCGACCTGCGCTGCTTCTACTGCATGCCGCGCGGATTCCGGGACTTCGAGGAGCCGGAAGACTGGCTGAGCTTCGACGAGATCGAGCGCGTGATGGCGGCCTTCGCCCGGCTGGGCACCCGACGCATCCGCCTGACCGGCGGCGAGCCGCTTGTGCGCCAGAACCTCCCGGACCTCGCGGCACGGCTCTCGGCGCTGCCCGGCGTGGAGGATATCTCGCTGTCCACCAACGCCACGCGTCTGGCGAAATCCGCCGATGCGCTGTTCGCAGGCGGCGTGCGGCGCATCAACGTGAGTCTCGATTCCCTGAAGCCGGAGGTCTTCCGGGACATCACCGCGGGCAAGCTGGAGAAGGTGCTCGCCGGCCTGATGGCCGCGAAGACGACCGGGTTCCACCCGATCAAGATCAACATGGTGGTGATGGGCGGAGTGAACGAGGACGAGGTCGGGGACATGGTCGACTTCTGCCTGGAACACGGCTTCACGCTGCGCTTCATCGAGACCATGCCGATGGGCGAGACCGGCCGCGAGGCCGTCAGTCATTTCGTGGATCTCCGGCGGGTGAAGGAGCGCCTCGCCCAGCGCTTCGATCTGATCCCGGGCATGATGCCGGGCGGCGGCCCGGCCCGCTACGTCCGGGTGGCGGGAACGGACCTGCACATCGGCTTCATCACGCCGATCTCGCAGCACTTCTGCGAGACCTGCAACCGTGTCCGGCTCTCGGTGGACGGCACGATCTACACCTGTCTCGGCAACGAGCACAAGCTGGAACTGCGGCCGCGACTGCGGGCCGGCTGCTCGGACAGTGACCTCGAGGCCGCGATCGTCGAGGCCATCGCCCTGAAGCCGGAGCGGCACGAGTTCCGGGAGCGGCCGGAGAAGGTCGTGCGCTTCATGTCGATGACCGGCGGCTAGTGGGTGGCCTGCTGCTGGCGGCCCACGCTCGGCTCACTCAGTCCACCCAAATCGTCTTCGCATTCACGAACTCGCGGATCCCGAGGGCGGAGAGCTCGCGCCCGTAGCCGGAATCCTTCACGCCGCCGAACGGCAGCCTCGGGTCGCTCTTCACGATCCCGTTGACGAAGGCGCAACCGCACTCCAGCCGCCGCGCGATGGCCTCGCCGCGCGCCCGGTCCGTAGTCCACACGCTCCCACCAAGCCCGTAACGCGAGGCATTGGCGAGCGCCACCGCGTCATCGGCATCGGCCGCGCGGGACACGGCCGCGACCGGCCCGAAGGTCTCCTCGTCGAAGGCCGCCATCCCGGGCCGGACATGGTCCAGGAGCGTCGGGGCGTAGAACGTGCCCGGGCGCTCGAGCCGCTGCCCGCCGGTGACGCAGAGCGCGCCCGCCTCGATGCTGCGGTTCACCTGGTCATGAAGATCATCCAGCAGATCCTCGCGCGCCAGTGGACCGAGATCGGTTTCCTCGTCCATCGGGTTGCCCACCCGCATCGCCTCCAGCTTCGCCTTCAGCCCGGACACGAAGTCCTCGGCGATCGCCTCTTCGACGATGAAGCGCTTCGCGGCGATGCAGGTCTCCCCGTTGTTCTGGAAGCGGGCCTTGGCCGCCTGCCCGATCACGTGCTCGAGATCGGCATCGGCCAGCACGATGAAGGCGTCCGATCCGCCAAGCTCCAGCACCGTCTTCTTCAGATGCTGCCCGGCCGCTGCGGATACCGCGCGCCCCGCGCCCTCGGACCCGGTCAGGCTGACGCCGCGCACCCGCGGGTCCTCGATCACCCGCTGTACCGCGCCCGAGCCGATCGCGAGATTGCGGAACACGCCGCCGGGAAATTCCGCCGCGTCGAAGACTTCCTGCAGCGCGGCCGCGCAGCCCTGCACATTGGAGGCGTGCTTGAGCAGAATCGTGTTCCCCGCCAGCGTCGCCGGAACCGCCTGGCGCATCGCCTGCCAGTAGGGGAAGTTCCACGGCATCACCAGCAGTACCGCACCGAGCGGCTGCCAGGCGATCAGCGAGCGCCCGGCGTCGGAGGCCACCATGGTGTCGACCAGGAAGTCCGGGCCGTGCGCGGCATAGTAGTCGCAGAGGACCGCGCACTTCTCGACCTCCGCACGTGACTCGGCGATGCGCTTGCCCATCTCGGCGGTCGCGAGCCGCGCCAGGGTTTCCGAGCGTTCGCGCAGGGCCGATGCCAGGCGCCGCAGCGCCCTCGTCCGTTCCGGGAGGGGCAGCGCCGACCACGCGGGAAAGCGCTCCTGCGCCCCTGCGATGGCCGCGTCCACCTCGCCGTCACCCAGTGCCGTCCGGGTCTCGAGACGTTCCCCGCTGGCCGGATTGATGCTGATCATTTGGGACATGCGATCCTCCTGATGGCGGTGCGCCGGGCACGGACCACGTCCGCCGGCTCCGATGAGTTCCCTTTTCTGCGGACTTGCGCGACTGCCAGGGGTTCCGGCGATGTCGGGACCGTGCACCGTGGAACCGTGCGCGGTGGCACCCCTGTGGTCCCGGTGCTGCCGCGTTAATATAGGGACGGACCCATCCTCAACCCGACAGGCCGGAGAAAATCATGTCCATCCAGCACGTCTCCCTCCTTGGCGGCACCGGCTTCGTCGGCCGCCACATCGTTGTGCGGCTCGCGGACAAGGGCATCAAGGTACGCATCCTGACCCGGCATCCCCAGCGGCACCGCGACCTCAAGATCACGCCGGAGGTGGACCTGGTCAGCGGGGATACGCACGATCCCGCCGCTCTGAACGACTTCTTCGCCGGCACCGACGCGGTGATCAACCTGGTTGGCATCCTGAACGAGAGGGGCCGGGACGGATCCGGTTTCCGCAAGGCGCACACCGAGCTGACGGAGAAGGCGCTGGCGGCGGCCGAGTCCCAGGGCGTGCGGCGCTTCGTGCAGATGAGCGCGCTGAAGGCCGACATGGCCGACCCGCCGAGCCACTACCTGCGCAGCAAGGCCGCCGCGGAAGAGGCCGTCTTTGCGGCCACCGCCTTCCCGGTCACCGTCTTCCGGCCCTCCGTGATCTTCGGCCCCGGTGACTCCTTCATGAACCGCTTTGCGGCACTGCTGAAGATTTCGCCGTTCATGCCGCTGGCGCGGTCCGACGCCCGCTTCGCGCCCGTGTTCGTCGGTGACGTCGCGGACCACTTCGTGAACTGCCTGGAAGACCCCGCCACCTTCGGCAGGGGCTTCGAACTCTGCGGTCCACGCGTGTACACCCTGGCCGAAATCGTGCGCTACGCAGCCCGCGTGAGCGGCCGCCGCCGCCCGATCCTGAGCCTTCCGGAATGGGCGGGCAGGCTGCAGGCTTCGGTGTTCGAGTTCGTGCCCGGGAAGCCGCTGTCCCGCGACAACCTCGCATCGCTGTCGGTGGACAGCATCTGCACCGGGGAGACGCTGCCCTGCCCGACGCTGCTGGAGAGTGTCGCGCCGTCCTACCTCGGTCAGGAGGGCCACCAGGCCCGCATGCAGCGTCTGCGCAGGGGTCAGCGCGCGTAAGCGGGGCGCAGCCGTGGAGACCTTCCTCGTCGGCGGCGCGGTGCGTGACCGGCTGCTCGGCCGGCCGGTCTCCGAGCGCGACTATGTAGTGGTCGGCGCGACGCCGGAAGTGATGGAGGCCCGCGGCTTCCGCCCGGTGGGACGCGACTTCCCGGTCTTCCTCCATCCGCAGACGCACGAGGAGTACGCGCTGGCGCGTACCGAGCGCAAGACGGCGCGCGGCTACCGCGGCTTCAGCTTCAATGCCTCGCCCGAGGTCACGCTGCAGGAGGACCTCGCACGGCGCGACCTGACCATCAACGCGATGGCCCAGGCGGCGGACGGCAGGCTGATCGACCCCTTTGATGGCCGCCGGGACCTGGAGGAGCGGCTGCTCCGCCACGTGTCCGGCGCCTTTGCCGAGGATCCCGTCCGCCTGCTCCGCGTGGCCCGTCTCGCCGCACAGCTGGCGCCCTGGGGTTTTCGAATCGCGCCCGAGACCGACGCGATGCTGCGCGAACTGGTCCGCAACGGCGAGGTCGATGCCCTGGTTCCGGAGCGGATCTGGGCGGAGTGCGAGAAGGCGCTGGCGAGCCCGGCCCCGGTGCGCTTCTTCCAGACCCTGCGCGACACCGGCGCGCTGAAGGTGCTGTTCCCGGAGATCTCGGCACTCTTCGGCGTGCCGCAGCCACCCCGCTACCACCCGGAGATCGACGCCGGGGACCACACCTTCATGGTGCTGGAGCAGGCCGCGCGGCTGAGCACCGAGCCCGAGGTCCGGTTTGCCGCGCTGGTGCACGATCTCGGCAAGGGGGACACCCCGCCGGAGATCCTCCCGGGCCACCGGGGTCATGAGGAGCGCGGGGTGGTCCGGATCCGGGCACTCGCGGAACGCCTGCGGGTCCCCAACCGCTACCGCGATCTCGCGATCCGGGTCGCACGCCACCACGGCCTCGTGCACCGTGTCTTCGAGCTGCGGCCAAAGACGGTGGTCAAGCTCCTGGAGGCGATCGACGTGCTGCGCCGACCGGAGGGCCTGGAGCCGTTCCTGCAGGCGGTGGAGGCCGACTACCGGGGGCGGGGAGGCGACTTTCCCGATCAGGCCTACCCGCAGGCGGATGCAGTGCGCCGGGCCGCCGAGGCGGTCACCGGCGTGTCACCGCAACCGCTGCTCGATGCCGGTCTGCACGGCGCGGCACTGGGCGAGGCGTTGCGGCGCGAGCGGATCCGCGCGGTGGCCACCCTCGATCTCCAGGCCCCGCAGGGCGAGGCCGGTCCCTGAACCACACGGCCGACGCCACCGGCCCCCGGGGCCCTGTCCGGGGACATTCACTTGCCTCCTCGCCAAGCTGGCCGTAACCTTCGGGGGTTAACACCCAGAAGCCGAGGACGACTGCATGGATTACAGCCTGGCGCGCAACAATATGGTGGAGCAGCAGGTGCGCCCCTGGGATGTGCTGGACATGCGCGTGCTGGACGTGATGGAGACCCTGCCGCGGGAGCGCTTCGTGCCCAGTGGGCGGGAGGGTCTCGCCTACGCCGACACCGAGATCCCGCTCGGGCATGGCGAGTTCATGCTGCCCCCGAAGGTGGTGGGACGCCTGCTGCAGGCGCTTGCGCCAAGCCGGAGCGACCGGGTGCTGGAGATCGGCACCGGTTCCGGCTATGTCACCGCCTGCCTGGCACGGCTGGCGGCGCAGGTGGACAGCGTCGAGCGCGTGGACGACTTCCGCCTCGCGGCGCGCGCGCGACTCGACGGCCAGGGCATCGGAAACGCACAGCTCCGCACGGCCACGGTGACCCGCGACTGGACGCCACCGGGCAATCGCTATGACGCGATCAGCGTGAACGGCGCGATGGCCGAGTACAGCCCCTTTCTGCAGTCGCACCTGAGTCTCGGCGGGCGCCTGTTCGTGGTGGTGGGTACCCCGCCGGCAATGGAGGCGCTGCTGGTGATCCGTGTCGCCGAGGAGAGCTACCGGACGGAGAAGCTCTTCGAGACCAGCCTCAAGCCGCTGCTCGGCTTCGAGCGCAAGCCCGCATTCGTTTTCTGAGCGGCCCCGAGTGGACCATGCGGACCGCCGGTCCCGGGACGCCGCACCCCATTCGCGGGTCCGCTCTGCTAGCATTGGAAAGTCTGAATTCCCCGGAATCGATGCCATGAAGATGCTTCGCGCACTCAGCGCCGTCACTCTCGCCTGCGCCCTCTGGGCAGTCCCCGCCCAGTCCGAAGACCTGCTGCAGGTCTTTGAGCGCGCCCAGCAGCAGGATGCCGAGCTCCGCGCCGCCGAGGCGGAATACCGGGCGATCCTGGAGGCGCGCCCGCTGGCGCGCTCCGCCATCCTGCCGCAGCTTTCGGGAGACGCGGAACTCGGGGCCTTCTACTCGGATCCCGACGGACGGCCCAGCGTCGACGGCAGCCGTCGCGAGATCGGCCTGAGCCTGAACCAGAGCGTCTTTGACCGGCGCAACACCATCGGTCTGCGCCAGGCGGATCTGCGGATCGATCAGGCGGCAGCCGACCTCGACGCCGCCCGGCAGGACCTGATCCTGCGTGTGGCCGAGGCCTACTTCGGCGTGCTGGTCGCGCAGGAGACCCTGGAATTCCGGCGCGCCGAGCGCGAGGCCATCAGTCGCCAGCTGGATCAGACCCAGCGCCGCTTCGAGGTCGGCCTGATCGCGATCACGGACGTGAAGGAGGCACAGGCGCAGTTCGACATCGCCGCCGCCGAGGAGATCGCCGCGGAAAACGCGCTGAACCTGTCGCAGGAACAGCTGGCGGTGATCACCAACCGGTATTACGACCGGCTCGCGGCACTCGGCGAGGTCCTGGACATGGTCAGCCCGGACCCGGACGACCCGCAGGACTGGGTGGATGCCGCGCTGCAGGCGAACCAGGAACTCCGGGCCCGGCGCCTGGCGACCGAGACCGCGCGTGAACAGATCGGCCGCCAGCGCGCCGAGGGGCTGCCCACCCTGGGCCTTGCGGCATCGGTCAGTGACACCGGCTTTTCCGGTACGGGCGGGGGCGGGGGCGACCGCGACCGCTTCGTCGACAGCACGGACGCCAACATCGGCCTGCGCCTGGACATCCCGCTGTACACCGGCGGGCGCGTCAGCGCACTGACCCGCGAGGCCCGTGAGGAATTCGAGGCCGCCCAGGAGGCGCTGGTGCTCACCGAACGCCGGACGGTCGAGAACACCCGCAGCAGCTACCTGTCGGTGGTGGCGAACGCCTCGCGGGCCCGCGCGCTGGCGCAGGCGCTGGAATCGACCCAGGCGGCCTTCGAGTCTGCCCAGGCGGGCTTCGAGGTGGGCACGCGGACGCAGGTGGACGTGCTGCTCGCGCTGCGCGAGGTCTTCCGGGCCGAGCGCGACTATTCCGAGGCCCGTTACGGCTACCTGCTCGACACCCTGCGACTGCAGCGCGCGATCGGCAGCCTCACCGTCTCGGACCTGCAACACATCAACCAGTTTCTGGAGTGAGGCAGTGAATCCGGGGGCTGCTGGTACCGACCCTGCGCGGCTGTGCGACCGCAGGCACTCCCGCCTGCTGCTGATCGACCTGCAGGAGCGGCTGCTCGCCGCGATGCCGCAAGAGGAACGCGACGCCGTCGAGCGCAACGCCGGCCGGCTGGTCGAGGCCGCGCGGCTGCTGGAGGTGCCGGTGGAGGCCACGCTGCAGTACCCGCGCGGTCTCGGGCCGGTGACCGCGCCGCTGGAATCACTGCTCGACGCCTCCGATGGTCGCACCGAAAAGACCGCGTTCTCCTGCTGCGCTGCGGAGGACCTGGCCGGCCGGATCACCGGCTCGGACGTGATCGTCTGCGGCACCGAGGCCCACGTCTGCGTGCTGCAGACGACGCTGGAGCTGCTCGCGGCCGGCGAGGCGGTGTTCGTGGTCGCGGACGCGGTCTGCAGCCGGGACCCGCGGCTCAAGGCCAACGGCATCGAACGCATGCGGGCCGCCGGCGCGGTGATCACCAACCACGAATCGGTACTGTTCGAATGGCTGCGCGATGCTGCGGATCCGCAGTTCCGTGCCGTCAGCCGCCTGATCCGCTGAGGCGGAGCCCCGGATGCGCCTGACGCCCGCAGAATACAGCGCCCTGCCCAACCGGCGCATCACCCTGCTCGGCATGTCCGGCGTCGGCAAGACGCACCTGTCCAACATGCTGCGCCGGGAGGACTGGTTCCACTACTCCGGCGACTACCGCATCGGCACGCGCTACCTCAGCGAGCCGATACTCGACAACATCAAGGCGCAGGCGATGCAGGTCCCGTTCCTGCGCGCGCTGCTGCGTGCCGACTCGATCCAGATCATCAACAACATCACCGTCGACAACCTGCACCCGGTGTCGAGCTTCCTCGGCAAGCTCGGCAACCCCGAGCTCGGCGGCCTCTCGCTGACCGAATTCAAGCGCCGCCAGGCCCTGCATCACGAGGCGGAGGTGCAGGCGATGCTCGATGTACCCAATTTCATCCGCAAGGCCGAGTTCCTGTTCGGTTACCCCCACTTCATCAACGACGCCGGCGGGTCGGTCAGCGAGCTGGCCTCGCCTGAGGTGATAGAGACCCTGGCCCGGCACACGCTGATCATCTACATCCGGGCCACCGAGCAGAACCAGCGCGCACTCATCGCGCGCGCCGAGAAGGACCCCAAGCCGCTCTATTACCGCGAGGACTTCCTGGACGAGCAGCTGCAGCGCTACATGCTGGAACACGACTTCGAGTACGTGGCCCAGATCGACCCCGACGACTTCGTGCGCTGGGTATTCCCGCGCCTGTTCCGCGCCCGGCTGCCCCGTTACGAGGCCATCGCCCGCGATTACGGCTACACCATCCTCAGCAGCGACCTCGTGGAGGTCCGGGATTCGGCGGATTTCGACGAGCTGATCCTGTCCACTCTCGCAAGGCAGGAGCCGGGCTGATGCCACTGGTCGCCCACACCGAACTGCCCACCTTCGGCCGGCTGCGCCAGGAGGGCGGCACCGTCCTGCCGAGCGATTACGCGCTGCACCAGGACATCCGCGCCCTGCACATCGGCCTGCTGAACATGATGCCGGATGCGGCGCTGGCAGCGACCGAACGCCAGTTCTTCCGCCTGGTCGGAGAGAGCAACCAGATCGCGCAGTTCTACATGCACCCCTTCACCCTGCCCCAGCTGCCGCGCGGGCCGGGCGGGCAAAGCCACGTCGAGCGGTTCTACGAGGACTTCGAGGACATCAAGGAGGAGGGTCTGGACGCGCTGATCATCACCGGCGCCAACGTGTCCCACCCCGATCTGGCGATGGAGCCGTTCTGGGAGCCGCTGGCCGAGGTCGTGGACTGGGCGTGGCACAACGTGACCTCCACGCTGTGCTCCTGCCTGGCCACCCACGCGGTGATGCAGGCCCGCTACGGCGAGCGCAGGCGGCACCGCGGCAGCAAGCTGTGGGGCGTGTTCGACCACCGGGTGGTGGACCGCGGGCATCCGCTGGTCGCGGGCGTGAACACGCGCTTCAACGTGCCGCACTCGCGTTTCAACGACGTCTCGCGCGAACAGTTCGAACGGCATGGCCTCAGGGTGCTCGTGGAGAGCCCGCGCGCCGGGGCGCACCTCGCGGTGTCGGCGGACGGCTTCCGTGTGGTCTTCTTCCAGGGCCACCCGGAGTACGACAGCATCAGCCTGCTGAAGGAGTACAAGCGCGAGGTGCGGCGCTTCGTCAATGGCGAGCGCGAGGAATTCCCGCCGCCGCCCGAGAACTACCTGTCACTGCAGGCCGCGGCGATCCTCGAGGAGCACCGCGAGCGCGTGCAGCAGGCCCTCGAGCGCCGGGCACCCGCCCCGGAGCTGCCCGAGGCCCTGCTGGTGGAGCAGCTCGACAACACCTGGCACGACAGCGCGCTGGCCGTGGTGAACAACTGGATCGGCAACGTCTACCAGCTCACCGGCGCAAGGCGGCGGACACCCTTCCGTGAAGGTATCGATCCGGAGGATCCCCTGGACTGGAACCGCTGACCGGCCCGCGCCGCAACCGGTTCGCCGCACCCGTCTCCCGACACCACCCGACATGAACACGCCCCCAGCCCAAATCGCTCCGAAACCGCTTGTCGGCCTGTACGAGACCATCACGGGCGACGAGGACGCGCGCGTCTGCAAGGACATCCCGGAGTCTGCCTGCAATGCGCAGCCGGTCAACTTCTTCCTGCACCTGGTCTCGAACACCCTGAGCAAGATCGGTGACGAACTGGCGTCCGCGCGGCTGGTGCTGGCCTGGCTGCTCGGGGCTCTCGGGGCCCCCGCGGCCTTCGCCGGCTTCCTGGTGCCGATCCGGGAATCCGGCTCGCTGATGCCGCAGCTGTTCGTCGCGGCCGCAATCCGGCGCCAGCCGGTGCGCAAGTGGTTCTGGGTGGCCGGCAGCGTTGGCCAGGGAGTCGCGGTGCTGCTGATGGCCGTGGTCGCGATGACGCTGGAAGGCGTGGCCGCCGGCTGGGCGATCCTGGGACTGCTCGCGTTCTTCGCGCTTTCGCGCGGCGTGAATTCGGTGGCCTCGAAGGATGTGCTCGGCAAGACCATCGCGAAGACCCGGCGGGGCACCGTGATGGGCTACGCCGCGTCCGCAGCGGGCTTCGCGACGCTGGCGCTGGGCCTGTACCTCGTGCTCGCCGACCTGCAGGATGCGGGCATCGGCGTCTTCGTTGCGCTGCTCGCCGCAGCGGCAGGCATCTGGTGGCTCTCGGCGCTGGTCTTCGCCGGCCTGCGCGAGCAGCCCGGCGCCACGGAGGGCGGCGGCAACGCGGTCGCCGAGGCCCTGCGCTCGATCAGTCTGCTATGGCAGGACCGCAACTTCGGACACTTCGTGCTGACCCGGGCCCTGCTGATGAGCACCGCCCTCGCCCTGCCCTTCTACGTGCTGCTGGCCGAGTCGGCGACCTCGGGCAGCTTCGTGACCCTCGGCCTGATGATCCTCGCGACCGGGCTGGCCTCCGCGCTGAGCGCCCCGATCTGGGGCCGTGCCTCCGATCGCTCCTCGCGCGGCGTGCTGATCGCCTCCGGCCTGATCGCCGGTGCGCTCGGCGTGGGCCTGGCCCTGCTCAGCTGGGCGAACCAGGCACAGGCCCTCGGCGGGTGGGTCTACGCGGGCCTGTTCTTCGTGCTCGGGGTGAGCCACGCCGGGGTGCGCCTCGGGCGCAAGACCTACCTGGTGGACATGGCCACCGCGGAGACCCGCGCCGCCTTCACGGCGGTGAGCAATACCGTGATCGGGGTCCTGCTGCTGGTCGGCGGGCTGTTCGGACTGGCCGCACAGCTGGCCGGCACCGAATTCGCGATCCTCCTGCTGGCGCTGTTCAGCCTTGCCGGGGCCCTCAGCGCCTGGCGCATGCCCGAGGCCTGACCGATGGCACTGCTGACCCTGAAGAGCATCCGTCTCGCCTTCGGCATGGCGGAACTGCTGGACGGCGTGGACCTGAGCCTCGAGCCCGGCGAGCGGGTCTGCATCGCCGGGCGCAACGGCGAGGGCAAGTCGACGCTGCTGAAGATCCTTGCCGGCCGGGTCCAGCCGGACTCCGGGGAGATCACCCGGCGCGACGGGCTGGTCACCGCCTTCCTGAGCCAGGAGCTGCCCGAGGACGTGCACGGGAGCATCTTCGACGTGGTCGCGGAGGGCCTGGGCGAGTCCGGCCTGCTGCTGGAGCGCTTCCATCACCTGAGTCTCGCGGCCTCCGCGGGCGATCCGGAGGCCCTGGTGGCGATGGGCAGGGTGCAGGCCGAGCTGGACGCGATCGACGGCTGGTCGTTGCAGAACCGGGTCGAGGCCACGCTGTCCCGCTTCGAGCTGCCCGCGGATCAGCCCTTCGCGGAACTCTCCGGCGGACTGCGCCGGCGGGTGTGGCTGGCCCGCGAACTGGTGCGGGAACCCGATCTGCTGCTGCTGGACGAACCCACGAACCACCTCGACATCGCCGCGATCGGCTGGCTGGAGAACCTGCTCGCGGGCGCGTCGATGACCGTGGTCTTCATCACCCACGACCGCAGCTTCATGGAACGGCTCGCGACCCGCATCCTGGAACTGGACCGGGGCCGGCTGCACGAGCACCCGCCGAGCCTGGATGCCTTCCGGCAGCGCCAGGCGGAGCGCCTGGAGACCGAGGCGCGGCAGCACGCGGAGTTCGACCGCAAGCTGGCCCGCGAGGAGACCTGGATCCGGCAGGGAATCAAGGCGCGGCGCACCCGCAACGAGGGCCGCGTGCGGGCCCTGGAGCAGCTGCGCCGTCAGCGCGCGGCGCGCCGCGAGCGCCAGGGCCAGGTCAGGCTCGCGCTGAGCCCCGAGCAGCGTTCCGGAAAGCGCGTGATCGAGGCCGAGCAGGCGAGCTTCGGCTATCCGGGCAGGACCGTGGTCCGCGCACTGGATCTCCTGCTGCAGCGGGGCGACCGCCTCGGCATCATCGGCCCGAACGGTGCGGGCAAGACCACCCTGCTGCGCGGGCTGATCGGCGAACTGCCGCCGCTGTCCGGCAAGGTGACGCAGGGCACCCAGCTGGAGATCGCCTATTTCGACCAGACCCGGGCGCAGCTGGACGAGCGCGCAACCGTCCAGGACGCGGTGGGCGAGGGCCGCGACCGGGTCACGGTGAACGGCAACACGCGCCACGTGCTGAGCTACCTCGAGGACTTCCTGTTCCCGCCGGCGCGCTCGCGTCAGCCGGTGTCGGCGCTGTCGGGCGGCGAACGCAACCGGCTGCTGCTCGCGAAGCTCTTCCTGCGCCCGGCAAACCTGCTGATCCTCGACGAGCCCACCAACGACCTCGACGTGGAGACGCTGGAACTGCTCGAGACGCTGCTGATCGAGTACACCGGCACGATAATCGTCGTCAGCCACGATCGCGCCTTCCTGGACAACGTGGTGACCAGCTCGCTGGTGCTGGACGGCCGGGGCGGCGCAGAGGAGTTCGTTGGCGGGTGGTCCGATCTGCCCGAACGCGTCACCGCGCCGCTGCTCCAGACGGGCATCGACGCGATGGAGCAGCCCGCCACTGGGCCGTCGCCAGAGAAGGCCGCCGCGTCCCCGCCGCCGAAGCCCGCACCCGCCGTGCCCGCCCCGCCGGCGGGCCGCAAGCTGTCCTACAGGGATGCGCGCGAGCTCGAACTGCTGCCCGGGCGCATCGAGGCCCTGGAGGCGCGGCGCGAGGCACTCGCGGCCGAGTTGTCGGATCCCGATCTCTTCCACGGGCCGACGGACCGCCTCAGTGAACTGCAGCAGGAACTGGAGGCGACGGAGGCAGGGCTGGCCGAGGCCTACCGCCGCTGGGAGTTCCTGGAGTCCGCCTCCGAGTGAGCCTTCAGGCCGGCGCGCCGGTTCAGCCGGAATCGCCCAGTGCCACACACAGCGCCCGCCGCAGCGCCCGGATCACGCCGGCGCGCCCGGACTCGCCGGCGCGTGCACACAGCCGCGGCCAGTCCTCCGATTCCGTGACCGCAGCCTGCAGCAGCACACGGTCTCCCGGTGACAACGCGTTCAGGGCGTCCGGCCGGCAATGCAGCCAGCGTCGCAACGCGGGCAGCGCTGGCTCGAAGGGGCGCTGGCTGCAGGCGAATGCCCGGACCTCCTCGTGGTCCGCCGCCGGGTCGGGCGCCGCCGGCGGCGGTAGCGAGCGCAGTACGGACCCGGCGACGTCCGGCTCCAGGGTCCGCAGCGGTCCGGCCCGCCAGACCGGCCAGTCACGCGCGACCGTGGCGCGCACCAGCGCGATCTCCGTGCGCGCGTCCGGCTGCAGCGGCCTCAGGACCACGGCCGAGTGCAGGCCGCTGATCCCCTCGCGGCGAAAGCCCACCCGCAGCGGCGGGTAACCGGCGGCTTCCCAGAAGGCGAGGAGCTCGGCGTCCGCACCGAAGCTGGCGCCAAGCAGTGCGAAACCGCGGCGCCGGCCATGGCGCTCGGCGGCACGCAGCATCCGGCGCCCGATGCCCCTGCGTTGCAGCCGCGGATGCACCGCGATCCGCACGATCCGCAGGGCCGTTCGGCCTGCAGCCCGGAACCCCCCGTGGGCCGCCAGCACCGCAGGCAGAAAGCGCCCCGCCGGCCGCCGCTCGCCGGCCCACACCGAGCGGGCCAGGCCCGGCTCCAGCCCCGGCTCCGCCAGGAGCAGCACCACGCCGACAAGGACCTGACCGGACCCGCGCAGGAGACCGATCGACAGGGCGGGGTCGTCGAGCCACCGCCTGAGGTCGGACGGACGCGTGCGGTAGTGGGCATCGGACAGCAGACCGACAACCGCCGCGAGCCCGGTCTCGTCGCGCGCGAGCCGTTCCCCGCAGACCCAGTGCACCCGTCGTCCGGCAACCACGTCGGCGCCCCCGGCCCCGTCCGCCAGGGCCGGCACCTCCGCATCGAGCAGGAAGAGCCGGTTGATCCAGTCCTCGAGCGGGTCGCCGGCGGCCCAGCGCACGGGTTCCCGCAGTCGCAGCTCCTGCAGCGGGTGCCCGCGGCGGCGCAGCGCCCTCAGAAAGCGCAGCCGAAAGCCGCGTCCGCTGCCCTCGAAACCGGCAGTGGTCGTCGAGAAGACGGTTCGGGACGCGCGCCCGGCCAGCGCCATCAGCACGTGGACCGGGAGCGCCGCCGCCTCGTCCACGATCAGCACACCCGGCCGGATGGCCCCCGTCAGCAGCGGGTCGGGTGCGGTGTAGACGCCGGCTTGCGGAGCCCGTGCATCGGTTTCGGAGCCAGGATCCAGCACGCGCAGCAGGGGCTCGATGGATGCGGGGCTGTACGCGGTGACCCGAACCTCCGTTACGCCTTCCGCGCGCCAGCGGCGGACCAGTGCGCCGAGCAGCGTGGATTTGCCGCGCCCGCGCGGTGCGGTGAGCACGAAGGTCAGCGGTCCCGGGTGCGCCGGCAACGCCAGCATCGTGCTGAACACGCGCCTCTGGCCGGCACTCAGCCGGAGCCGCCCCTCGGGCCGCACGGCCTGAGGCGCGGGCAGCGCGGATCCGGGGTCCGCGCGGCGCACGGCCGGCTCCATCAGGAAGCGCCGAAACCGCTCGGCGAACGGACCGGAACCGGCCCGCGCCACGAGCAGCAGCAGGACGCCGCCGCCGCGCACAAGGCCCGCGGCGATCGCGAGGGCATCCGGGTGGAGGTCGGCGCCAGCCTCGAAGACCAGGGCGTCGTACTCCCGGCCGAGCCAGTGCGCCGCCTGTGCCGGGCGGATCGCCGGCACGCCCGGCGGTACGTCATCACCCAGCCAGGCGACACTGGACCCCTCCGCCAGCCCCGTTATCCAGCCGGATACCCGTTCACGTGTCTCGGCACTGTCGGGCACTGCGAGGAGTTGCCGGGTGCAGGCGGACTTTGGAGGGATCGGGGGCATGACCATCGATGGTACCGCCTCGCGCCGAAGGCCACCGGTCATGGACACCGGGGTTGCCTCCGCGCATGTCGGTCACTGCGCGAACAGCTCCGGGGAGCGCCCTGCAACACGCGGTCTTCCCCTTCATCTCCTTGTAATGTATGGCTGCGTGAAACAAAAGGATCATTGGCTTTCTTGCGACACGAGGCGTATAGTCGGGCGCGTGAGAGGCTCAGCAGTGGCCTGTCCGGGTGTATGCTGGTCAAACAGTCACCCCGGTGATCCGCCAACATCGGGTCGCTCACTTTTGCTTATGTCTATGTAACGAGGTTGATGGTTGTGAATACTGGTGTAGTGAAGTGGTTCAATGAGAGCAAGGGGTTCGGGTTCATCACTCCCGATGATGGCGGCAAGGATGTGTTCGTGCACTTCTCCGCGATCGACGGAAGTGGTTTCAAGACCTTGGCTGAAGGTCAGAAGGTCTCTTTCGAGATTCAGCAGACCCCGAAGGGGCTCGCCGCCGGTGCGGTGAAGCCCATCTAACGGTGCTCTGCCCGCGTCGGGGCCCCCCGCGTGGATCCGCCGCCCTCCGGGGCGGCTTTTTTTTGCGTGAACCTCACGGCCAACCTTCCCGCCCGACCACAAGAAGCGCAGAAGCGTAGGGCGGAAGAGGCCGAAGGCCGTCATCCGCCATCCGGCGCCGTGGGTTGCCGCAGGCTCCAGGACATTGCGGCCGCCGCGTGGCGGATGACGCTGCGCTCTTCCGCCCTACGGGCCGCCGAGGCGGACGGTGTGTTCTTCCAAACGAAAAGGCCGTGCCCCGGATCTCCCGGGGCACGGCCGATGACACCCTGCTGCCAACGAAGGCTTACAGGCTGTAGTACATGTCGAACTCGACCGGATGCGTGGTCATGCGCAGCTGGGTCACATCGTCCATCTTCAGGCTGATGTAGGCGTCGATCATTTCGTCGGTGAAGACGCCGCCCGCGGTCAGGAAGGCACGATCCTTGTCGAGCTCGGCCAGCGCCTGGTCGAGCGCATTACAGACCTGCGGGATGTTCTTCTCTTCCTCGGGCGGAAGGTCGTAGAGGTTCTTGTCCATCGCGTCGCCCGGGTGGATCTTGTTCTGGATCCCGTCGATGCCGGCCATCAGCATCGCGGCGAAGGCCAGGTAGGGGTTCGCGGTGGAATCCGGGAACCGCACCTCGATCCGGCGCGCCTTCGGGCTCATCACGAAGGGGATGCGGATGGAGGCGGAGCGGTTGCGCGCCGAGTACGCGAGCATCACCGGCGCCTCGAAGCCCGGAACGAGCCGCTTGTAGCTGTTGGTGGAGGCGTTGGTGAAGGCATTCAGCGCCCGGGCATGCTTGATGATGCCACCGATGTAGTACAGGGCGGTCTCGGACAGGCCGCCGTAGAGATCGCCGCTGAAGAGGTTGCTGCCATCCTTCGAGATCGACATGTGCACGTGCATGCCGGAGCCGTTGTCCCCGACGATGGGCTTGGGCATGAAGGTCGCGGTCTTGCCGTGTGCGTGGGCCACGTTCTGGACCACGTACTTCAGGATCTGGACCTCGTCCGCCTTGCGCGTCAGGGTCGCGGCACCGACGCCGATCTCGCACTGGCCGGCGGTCGCCACCTCGTGGTGATGCACCTCGGTGTGCAGGCCCATCTCGCTGAGGACCTCGCACATGCTGGAGCGGATGTCATGCAGGCTGTCCACCGGCGGGACGGGGAAGTAGCCGCCCTTCACGGTCGGGCGGTGCCCGATGTTGCCGTCCTCGTAGACCCGCTCGGAGTTCCAGGAGGCCTCCTGGGAATCCACACGGCAGTAGGAGCCGGACAGCGACGAACCCCACTTCACGTCGTCCAGCACGAAGAACTCGTTCTCCGGGCCAAAGAGGGCGCTGTCGGCGATGCCGGTCGACGCCATGTAGGCCTCGGCGCGCTGGGCGAGGGAGCGCGGGCAGCGGTCGTAGCCCTGCATCGTCGCCGGCTCGACCACGTCGCAGCGCAGGTTCAGCGTGAGATCCTCGAAGAAGGGATCCAGTACCGCGGACTCGGCATCCGGCATCAGGATCATGTCCGATTCGTTGATCCCCTTCCAGCCGGAGATCGAGGAACCGTCGAACATCTTCCCGTCCTCGAAGGTGCCTTCGCTGATCTCGTGGGCCGGGACAGTGACGTGCTGTTCCTTGCCCTTGCTGTCGGTGAAACGGAAATCGATGAACTGGACTTCCTTTTCCTTGATGGTTTTCAGCACGTCGGCTGCGGACATGTAGACTCTCCTTTTAGTTGATTTGAACTGGGTTCACAGGGATCCATGCGCGCCGTCTCTCCGGAGTCCGGTCGAGCCGGCGCGCGTCATTACGCGGAGGTCACAAGCAGGGTTTGTGCCAGCGTCATCGGGACACCGGATTGCCCCTTCCGCAGACCCCCTGATCGCTTTTGCCCTCATATCGCGCGCAGATTGCACTATTTCGGTGCGGATTGCGATACCGTCTGCGCATTTCTGGTGCGCGCCCGAAACACGATCAGCACCTCCCCCAGTTGACCCTCGAGGCCCGGGTTCGCGCGCACCCGCTCGGCCAGCTCCACCGCGCGCTCGTTGAGAGCGGTACCGCTGGCGCTGTCCTCGAGACGCAGGGTGATGGTGACGTGCACCCGCCCCCCGAGATAGTGCAGGCCCACCTGCTCGACCAGCGCGAGCTCCGGCAACCCCTCCCATGCCTGGCGTATGTGCGCCGTGATCACGGGCCGCAGCGGCAGCCCGACGCTGCGCACCTGGTCCTCGTCGTTCTCCGGATCCACGTGCACGGTCACGTCCCGCAGCGTGCCCATGCGGTCCCGGATCGCACGGTAGACCTCGTCGGCGATCTGGTGCCCCTCCGACACGGAGATCCTTGGCGCCACCTGGATGTGCACGTCCGCCGCAGCCTCGTTCCCCAGCTTGCGGGTCCGCAGCATGTGTGCGTCCTTGACCCCCGGCACGCCATTGATGGCCTGCTGGATCACGTCGACCTTCTCCGGCTCCAGCGCGGTGTCGATCAGCTCAGCGGCACTCCTGAACATCAGCTGCCACGCCATGTGCAGGATGAACAGGGCCACCACCAGTGCCGCCAGGGCATCCAGCCACGGCCAGCCGAGCACGGCACCGCCAATGCCGACGAAGACGACCACCGACGAGATCGCGTCGGTGCGATGGTGCCAGGCATTCGCCTGCAGCATCGGCGACTGGATGCGCCGCGCCGCACGAACGGTGTACTGGTAGAGCCCCTCCTTGCCCACCAGCGTGAGCGCCGCGAAGATCAGCGCGGCCGGAGCGGGGCCGGTCAGCGTCTCCCAGGCCAGCAGCCGCTGCCCGGCAGTCCAGGCGATGCCCACCGCCGCGAAGGCCAGCAGCAGGCCGACCACGATGGTGGCGAGGGTCTCGATGCGGCCATGGCCGTAGGGATGGTCCCGGTCGGGCGACGCCGAGGCCTTGCCCGCGGCGAACAGCACCACGCTGTCGCTGATCAGGTCCGACAGGGTGTGGACACCGTCGGCGATCAGCGCCTGGGACTGGAACAGCCAGCCCGTGACGATCTGCGTCGTCGCCAGCAGCGAGTTCACCACGGCGGCGAGCAGGGTCGCCGCACGCGTGGCGCGGTAGCGCTCCTCGCGTGACGGCAGGGGTTCGCTTGTGGAGACCGTGCTCACGGGTTATCCTCAGAAATAGGAATGCGTCGCATTATCTTTTTAACGTCCCGGGCACGGGCCGGCTGGAGTCGCGCATGCTCGTTCTCGACGTCGACCACGATTCGCCCCCCGTTTCGCTGCGCATTGTAGACCCGGCCTCCGGCTGCGTGGTGGCGGAGTGGCATGGCTCCGCCTGCCGGCGCGTCCTTGCCGCAACGGATCTCACGCCCGACGGGCTGCGCGCGACCCCTCCCGGCGACGCGCAGCGCCCGGCGATCCGCCGCCTGTTGCTGGAGGCATTGGTAACCGACTTCATCACCGGTTTGCAGCCAACCCCACAATCCGCGCAGATCCTGCCGTTCCGCGCAGCGCGATGAGGCCACGGGTCCGCCCTGAAGTTCGGGGCAGGCCCGCGCGCACGAGAGTGGCCGCACACCTGCCCTGCCCGGTATACTCCCGGGTTTTCCCTGCAATTCAGGCACATCATGCAGCAGTCCCGGGTAAGCTTTCAGGATCTCATCAGGCAGTTGCAGGAGTACTGGGCGCGTCAGGGCTGCGTACTGCTCCAGCCCTACGACATGGAAATGGGGGCCGGCACCTTTCATCCCGCGACCTTCCTGCGTTCGATCGGTCCGGAACCGTGGCGCAGCGCCTACGTGCAGCCATCGCGACGGCCGACCGACGGGCGCTACGGAGACAATCCGAACCGGCTGCAGCACTATTACCAGTTCCAGGTGCTGCTGAAACCCTCGCCGCCGGACATCCAGGATCTGTACCTCGGCTCGCTGCAGGCACTGGGCTTCGACCCGACCGTGCACGACATCCGGTTCGTCGAGGACGACTGGGAGTCCCCGACCCTGGGCGCGTGGGGGCTGGGCTGGGAGGTCTGGCTGAACGGCATGGAGGTGACCCAGTTCACCTATTTCCAGCAGGTGGGCGGAATCGACTGCCGGCCCGTGTCCGGTGAGATCACCTACGGCCTGGAACGGCTGGCGATGTACCTGCAGGGGGTGGAGAGCGTCTTCGACCTGGTCTGGACCGAGGCCCCCGACGGCACCGTGGTCACCTATGGCGACGTGTATCACCAGAACGAGGTCGAGCAGTCCACCTACAACTTCGAGGAGGCCGATCGCGACGCGCTGTTCGCGGCCTTCGACCAGCACGCCTCCGAGAGCGAACGCCTGATCGGGCTCGGGCTGCCCCTGCCCGCGTACGAACAGGTGCTGCGCGCCTCGCACAGCTTCAACCTGCTCGATGCCCGCGGCGCGATCTCCGTGACCGAGCGGCAGCGCTACATCCTGCGCGTGCGCGAACTGGCCCGGGCGGTGGCGGCGGCCTACTACGAGAGCCGCGAAAGGCTGGGCTTCCCGATGCTCGCAGATGCCGGACGGGCTGCCTGAGCCGCCGGTCCGGTCCACCCACCCCCACTCCGGGCCCCGCACCGGCGGCGCCTTCTGGAAACCGTAATGGAAGACCTGCACCCGCTCCTGATCGAACTCGGCATGGAGGAACTGCCCCCGAGGGCGCTTCCGGCGCTGCGCGACGCGCTGCAGGCCGAGTGCCTGCGCCGCCTTGGCGATGCCGGCATCCAGCCCGGCGACGTGACCGCCTTCGCGACGCCGCGACGGCTCGCACTGCTGCTGGACGGGATCCCCTCCCGGCAGCCTGACCAGGTCCAGGAGCGCAGGGGACCGGCGGTCACCGCGGCCTTCGACACCGCCGGCGCGCCCACCCGCGCCGCGGAGGGCTTCGCAAGGTCCTGCGGCGTCGCGGTCGAGGATCTCCAGCGGGAGAACACCGACAAGGGCGAGTACCTCGTCCATCGCGAGACCCGTGCCGGCGCGACGCTGGAGCAGTTGCTGCCCGGGATCCTCGCCGCGAGCCTCGCCGCCCTGCCCACCCCGAAGCGAATGCGCTGGGGTTCGGGCGAGGCCGAGTTCGTGCGTCCGGTGCACTGGCTGGTGGCGCTGCACGGGGAGCGGGTCGTCGATATCGAGGTGCTGGGACTGCACGCCGGACGGGAGACGCGTGGGCACCGGTTCCACTGCCCGCAGCCGCTGGAGCTGCTGCACGCCGGGGACTACGCGCGGCGGCTCGAGCAGGACGGCATGGTGATGCCCTCCTTCGAGGCGCGGCGCGAGTCCATTGCCCGTCAGATTGCAGCCGAGGCCGGGGCGGCAGGGGGACGAGCGCTGATCGAACCCGACCTGCTGGACGAGGTGACCGCGCTGGTCGAATGGCCCGTCGCGCTGACCGGCAGCTTCGATGCACGCTTCCTGGACGTTCCCCAGGAGGCGCTGATCTCGACCATGCAGGACAACCAGAAATACTTTCCGCTGGTCGACGACTCCGGACGCATGCTGCCCCGCTTCATCGTGATCAGCAACATCCGCTCGCGCTACCCGGAGGCGGTGCGCAACGGCAACGAGCGCGTGTTGCGCCCGCGCTTCGCCGATGCCGAGTTCTTCTGGGAGCAGGATCGCCGCGACACCCTGGCCAGCCGGGAGTCCTGGCTCGCCACCGTCGTGTTCGAGCGCCGCCTGGGCACGCTGGCCGACAAGTCGGCGCGGCTCGCGCTGCTGATGGAGTCCCTGTCGGCGCCGCTGGGGCTCGATCCCGCAGTGGCCCGGCGCGCCGCGCAGCTGGCCAAGTGCGACCTCGGCACCCGCATGGTCTTCGAGTTTCCCGAACTGCAGGGCACGATGGGCCGCTACTACGCGCTGCACGACGGCGAGCCGGAGGCGCTGGCCGCGGCGCTGGAGCAGCACTACTGGCCCCGGCATGCGGGCGCGGCACTGCCCGAGGGCCCGCTTGCGCAGGGCCTTGCGCTGGCGGACCGGCTCGACACGCTGGTCGGGATCTTCGCGATCGGCAAGGAACCCTCCGGCACCAAGGACCCGTTCGCACTGCGCCGGGCGGCCCTCGGGCTGCTGCGCATCCTGGTGGAGCGGGAGCTGCCGCTGGCCATCACCCCGCTGCTCGAGAGCGCGGCCGCGGGCGTCGCGGCCCGGGTGCCCGACGCGGCCGCCGCGGTGCCAAGGGTGCGCGCCTACATCCTCGACCGGCTGCGCGGCTACCTGCTGGAGCAGGGCATGGCCCCGGAGGTCTTCGAGGCCGTCGCGGCGGCCGGCCCCGACGTGCCGCTGGACTTCGTGCAGCGTGCCCGCGCGGTCCAGCGGTTCCGGGAGCGGCCGGAGGCGGAATCCCTGGCCGCGGCGAACAAGCGCATCCGGAACCTGCTGCGCAAGGCGGAGGAGCCGGTGGGTGACCGCGTCGACGAGGACATGCTGCAGTCACCGGCGGAGCAACTGCTGCTGGAGACGCTGCAGGCCCTGGAGCCGCGCGTCGCCGCCGCGGTGGAGAACGCGGACTACGTCGGCGCGATGGAGGATCTTGCCAGCCTGCGTGCGCCCGTGGATGCCTTCTTCAACGACGTGATGGTGATGGTCGACGATCCGGCCCTGCGCGCGAACCGGCTGGCGCTGCTGCGCCGCATGGCCGGTCGCTTCGACTCGGTCGCCGACATTTCACGCCTGGCGACGGGCTAGCGGGCCATGCTGCTCAGACTGCGTGCGCTGGCATTCTGGCTGGGCTTCGCGGGCTCCGCGGTCTTCTTCGGGCTGCTCGCGCCCCTGGTGCTGCCGTTCGGCTGGCACGGCCGCTACCGCGTGCTGTCGCAGTGGACCCGGTTCAGCGTCTGGTGGCTGGGCGTGACCTGTGGCCTGCGCCACCGCGTGCAGGGGGCCGGGCACCTGCAGCAGCCGCAGGCAGCAATCGTGATGTGCAAGCACCAGTCCGCGTGGGAGACCATTGCGCTGCAGCAGATCCTGCCGCCGCAGGTCTGGGTGCTGAAGCGGGAACTGATGTGGATTCCCTTCTTCGGCTGGGCGATCGGCATGGTCGATCCGGTGCCCGTGGACCGCAAGGCGGGCCGGCGTGCGCTCGAGAAGCTGGTGGAGGCCGGCATGGACCGGCTGGGCCGTGGCCTGTGGGTGGTCGTGTTCCCCGAGGGCACGCGCGTCCCCCCCGGCGAGCGCGGCCGCTACCGCATCGGGGGCGCGGTGCTGGCCGCGCGCAGCGGGTACCCGGTGATCCCGGTCGCGCACAACAGCGGGAGCTTCTGGCCGCGGAACCGCCTGGTGAAACACCCGGGGGTGATCGATGTCGTGGTTGGGACACCGATCCAGACACGCGGCCGCAAGCCCGAGGAGATCCTGGCCGAGGCGGAGCACTGGATCGAGACCGAGGTGGCGCGGCTGGAGGGTCGCGCTCCGCCGGCTCTGCCCTAGTGGGGCTACGGGACGGAGGGCCGGGCGGTGTTCCCGGTCCGGACACGCTCTAGTCGTCCATGAGCGCTCGAAGGCGGCCATCCATGGCCGCCTACGGTCCGGACCGGGAACACCGCCCGGCCCTCTTCAGCGCTGCGCCCCAGTGTGCCTACCCGGGGCCTTCGTCAATGATTTCGCGCAGCACCCAGCCGGCGGCGGTCAGTCCGAAGAGCGCGGGGAGGTAGGAGATGGTGCCGTTCACCGACCGGGCCCGGCCGGAACCCGGACCACCGAGTGGACGGTGCTCGGTGCCCTTGCGCGGCACCTCGAGGGAGTGCACCACAGGATAGTCCAGGCTGGCACCGAGGCGTCGCAACTGCTTGCGCAGCGCACGGGCGAGCGGGCAGACACGGGTCTCGGCGAGCAGGCCGACCCGGATCAACGTGGGATCGATGCGCCCCCCTGCCCCGACGCTGGAGATCACGCCCTGGCCACGCGCCTGGCAGGCCGCCACCAGTGCGGCCTTGCAGGCGATGGAGTCGATGCAGTCCAGCACGTAGTCGGCGTCCGCGGGGACCAGCTCGGCGATGTTGTCCGGCCGCAGGAATTCGGTCACGGTCTGCACGGCAATCGCCGGGTCGATATCGGCGATGCGCCGTTCCATCACACCCGTCTTCGGCTGGCCCACCGTGGAGCGCAGTGCCACCAGCTGCCGGTTCAGGTTGGACGGCGCGACCTCGTCATGGTCGAGCAGGGTGATCCGTCCGACCCCCGCCCGCGCAATCGCCTCCGCGGCATAACTGCCCACCCCGCCCAGTCCGGCGATCAGCACGTGCCGGCCACGCAGCGCCGCCAACGCCTCCGCACCCAGCAGCAGCCCGGTCCGCTCGAAAAAGGGGTCAGTCGCCAGCGACATCAGATCGATTCAACCTGGAAGTCCTCTTGATCAGCACCGTAGGAGGCCAGCCCCCTGGGCGACATTCCCCGGCGCCGGATCGCCGAGAGGGCTCGCCTCCTACAGGGGGCCGGGGCGAGCACCGTAGGAGGCCAGCCCCCTGGGCGACATTCCCCGACGCCGGATCGGCGAGAGGGCTCGCCTCCTACAGGGGGCCGGGGCGAGCACCGTAG
>RECA01000068.1 GCA_007692435.1 Thioalkalivibrio sp.
AGGGATTTCTTCATCGTCATGATCAGTCTTCCTCAGTTGGAATGGCGGTCACGAACAGGGCAGGCTTCGAGGCCGGTACCTTTGATTCGCGGTGCCAATTGTCACGCCCGTTGATCACAACGATATGACTGCAACATGACAAATCCATGACAGCCGCCGGCGGCGCCCTCAGCCATCCGGCCGGCGGCCTGCGGGCGGAACGCGTTCCGGCACCGCCAGGCGCATTTCCATGCGGACGAACTCGTTGACGCTGCCGACGCTCTCGATCAGCCGCAGGCGGTCCGGCAGCAACGCCCGCCCGGACCAGCGCCAGCCACCCAATTCGACGCGCATCCGCTCGGACTGGGCAGGGTCCTGCAGGTCGATGGTCGCCGGCCGGCCGGCGCGATCCAGGAATAGGAGAATCCCGTGACCCGTTGCCGGCATGCCCCCACGCCACGGTTCATTCCCTTCGGTGGTCTCCCAATCGATCGCACCCTCGACGAACCAGCCCCAGGGAACCAGTGCCGTCTCGCCGATGGCCTGCGCCTGTACCGCCAGTGGCGACGGGCCGAAACCGGGGCGATTCACCCGGAAGAGGCCGAACCACCAGTAGTGACTGCGCACCACCCCCTGCTCGACCTCGTGGATCTCGTCGATCCAGCCGAAGATGCGCAGGCGCACCCGGCGGATCTGGGCCCACCACTGTCCGGGGACGCACCAGGTCTGCGCCGACACCCGGCGCTCCCGATCATCGCCGTCGTAGCGCAGCCAGCCCCGGGATTGCCACGTCGCGGGGCTGATGACGAGGCCCGGACCGGACAGGCCGTGCAGCAGCCCCCGGACCCGCGCGCCGGGAATCCGCGCGAACCGCTCCGCGCCACCGTTCGGTTGATCCGAGTGGCAATGATCGGCGACCGCCTCGAGGTAACGTGCCTCGACCTGAAGCCGGATCCGGCGCAGGCGGAGCCACAGCAGGCCGACGACCAGCGCCAGCATCAGGGCCAGCCCGAGCGCCCAGGCCGCGAAAAGCCACAGTGAAGTCACATCGTCAGGCATGGTATCGGTACATGAAAACCCATCGGCAGGGTGCAGGGCGGAAGAGGCCGCAGGCCGTCATCCGCCGCAACGGTGTCGGGTGGCGGCCGTGGCCATTCCTCTGAAGCTCGCTTTCCAGATGAGCCGCGAGACTCAGCGCAGGCCGGGCACCGGTTTCTCCCATTCTTCCCGAACCATCGGCGGGTCCGGTTCGACGATGGCCAAGAGTTCGAGGTCGAAGATCAGCGTCTCCTCCGGTCCGATCCGGCCGCCACCGGGCCGGCCGTAGGCGAGTTCCGGCGGCACGACCAGGCGCACGTGCGAACCCACGGGAATCGCCTCCAGCACCTGCCGCCACCCTGGAATCGTGTTCGCCACCGTGACCGTGGCAGGCTCCCCCCTGCGCCGGGAGTTCTCGAACTCCCGTCCATCGACATGCCAGCCCTGGTAGTGCACGCGGACCCAGTCGTCCTCGGCGGGAATCGGGCCATCACCATGGTTCAGCACCTCGACCTGGAGTCCATTGGTCATGGTCACCACCCCGGCCCGGCGCCCGTTCGATTCCCGGTACGCCGCCCCCTCCTCGGCATTGAGCTCGGCCAGCAGGATCTGGTCCTCGATCTGTTCCGGAGTCAGTCCCAGCGACTGGGCCACGATGAAGACCACGACCAGCGCCAGGAGACTGAAGAGGATTACACGCAGCATGACGGATCCATCAACGCTGCCCCAGCGCCCAGTCGACGGCCCGTTCGCGCGCCTCCCGGATCTCTTCGGGCGTGAGCTCCTCCTCCAGGGCCACACGCAGCTGCTCGCCCAGGCGATCTCCATTCGCTGCCGCCAGATTGGCCCACTTGGAGGCCTGCACCCGATCCGCCTCGACGCCCCGCCCCTCCGTCAGCATCAGGGCCAGCCAGCCCTGCATGCGCGGGTCGCCCGAGTCCGCACCGATCCGGGTGTAGTGGGCCGCCATGCCGTCCTCGACCGGATGTGCGCCGATCCCTTCGATGAACAGACGCGCGAGAAAATAGGAAGCGAGCACGAAGCCGTCCTCGAGTGCGGCTTCGAGCAGTTCCCGCGCCTCGAACACGGCCTCCGGGTTCCGCCCTCCCTGGGCATCGGCGATCAACACCGAGGCCCAGGCGATGCGGGCCGGTCCATGCCCCGCATCGACGGCACGGCCGAACCAGTACTCGGCCTGTTCCCGATCCCTTTCGACCCCCTGCCCACCCAGATACATCCAGCCGAGCTTCACTGCGACGTCGTGGGCACCGGCCCGCGCCGCCCGACCGTACCACTCGGCGGCCCTTTCCCCGTCAGGCTGCACCCCGTGACCCTCTTCGTGGATCCATCCGAGATGGCTCATCGCCGTGGGTGAACCCGCCTCCGCCGCCTCGGCAAAGGCCTCCCGTGCCGCAGCCCAATCCGGCGGATCCTGCGCCATGTAGGCATGGGCACGGGCCTCGGGCGTTCCGGATTCCGCCTCCGGGTCGGAAGCGGCCGCGAGCGGACCGGCGAGGAACGCCCCCAGGAACAGGGCCAGAAGGAGTAGAGCGGGGAGCCCGGCACGGTCGCGGGTCCCGAAGGTGACTGCATTGCACATGAATCAGTGTTCCGTTCAATCGTTCAAGGTGGTCGGCAGGCAGGCGCAGGATTGCGAATCCGCCATGAATCCTGCCCGTCTCACGCGATCGCCCGCTGCCGGTCCACCCCGGACCGGCGCAGGATGCGGGGCGGAAACGAACAGGTGAAGGTGCTGCCCTTGCCGGGCTCGCTTTCGATGTTCAACCGGCCCTCGTGACGCATCAGCACGTGCTTCACGATCGCGAGCCCAAGGCCGGTGCCACCCCGGCTCTTCGACCGGCCGGGATCCACCCGGTAGAAGCGCTCGGTCAGCCGGTCGATGTGCTGCTCCGCGATCCCGATTCCCGTGTCCCGCACCTGCAGGTGCGCCCCCGAGGGATCGGCAAACCAGCGCAGCTCGATCTGCCCGCCGTCCGGGGTGTAGTTGACAGCGTTCGCCAGCAGGTTCGCGAAGGCACTTCGCAGCTCCTTTTCGTTGCCGCGGATCGCCAGGCCCTGCTCGGCCTCCAGCGTGATCTCGTGGTGGCGCGGCCCCGAGAGCAGGCGTCCTTCCTCCGTGAGACCCGACAAAAGCCCCGGTACGTCGACCCACCCGATGTCGCCGGTCCTGGCGCCGGTTTCCAGCCGCGCCAGGAGCAGCAGGTCGTCAACAAGGGTCTTCATCCGTTCCGCCTGCTCCTGCAGGAGTTGCAGGGACCGCGCGTACTCGGGGTCTTCGCCCAGCTCCTGGCCCAGCGTCTCGCTGACGCCGTAGATCACCGTCAGCGGGGTCCGCAGTTCGTGCGAGACATTGGCGACGAAGTCGCTGCGCATGGTCTCCAGACGACGGACCGCCGTGATATCGCGCGCGAGCAGCAAATGGCGTTTTTTCGCGTGGGGCACCAGGCGGACTTCCAGCCAGCGTCGTCCGTCCACCGGCGACGGCAGGGAGATTGCCCGTGCGTCGCGCTGGTACAGGAACAGGAAGGCCACGAATTCGGGGTGACGCAGGATATTGCTGATGCGCTGGCCCTCGTCGCGCGGCCAGCGCAGCCCAAGGAGTTCCAGCGCCGCCTGGTTGCACCACTCGATCTGGTAATCGTCGGATAGCACCACGGTTGCATCCGGCATCGCCTTGATCGAATCCCGGTAGTTCCGCACCAGCTTGCGGCGTCGCTGGTCCCGATCCCGGCTGCGCTTGCGCATCCGATGGAGGCCATCAAAGATATCGCCCCACAGGCCGACGGACGTCGGCGGGTCGAGCTTGCGGCCGAGGCGCAGCCAGCGCTCGAGCCGCCGGAGGTTGACCCAGTCCCAGGCCAGGGCCGCCAGCGCCCCCAGCAGGAAGACCAGGAGCCAGTGCCCCGTCAGCAGTCCCAGCGCCAGCAGCCCGAGCAGCGCGAGCGCAACACGGGCGTAGACCATCGGCCAGGGGTTTTCGGGTCTTATGGCCATGGGCGTAAAGGGGACAGATTTATAGATCTGTCCCCGACTGACCGGCCACCCCCGGCCTCATTTCTGCCGGGAGAATCGGTAACCGGCGCCACGGATCGTCTGGACGAGGGTGTCGTGACCGGACTCCGAGAGCGCCAGGCGGAGTCGCCGAATGTGGACATCGACCGTTCGCTCTTCCACGTAGACGTTGGTGCCCCATACGTTATCGAGTAACTGACCGCGCGTGAATACCCGGTCCTCGTGGGTCATGAAGAAGTGCAGCAGCCGGTATTCGGTCGGCCCC
>RECA01000237.1 GCA_007692435.1 Thioalkalivibrio sp.
GCGGCCGCGGGCTCGAGTGGGACACCCGCATGCCCGCCGGCAGCCAGGCGACCCGGGACACGCGAAGCTTCGTCAGCGAGCCCGCGAGCCTCCGGCTCGAATTCGACGGCAAGGAGACGCTCCGGCTGACGCGCCCCTCGGTCGGCATTCCCGTGGCCGCCAACCCCGGTGGCTGGGTCGTCTCCGGCTACTGGCGGGGCGAGCGGCTGACCACCCGCGCGTTGCCGTACCTTGATCTCCGCCTCGGCAACGGGGAACGTGTTCGCGTGGAGGTGCCCGCGACGACCTTCGACTGGACGCCGTTTCGCATCGAACTCGATGGATCGGATCGCCCCGGCCTGCTGTACCTGCAACTGCGGCGCGCCCCCCCGGTGCATCACTTCGATCGCTACCTTGCCGGCACCCTCTGGCTCGACGCCCTCCGCGTCGAGCCGCTTCCCGAGCCGCCTGCGCCATTGGCGGCGCCCGCCGAATGACAATGTGCATAGCCCCGGGGCCAGGAATTTCCCAGAGGTGTCTCCTGCAGGTTGATGCCCTGCAGACGCCCCGACCTCTCACTGGTTGCTTGGTGAAAATCCGTGGCCGCTTTATCGGGCAAAGCTGGGTGCGGTTTTATGGCACTGATGGCGCTGGCTGCGTTCATCGCCATGCGGCATCTGTATATGATGCAGCTCGAGGATGGGGCTCCGAAGTCAGTTCAGGCCTTGGTTCTCGTGGTGCCCCGTCGCACCGCTTGACCGCCGACCCTTAGCCCTTGACACTACACAAAGATTTATAGCCATGGATTTCCGCGACCGGTTGACTGCTCATCATGTATGAATCCTTTTACGGACTGAAGGCGGACCCCTTCCGCCTCAGTTCCGACGCCAACTTCCGTTTCGACCACCGCAGCTACAAGCGGGCGAAGGCGTCGGTGCAGTATGCACTGCACCGGGCCGAGGGCTTCGTGATGATCACGGGGCGGCCGGGTACTGGAAAGACCACCCTCGTCAACGATCTGACTGCCAGCCTGTCACGCCGCGAGGTCATCGTGGGGAGCCTCGTCAGCACCCAGCTGGAGGCCGACGACCTCCTGAGAATGACGGCGCACGCCTTTGGGCTGAATGCGCAGGCACCACAGAAGTCACAGATTCTGATGCGGCTGATGGAGTATCTCGCCCAACAGCACCGCCAGGGCCTGCGTACCCTGCTGATCATTGACGAGGCACAGGACCTTGCCCCTTCGGCGCTGGAAGAGCTGCGCCTGCTGACCAATCTTCAGCACGGCGGCCATCCTCTGCTGCAGATCGTCCTGATCGGGCAGGAGAACTTGCGCGTCCTCGTGCGCCGACCGGAACTGGAGCAGGTGCATCAGCGCCTGATCGCCGCCTGGCACCTGGAACCCCTGGGCCCCGAGGAGACCATCGGTTACGTACGGCACCGGCTGGAGCGGGCCGGGTGGAGTGGGGATCCGTCCTTCGAACCCGGCGTGATGCCGATCGTGTATCAGTTCAGCGAGGGTGTGCCCCGCCGCGTGAACCTGATCTGCAGCCGCCTGCTGCTTTATGGCTTCATCGGTGACAGCCATACGATCACGGAGGAGGATGGCAGGGCCGTGGCGCAGGAACTCAAGGACGAGGAACTCACGCGTCCTGTTGATGACCGCAAGGATGCCTGGCCGCTCCCCGAAGAAGGTCAGCTTAGTGCCGAGAGCACACCGCCGCACGCCTCGGGTGGGGAGAAGGGAACCAGGAAGGCGTCTGATGGTGAGGCAAAAAAAACGGCCTGGTCTGAAATCGATCGTGGTCTTTACCGTGCTGGTGGCACAGAAGCAGCCGGACAGGGACCTGTTGACGCCCCTACCGAAGAGCAGGCTCACGCCGAGGAGGAGGTGCGACCCGCTTCTGAGCAGGCGCCCGAGGAGGTGCCCAAGGCTCAAGCCCAAGCTGCAGAGGAGTTGCCGAAGCGACCGGCGTCGTCTGAGCAGGGTATGACCCAGGATGCGGATACGGCCGCAGGCGGGAACCCCACTGCGCCGGCAGCGCCCGATGCGTCTGTGGACCCTCATCGTCCGCGCGTCGACGCGGCGGCCGAACCGTCCCTGTGGCGCACGGGGGGGGTGGCCGTGCCGCTCTCCAGCGAGAGCGGAGAGGTACATATCGCGGCCGAGCGCGACTGGGATCGGCCGGGGGCCCACCCGCGCGATGTCCCCCCGGAATTCGTTGATGCCGCCGAGAGCAGAGGCTCCGCCGTTGGACGGGTCATTCTGGTCTTCGTGCTGCTGCTGGCGATCGGTGTCACGGCCTTCCTGCTGATGCGCCCCTCGGAAGAGATCGGGGGCGCTGAGCCACCGGGTGCGGAGCAGATCCCGGCGCCCCGCGCACCGGAGCCGTCCACTCCCGATGTAGGGGACCAGGAGGTTGCGCCGCCCGCGTTGGACTTGCTCGCCGAGACCCTTCCGGAGGTGGCAGAGTCGGCACTGGACGAGCCTGGACTCGGACCCCTGGAAGAGCTGGAGCCGGAGACCACGCCGGAAACGGACGCGAGAGAGCCGTCACTGGACGCGGTCCCCCGTCCCGTGCCGCTCGAGATCGAGACCGTCGAAGCGGCGCCTGCCCAGGCGGAACCCGACGCGGTTGCCGAGGAGACTGTTCCGGACCTCGCCACCGTCAGCCCTGACATTCCCGTGGCACCTGACTCCACTGCACCGATTGAGACTGACCCGGTACCCGAGCGTCCGGATTCACGCGAACCGGCATCTGAGGCCGATGTGGCTGTGGCACCAGCTCCTGCTGAGACCCAACCGCTTGCCGCGCTGCCGGTTCCGGCAGGGCCGCCAGATTCACAATCCCGGCTGGCGGGACCAGAGCCCCTTCCGCCAGCCTCTGCAACCGAGTCAACTTCGGCACCTTCTTCGGAGGCTCCGCCGCCGACCTTGGACCCCGCTCCGCCGGCAACCGTGGCGCCTGAACCGCGCCCCCAGCCGCCTGCCGGTCGGGTTGCGATGGCGCCGCCGCCAGAGCCGGAACCCGCGGGGCCGGATCCCCGCGTGCTTGCAGAACAGGGGATCCGCGCGTTGCTGAATAGCTACAGCAATGCATTCGAACGCGGAGACATCAACGCGTATCTGGGCAGCCTGAGCGAAAACCCTTCCGAAAATGCGAACCAGGGGCGGGATTGGTTCCGGCAGAGCTACTCCCAACTCTTCGAGCAAACCGATTCCCGTAGCCTTCAGATCCAGGTCGAGGACATTCGTCCCGATGGCGATGCCTGGACGGTCAGCGCCCGGTTCGAGATGCAAGTGGAATACCCGGGCCGCCCGCCGACGAGTGCAGTCGGGCCAATTAGCTACCGGGCCGTGCAGCAGGGGGGTGAGTGGCGTCTTGACCGCGTCGAGTACTGACGGAGGTCCGCGCATCGCGCGCCGACCGCGGCGCCGGAGCGCGGCGACTGTCGGTCCTGGGGCCTGGGCCGCGATGCTCGTAATTGCAGCGCTTGCGGTGGTGCTCATGTTTACCATGGGACAGCGCACCCCCGAGAGCATGAGCGCAAGCCTGCTCCTGATGGTCCTCGGCGGGCTGCTCGCGGGGCTTCTGGCGACGCTGCCGGCGGAGACTGCATTTCCATCGCTCAGCCGTCCATGGCTTGTATTCGGAGGCGTATTCACCGCCCTGGTTTTCGTTCAGGTTCTGCCATCGGACGTTTTGGCCAGGGCCTTCGGACCCTATCCGGAAGCCCTCTGGGCCCATCCTGAATTCTCGCCCCGCCACTGGTCGCCGGATGTCGGGGCCAGTCTGCGCGGCTGGGCGGCCTTCGCGGCGCTGTTCACGGTGGCCTGGGTCGCTCATGGGCTCCCGACCCGCGCACGCAACGTACTCTGGCTCCTGCTGGTGGCGGGGATGCTGTTCCAGGCGGGCTACGGTATTGCGGCCCACGCCTCGGGCTCGGACACGATCTTCGGCATCTGGGAGCGCAACAACCCGGGATTCGTGCACGGCAGCTTCAGCAACCGTAATCTGTTTGCCGCCTACCTTGCCTTGCTGTGGCCTCTGGCCGTGGCGGTATGGTGGATCCGCGACATGCCGCTGCTCGGGCGGCTGCCGAAGGAATTCAAGATTGCCGGCACGGTGATAACCAGTGCGGTGATTGGCGCAGCCCTGCTCGGGAGCGCCTCAAGACTGGGCAGCAGTGCCGGGCTCATGGGCATGGCCATTGCGGTCGTGCTCTGGTCCCGTCACCGCCACGTGCTGCGCGGGGCATCCGTCTGGCCGGCCTACCTGGCGCTCGGAGGCGGTCTGCTCGCGGCCGCCTGGT
>RECA01000238.1 GCA_007692435.1 Thioalkalivibrio sp.
CCCCAGGCGATGCGGTCCATGATGGTGGCGTAGCGGTTGCCCTCCTTGTAATCCATCATGGCCTGCACGAAGTAGTCCTCGGAGAAGCCCGCGATGGATGGGGTGGCCGGTCCGACGCTGTGGCCGTTGAAGCCATGGCAACCGGCGCACTGGAAGGCGAGCAGTTCGCCCGATGCAATCTCGTTTGCGGCCGCGCCGGTGCCGACCGTGAGCAGGCCGGCGATCAGGGCCGCCTCAAGTGTCTTGCGTCTCATTTCTTCTCCTTGTCGATTCCTGGTGGTGTGCAAGCGGGCCATGCGGCGAACATCAACCCCGGGCCGCGAGGTGTGGCAGGTGCTGAACCTGCTGGGTGCGCCGGCGTTCGCGGGAGGGGCTGGCGAGTCGGCGAAGGCCGTCGACATCCAGCAGCTCGATCTCCCGGCGTGCGGCGGCGATCAGGCGTTCCCGGGTGAACCGCCGAAACAGCCGACTCATGGTTTCAGGCGTGAGCCCCAGATAACTTCCCAGTTCGTACCGCGTCATCGGTAGCCGCAGCCGGGTCGCGGAAAGGCCGCCCCGGGCGAAGCGCTGTCCCAGGTCGAGGAGGGCGCGGGCGAGCATCTGGGGGCCATTGCCGGAGGCGAAGGCCATCCGCGATTCCTCCTCCCTGAAGAGCTCGGTGCTGATGCGGCGCAGCAACCAGCTCGTCAGGGTCGGAAGGGTGGCTGTCTGACTGAGCAGCAGGGTGTACGGGATACGGCACAGAGCCGAGGTCTCCAGTGCAACGATGTGTTGAGTGCATCTTCCCCGGTCGATGGCATCGAGTCCGATGATTTCTCCGGGAAGGAAGAAACGGGCAACGACCTCGTTTCCGCCTGCGTCTCCGGTAACGCCCTTCAGTGCGCCGACCTGCACGACGTAGAGGTTTTCGAAGGCACTGCCTTCATGATGGAGGGTCGCGCCTCTTTCCAGCAGGGGCGTGGGCTGCGCCAGCCGTTCCAGCATCTCTCTGCCGGCAGCGCCTACGGATACCGGCAGGCACTGACCGGCAAACCGGCATTCGGCGCAGCCCACAGCCCTGGACGGTGATGGGTGATCGGCAAAGATCAGGGCCGGCGCGGGTCGCGACGCTGCGGGACGGTTGGTGAAGCGATGCCTCATGCGTTCCCCCCGGCCCGCCCATCGCCGTCGGGCGGCACGACGCGGCTGCTACAACCGCTGTCGCGCCTCGGGGAGGCTGATCCAGCTTCAGGATGACTGTGGAATCCGGGACCGGACCCGGGTGTGAACGCTGTCATTACACATCGCCCGAATGGTATTTACGGGGATGCATGCAAGAAGGGGGCCTGATATAGCGTTGCCGAAAATCAATGACCTGGAGACCACGAGGCCCGGACGATTGCCAGATGGGCAACGAGGCTTGTCATTCTGGCAAAAGCGAGGGGGGATACCCCCCCCTCGCTCGATGCACCGCTGCTCAGAAGCGGTAGTTCAGGCTTGTGCCGATAGAATGAGCCGAGTAGTCCGGGCTCTCCTCGCCGAGCGTTAGCACCGAGGGGATGGTATCGGGCTCCACGTCGTCCAGGGTGAAGTCCTTCGAACGAAAACGCTCGTAGAGATAATCGACCCGTACCGAGAGGTTCTCGCTGATCCTGTAGCGTCCATACAGCTTGACCGTATTCAACCGCGATTCGAGGTCGGGAAGCGGTTCGGCCGGGGCCCCCGTCCGCATCTTGATGCGGCCCTTGCCTGAGGAATAGCCGTAATCGATTCCGGCATCGAAGCCCTCGCGACCAACGTCCCTTGCCTCCAGGGTCAGGCCAAAGGAATCGATGGTATCCCGCTGATCGGCGGTCCAGTCCGGGAAACCGAAGGCGGCGCTGCTGGCTAGGGTCGACTCGATGCGCTCGCGCCCGTAAAAGGCGGAAACGGTCAGGTCCTCGCGGGGCGCGGCGGAGATGTCCACGGTGTAGGCGGTATCGCGGGCATCGATCAGGCCTATGCGCGAAGCTTCGTAGTCGTCCTTGGCGTAGTCGCCGGAGAACCCCAGGCTCACGCGGTCGGAAACCATGTAGGCGATGTCCGCACGCACCTGGTCACGGTCACGGCTTGCGAGGTTGAACTTGCGCAGGAGCGGGTTTTCCTCCGGGATGACGTCGGGCAGCGGCGTGTAGTCGTCGTCCAGCCTGCGCTCTTCGCGGGCGAGCCGAAGGGTCATGTCGAGTCGATCCGTCGGCGTGCCGCGTATCTCGCCCCAGCCGGCGGTGGTCTCGGTCTTGTCGACCTCCTGGAAGGTCCGCTCGACCTGTTCGGCCCGGGCCCCGGCAGACAACCGGACCTTGTCGGAGGCGCGGAAATCGGCGATCAGCCGAGCGCCAAGACGTTCGTAGCTGTAAGGGCGGTTGACGCGGGTGGGTCCGATAAAGGTGTCGGTTCCAACCTGTACGAACTCGTTCCGCCTGGTCCGGTTGTCACGGTCGTCGTAAAATCCCTCGCCGGTCACGGTGAGCCGGGAGCCCGCTGCGTAGACCGCCCGGATGTTGGCGGAGAGGGTATCCACGCGTCCGTCGAGACTCGAGCGCGGCAACCCGGGGTCGATGAGGTTCGGGTTGATGGTGGCCGGGAGAAAGGTGTCGTCCTGTTCCATCCGCCCAATCGCCAGACGACCGGAGGTGGCCCAGCGTGCTGTCGGTCGCCACCCGCCCGACAGCGTGAGCTGGTGAAAGCGGTTGTCCGGTTCCTGTGCCATGCGTCCCTGCTCGCCACCGAGAGAAAACGGGTTGTCCCAGGTGACCGAGTCGGCCTTGTTGTTGAACAGGGATACGTGGTAATTCGCTGCGAGGTGCCAGTCCTGCTGACGGTATGCGACCCGCAAGTCGAATTGATCGGTGACACGGTCGACCTTTACGGGGAGCAGGGATGCGGTAGTCAGAAAACTTCCGCCCTGGATCTTGAAGCCGTCCTGCTCGATACGACGGTAATCGATGCCGTAGTCCCAGGCGCGCCCGCGCCAGAACTCGACGCCCGCGCCAAGTGTGTCCCGGCGGGTGTCCAGGCTGACATCGGTGAGGCTGTCGTCCAGGCGCCCCATACCGGCGGTGGTATTCGCGCGTTCCCAGTCGTCGGGCAGGGTGAGCCGGGTCGAACCGACCCCGCGGAACACGGTTCGCGGGTCTTCCGCGACGAAGCCGGGTATCCGGTCATAACTCAGGTATCCCCGGTACCGGCCGCGTTCGCCGCCGCGCAGGCCGACGGACCGCGTGTCCAAGCCGAGGTTCGACGCCTCGAGGTCGAGAAACTTCTCATCCTCGCTGCGGTACGTGGCCCGGGCGCCCCCGAGGAAATAAAACCCGTCGTCGTCGAGTCCGGTGTAGCGGCCGAAAAAGGCCGACTCCTCGGAGACGTATCCGACGCCGGCGGTCACATCCCCCTCGGTTCCGGCGACGTCCGGGCACTGCGAGCATTCCCAGCGTTCGGTGTCGGCCTGTGGCCAGTAGGAGAACGGCGCCGCACGGGCGTCGGAAGACGCATCTTGTTCCGCGTCCTGTTCTGCGTGGACGGAAAGGCTTGCCGACAGCGCGAGTGCAATGGCGAGCGACAGTCGCCTGGGGCTGAAGTGGGCTGTGCGTTGGTTCATCACTGTGCTCTCCCTGTGCCCTTAGCGGCTGAGGTTGGCTCCCGAGGGATGGTTCGATCCGTGTACCTGCGAGTGACAGTTCAGGCAGCTCTGGCCTAGGAGGAAGGACGAAGGAGCACCTCCCGGGAGCCGGTCGCCCGTCTGGGGAATGCTCGGGTGCCCTGCGCGCGAGTGGCAGCTCTGGCACAGCAGCGGCGCGCGCCGGTTGAGCATCCCGGGATGAATGGATCCATGGGCTTCATGGCAGTTGGCGCAACTCTCCACGGAGGGCGCGTGTTCCCACAGGAAGGGTCCCCGCTTCTCCGCGTGGCAGTCATAGCAGGTCTGGTTCAGGGTCGGCTTGATCAGCATCGCGTCGGTCAGGGAACCATGCGGCTGATGGCAGTCGGTGCAGGCCACCAGACCCTGCCGTACGGGATGGGCGAAGGGCCTCAGGCTCTGGGCGCGGACCCGGGTGTGGCACTGGTAGCAGACCTCCGCCTGGTTGGCCTTGACGACCACGGGGTCCTTTTCCACATGCACCTGATGGCAGTCCATGCAGGTGACGTCCTGGCGCTGATGGGTGCTGCCGGCCCAGTGTGCGTCGCTCCCACCCTGGGTCTTGTGGCAGCTGAGACAGATCTGGG
>RECA01000241.1 GCA_007692435.1 Thioalkalivibrio sp.
GCACCTGTGCGGACTTGGTGAAGGCGCCGAGGAGGATCAGGATCAGCAGCGGCAGATAGAGCGCGTGCTCGCGCACGGCGTCGCCCGAGTTCAGGATCTCCGAGAGCTCGTAGCTGCCGCCGGCGATCGCCAGCATCACGATGCCCGCGAGCAGCGCGAGCCCGCCGCCCACGGTCACGATCAGGCCCTGCAGGGCCGCCTTGCGGGCCTTCAGGTCCTCGTGGTTGTAGCCGATCAGCAGGTAGGAGGTGACGCTGGTCAGCTCCCAGAACACGAACATCGCAATCAGGTTGTCCGCGAGGACCAGGCCCAGCATCGAGCCCATGAACGACAGCATGATCACGTAGAAGCGGCCGAGGTCGCGATCACCCTCGAGATAGCGGCCGGCGTAGCTGATGATGAAAAAGCCGATGCCCGAGATCAGCAGCGCGAACAGCAGTGAAAGCCCGTCGACCAGGAACGAGAGCTGGATGTCCAGCCCGGGCATCCACGGCGTGACCAGGACCACGGCCTCGCCGGCGCTGATCTCCGGCAGGAAGCTCAGGAAGTAGACGAAGAGGGCCGCGGGCAGCAGCGCCAGCACCCAGCCGCTGAAGCGTCCGGTCAGCCGGTGGACCCAGGGGGCCAGCGCGGCGAGCGCGAAGGTCGACAGAATGGCGTAGAGCATCCGGTCAAGGCTCCTTGGGCGTCAGGAAGGCGCGTGCGCCGCAACGGCGCGGTCTGCGCAAGTCTCCGGGAACGGGTGCCCCCTGAAACTGCAGCGCGTCAGACCGCGCGAAGACTACCCACGAGCGGCCCTCGAGACAAGCTTCCATGCGGGAAAGGCTCCGGTTACCACTCGCTGCTGCGTCGACGGCGCGGCAGGCGGGTTAGCAGGATACCGAGAATCAGCGATCCCACGGTGACCAGCGCGCCGGTCATGAACCACCTGCGCTGACTGTCCGCGCGCATCACCTCCACCTGTCGGCGGTAATCCTCGGCCGCGTTCTGCGTCTCCTGCAGCGAGGAACGCAACTGTGCGTTCTGGGCGCGGATCTCCTGCGGCCGCGCCGCGACCTCGCGCAGGTCCTCGAGCTCCGATTCCAGATCGGCGACCTGCCGGTGCAGGTTCTCGCGCTCGCCCTCCAGTTCGCGGCGGGTGTCCAGGAGCTGGGCAATGCGGCCCGCCTGGTCGTCGGAGCCGGAGCGGATCTCGTCGAGCTCCGCCTGCACCGCGGCCAGACGCTCCCGGGAATGGGGCTGGTCCTGCAGATAGCGGGTCAGGATCCAGGCCTCGGTGCCGTTGGCGAAACGCACCAGCGAATGCCCGTCGGCCTCCTGCTCCACGACGGTGACGCGTTCGCCGCTGCGGGCGTTGCGGACGATCCGGTGTTGCAGTGTCTTGCCGCTGCGCACCCCGACCTCAAGCTCTTCGCTGATGTAGCGGGTCGCGTTCTGTGCGGCCGCCTGGGCAGCAAACACCAGCAGCAGACCCGCGAACAGAGCGACGACCACGAATCTCAAACCCATACTACCGATCTCCCAGCTTGCGCACGTGCCCGGCCGACGGACCGGACCAAAGAAAAGGCTGATCAAGGCCAGCCGCCACGGCGAACAAGGCGCGCCAACCCCTTGGGAGCGAGACCGACCCATGTCTCGTGGGTCGCCTCGCCCCACCGCGTTGCGCCGCCGGACACTGGCGGTGCAACTCGCGATGACGGCCTGCATCAGCGTGTGCGGGGAAGTTTACCAGCCCTTGCGCCGGAACGGTGCCCCCGGCGGCGACACGTATCGCCATCATCACTCGCGGGCCGCTCGTGGTGGGCCGCTAGACACCCGCCCCCTGTGACGCCAGCGGCGGACGGCCTCGGGCAGGAAGATCACCACGTCGAACAGTGCCGGGAGCCAGCGCCGCAGATTGGTCGATACACCCGCCAGCCATTGCAGCAGGCCCGCCAGCACGGCGAGGAGGAACCAGACAATGCCCCCAAGCAGGACGCGCGACGCGGCCAGCAGCCCCAGCAGCCATAGCGGCGCCAGCGCCACGACCAGCGGCAGGATCGCCCCCAGGAGGCCGCCCAGCGACTGGGCCACCCAGTCGATGTCCGGCAGCGGCGGCACGGCGGCGTCGCTTGCCAGCACCTCGAGCAGGTCGGCCCGGTACACGAACCAGTCTCGCAGGTAGCCGCTCAGCGCGGACACGGTGACCACCGCAGCGAGCATCACCCCCGCGACCGCGGTCAGCACCCCGCGCGGCAACACGCCCAGCCGGGCCAGCGGCGTGATGCCGGTGCCGCCGATCGCGCGCGTCTCGAGCAGTATCCACCCGGCGAGGGCCGACGCGCCCAGCAGTGCCCAGATGGCCAGCATCGGCACGTGGGCCTCGCCGGCCGGCAGCGCCGGCATGAACAGTAGCTCGAATGGCTGCGCAAAGACCGCCTGGTAGACATAGGCCGCCAGACCCGCGAGCGCGAGCCCCGCCGCGTTCAGCAGCCACTGCGCGCCCGAATGTGCGTACACCGGCATGCGCAGCGACCGCCGGGTGCGGTTCTGCTCGAAGCGCCTGAGCGAGCTGTCCAGCGAACGGGCCTGCCCCTCCAGCGAGGCAAGCCGGTCCTGCAGCGCCGCGAGCCGGTTCACCAGGTCCTGCAGCGGCTGCTGAAGCCTGCGCCGGGTCGCCAGCATCGAGCCCGCCTGCTGGCGGTGCTCTTCCAGGGCCATCCGCGCAATGCGGAGCACGGTCTCCTGCATGTCGCGCGCCAGCCGCTGGCCCTGCACCTGGTCGCCCGGCGGGGTGCGCGCGAGCGTTTCCAGCCGGTGCACCCAGGCCGGCTCCCCGGTCAGCCCCGCCTCTTCACGGGCATAGACGCGCTGCAGATCCCGCAGCACGGCGTGGGTTTGCTGGCGCAGATCGGGCAGCTGCTGCAGGTCGTGCCCGATCAGGTCCGCGTAGTTGCGCTCCAGCGCGTCGACCGCGTCGGCCAGACGTACCGATTCCAGGCGGGCGAGGTGAAGGCTCTGCCAGTGGCCCACGGCATCCCGGAGGCGCACCGTCTGGGTACGCAAACCGCAGACGATTCGCGCGAGCAGCGTCGCGGTCGCGACCAGGAAGCGGCGCAAGGGATGCCGCGCGAGGTCGAGCACCAGGATTGCGGCGATGATCGCACCGGCCCACGTCAGGATCGTCAGAGTCACCGCGGCCCTCCCCGTTGCCGGCTTGCCCGCGCAAGTATGGCCGATCGGCTCCGCGAGGTCAGCCGCCGGAGACGGCCATCGAGGCGCCGCAGGCGGGTCCGAGGCGCGCCGGGCGGGACGTCCGGCGTACCGGCCCGGGGCGGAAGCCTTGGGGATGTGCGGGCTGCCCGTTGCTTTTGCCGGCCTGTTTCGGTCCAATACCCGCCTTTCACCGGGATCGCATGATGCGCAAAGACCAATACGACCGAGACGAGCTGCTGGCCTGCGGCTACGGAAACATGTTCGGCCCGGGAAACGCCCAGCTGCCGGTCCCCAACATGCTGATGATGGACCGGGTGCTGCGGATCAACAGCGACGGGGGCCAGTTCGGCAAGGGCGAGATGGTCGCCGAACTCGACATCAACCCGGACCTCTGGTTCTTCGCCTGCCACTTCCCCGGCGACCCGGTGATGCCCGGCTGCCTCGGGCTGGACGCGATGTGGCAGCTGGTCGGCTTCTACCTGGCCTGGCTCGGCAACCCGGGCCGCGGACGGGCGCTTGGCGTCGGCGAAGTGAAGTTCACGGGTCAGGTGCTACCCACCGCGAAGAAGGTGACCTATCACGTTGAAATGAAGCGAGTGATCGCCCGGAAACTGGTCCTCGGCATCGGCGACGGCTCCGTGCGCGTGGACGGCCGCGAGATCTACGTCGCCAAGGACCTGCGCGTGGGCCTGTTCACCTCGACCGAGAATTTCTGACGCCCGTCCCGACCTCGGGCCCCTTCACGTCTTCGGCAAGGTCACCCCGCTCTGCCCCTGGTACTTCCCGCCCCGGTCGCGGTACGACGTTTCGCACACCTCGTCCGATTCCAGGAACAGCATCTGCGCCACGCCCTCGTTCGCGTAGATCTTCGCCGGCAGCGGCGTGGTGTTCGAAAACTCCAGCGTCACGTGCCCCTCCCACTCCGGCTCCAGCGGCGTTACATTCACGATGATGCCGCAACGCGCGTAGGTCGATTTTCCCAGGCAGATCGTCAGCACGTTGCGCGGGATGCGGAAGTACT
>RECA01000242.1 GCA_007692435.1 Thioalkalivibrio sp.
CCAGGGCGAGCACCGTAGGAGGCCAGCCCCCTGGGCGACCGTCCCCGGCGCCGGAATCGCCGAGAGGGCTCGCCTCCCACGGGGGCCGGGGCGTTACTTGCCGATGCAGAAACCGGCGAAGATCGCGCCGAGCAGGGCCTCGTGGTCGCCGCGGCCCAGCAGCCCGTCGAGCGCCCGCTCGGCCAGGCGCAGGTCCTCCGCGATCAGGTCCGGGGGCTGGTCCGCCTGGATGCGGCCGAGGGCCTCGGCCACGCCCTCGAGGCCCTCGAGATGACGGGTGCGCACGCTGAACCGCTCGCCGGCGCCGTCGGCCAGCCCTGCCTGTTCGCGGATCGCCGCGCGCAGGGCATCGAGCCCCGATCCGGTCGCCGCGGAGACCAGCAGGCCTTCCGCCACGCTCACCCCGGGCATCAGGTCCGCCTTGTTCCACACCCGCAGCACCGGAATGCCCGGCAGGTCGGGAAGCGCCGCGCACGCGTGCGGGCGGGCCATGTCGCGGATCTCGAGAACCAGGTCCGCACCGGCCGCGGCATCGCGGGCACGCTCGATACCGATGCGCTCGACCTCGTCGTCGCTGTCGTGCATGCCGGCGGTGTCGACGAGCTCCACCGGGATCCCGTCGATCGCGATGTTCGCCCGCAGCAGGTCGCGCGTGGTCCCCGGGCGGTCCGTGACGATCGCGACCTCGGCATCCGCAAGCCGGTTCATCAGGCTGGACTTGCCGACGTTCGGGGCCCCGACCAGCGCCAGGCGCATTCCGGTGGAATAGACCCGCGCCGGGCGCAGGCGCGCGCGCAGCGCCTCGACGGCGGTGGCCAGCCCGGCCGCGCGAGCCGCGACCTCCGGCGCCACTGCGGATTCGAGGTCGGTCTCGCCGAAGTCGATCTCCGCCTCGATCAGCACCCGAAGCTCGCGGATCTCCGCGGCGACCGGCTCGATCTCGCGGGCCAGCGCTCCGTCCAGGCTGTTGCGGGCGAGGCGCGCGGCGGCCGTGGTCCGGGCATGGATCAGATCGGCCACCGCCTCGGCCTGGGCGAGGTCCATGCGCCCGTTCAGGTATGCGCGCTCGGTGAATTCCCCTGGACGCGCCAGCCGGGCGCCGAGGCGCCGGGCGGTCTCCACCAGCTGCTGCAGCAGCACCGGGCTGCCGTGCCCCTGCAGCTCGACGACGTCCTCGCCGGTGTAGGAGTGCGGACCCGGAAAGCGGATCACGATGCCGTCGTCGATGAGCGTGCCGTCCCCATCGCGCAGGCGGCGATGGGTCGCCCGGCGCGGGGCGATGCCCCCGCCCGCGATGGCCTCGGCCAGTGCCACCGCCCGCGGCCCCGAAAGCCGGACCACGCCGATCCCGCCGATGCCGGCCGGCGTGGCCAGGGCGACGATGGTATCGGCGTCGCCGGCCAAGGAATCAGTGCTTCTTTTCGGCGGCCGCTGTGATCTTGCGGGTGATCACGTACTGCTGCCCGATCGAGAACAGGTTGTTGGTGAACCAGTAGAGCACCAGACCGGCCGGGAAGAAGGCGAAGAAGACCGTGAAGACCACCGGCAGCGCCATGAAGATCTTCTGCTGTATCGGGTCCATCGGCGGCGGGTTCAGCTTGTACTGGATGAACATCGTCAGGCCCATCAGCACGGGCAGGATGAACAACGGATCCCGGGTGGACAGGTCCTGGATCCACAGCATCCACGGCGCCTGACGCAGTTCCACGGACTCGAGCAGCACCCAGAACAGCGCGATGAAGACCGGGATCTGCACCAGTATCGGCAGGCAGCCGCCAAGGGGGTTGATCTTCTCCTTCTTGTAGAGCTCCATCAGCGCCTGGTTCATGCGCTGCTTGTCGTCCTTGTAGCGCTCCTTCAGCGACTGCAGCTTCGGTGCCACCGCGCGCATCTTGGCCATCGAACGGTAGCTGGTCGCGGACAGGTGGAAGAAGGCGAGCTTGATCAGGATCGTCAGGATCACGATCGACCAGCCCCAGTTTCCGACGAAGTCGTTGATCACCCGCAGCAGCCAGAACAGCGGCTTCGCGAGGAAGGTGAAGATGCCGTAGTCGACCGTGAGTTCGAGCCCCTGCGCGATCTCGGACAGTTCGGCCTGCGTCTTGGGCCCGATCCACAGGCGGGTGGAGAGCGCGTCCGACGCCCCCGGCGACAGGGTCAGCGGCTCGGCCGAGTGCAGCCCGATCAGGTAGTCGGTCGCCCCGGCCACGCCCGGCACGGCCCGCGCGTACATCGAGTTGATCTCGTCCTCGCCCGGAATCCACGCAGACATGAAGTAGTGCTCGATCACCGAGATCCAGCCGCCGTCGAGGCGCTGCTGCATCGGGTCGTCCTCGAAGGACTCGAAGCGTTCCTTGTTGTAGCGGCCGTCGTACCAGGCGGCACCGGTGAAGGTGTACAGGAAGAAATCGGCGCGCGGCGGCGTCGGTCCGTGGCGGAGCTGGCGGTACTGGCGCCCGATCCAGGGGCTTTCACTCAGGTTCTCGATGTAATGTTCGATCTCGACGAGGTGGGTCCCGCGCTCGAAGATGTAGGTCTTGGTGACACGGATCGTGCCGTCCTCGGAGGTCCAGATCAGCGGGACCCGCAGGCTGTCCGCATCGCCCATCTCGAAGCTGTCCGCCTCGGCCTCGAAGACCGCGTGGTGCGAGGGTGCGCGCGCCGGGCCGTCCACTCCCTCCACCTGGTCGTGGGTGAGACCGCTCTGCGCCACGTAGCCGCGGGCCCGCTGATCGAACAGCCGCACCGGCACGTCCGGCTCCCGCGGATCCACCGGGAAGGCCAGCAGGTCGGCCTGGATGATCGTGCCGCCGCGGGGGTCGATCCGCAGATCGTGCAGGTCCGTGCGCACGCTCACCGTGTCCCGTACCGGTTCCGGGAGCGCCTCGGGCGGCGCGACCGGATCCGCCGGGTCGGGCTCGATCTGCGGTGCCTCCGGCACGTCCTCGGGGCGCTCCGGGAGATCGTCCATCTCCACCTCGGGCGCGGGATCGACGGTCGGCCGGGTGCCGTAGTCTGCGTGCCACGCCTGCCACATCAGGAACAGGACGAAGGCGAGCGAGAGCCAGAGGATCGGACGGAGGTTTTCCATGGGTTTGGCTACTTCCGGAAATCGTGGGTCGGGTGCTCTTCGGGCACGGGATCGTAACCGCCCTCGGCCCAGGGGTGGCAGCGGGAGACCCGTTTCACGCCCAGCCACAGCCCGCGCAGGGCACCGTGACGCGTAATGGCCTCCGCCGCGTACTCCGAGCAGCTCGGATGATACCGGCAATGCGGGGCCATGAACGGAGAGATCGCGTACTGATAGACGCGGATCGGGAACAGGAACAGCGCACGCATCACTTCAGTTTCTCCAGCAGGCGGTCGAGTTCGGCCCTGAGCTCGGCACCGCCGGCTCGGGCGGCCCCCGCGCGGGACAGGACGATGATATCGACCGGAGGCAGTGCCTGTCTCCGTGCCCGGAAGGCCTCGCGCGCGATCCGCTTCAGGCGGTTGCGGTCCACGGCCCGTCGCGCATGCTTGCGGGAGACGGCCAGGCCCAGTCGTGCCGGGCCTGCGGGCAGGTCCTGGGGCCGGTAGAGCACCATGAACCGGGTCCCGGGAAGGCGCCGCGCACGGGAGAAGACCCGCTGGTACTCGCGGCCGACAAGAAGCCGTGCCGAACGCGGGAAACCGTGCTCCGGGGCCCGCCCCGCGACCGTCATCGGGCCGCTGAACGCGGTGTCCTGGCGGGCACTCCGGCGCGCCCGGCTACGGGCAGAGGCGCTTGCGGCCCTTGGCGCGGCGGGCGTTCAGGATCTTGCGGCCGGCGCGGGTCGACATGCGCGCGCGAAAGCCGTGCGTGCGGGCGCGGTGGAGCTTGCTGGGCTGGAATGTCCGCTTCATGGCGTGGGTTCCGGGAGTGAAATCGTCAGGGGCGCTGCACGCTACCCGCGGGTGCCCCGAAAGTCAATCCCGGGGCGGCCTAACGGTGCTTTGCGGTGCGCCACCCCGGACCGTGAAAGAGCACCGTAGGGTGGGCAAAACGAAGTGTGCCCACCACAGACCGCCACGACCGGGATGGTGGGCCCGCTGCGCTTGGCCGACCCTACGCGTTCCGCCCTACCGATCGCCGAACGCGCACGCCGTGTTCTTTCACGCTAACGGTCATGGCGCCTGGCAACCACCCCCGACCATGAAAGAAGCGTAGGGCGGAAGAGGG
>RECA01000243.1 GCA_007692435.1 Thioalkalivibrio sp.
ACCACCTGTTCCTGCTCAGCCTGATCGACAAGGGCATGACCGGCAAGGCCGCCGATGCGGCACTGGGCGCGGCCAACATCACCGTGAACAAGAACGCCGTGCCCAACGACCCGCAGTCGCCCTTCGTGACCAGCGGCATCCGCATCGGTACCCCGGCGGTGACCACCCGCGGCTTCGGCGAGACCGAGTGCAGGGATCTCGCGAACTGGATCGCGGACGTCCTCGACGATCACGAGAACCCCACCGTGATCGAGACCGTGCGCCACAAGGTGCTCGACGTCTGCGCCCGGTTCCCGGTCTACGGCACCGGCGAATAGGACCGCGCGATGCGCTGCCCGGCCTGCGGCGCCGACGACACCCGGGTGGTCGACTCGCGCGTCGCTGGCCCGGAGCAGGACCAGATCCGGCGCCGGCGCGAGTGCCAGGTCTGCGGCGCCCGCTTCACCACCTTCGAGCGCGCGGAGTTCAGCATGCCGCGGGTGGTCAAGCGCAGTGGCGAGCGGGTGGCCTTCGACGAGGAGAAGCTGCGCGGCGGGCTGCGCCTGGCGCTGCACAAGCGGCCGGTGCGCACCGACGAGGTCGAGGCGGCGATCGACCGCATCAAGCGGCGGCTGGCGGCCTTCGGGCAGCGCGAGATCCGTTCCGACCGCATCGGCGAGTGGGTGATGGAGGAGTTGCGCGCGCTGGACCAGGTCGCCTACATCCGCTTCGCCTCGATCTACCTCAGCTTCGCCAACGTGCAGTCCTTCCGCGATGCGATCGAGCGGCTGGAACAGGACCTGTCGCCGGAGATGCGCCGCTCCCAGCTGCGCCTGATCGACCAGGACGATGAGGGCGCCGCTCCCCCGGAGCCGGGGCCTTGAACGATCACGGCTTCATGGGGCGGGCCCTGCAGCTCGCCGAGCTGGGCATGTACACCACCGATCCGAATCCGCGGGTCGGCAGCGTGGTGGTGCGGGACGGCAGGATCGTCGGTGAGGGCACCCACTGGCGGGCCGGCGAGCCGCATGCCGAGATCCACGCGCTCCGTGCCGCGGGCGATCTCGCCCGGGGCGCCACCGTTTACATCACCCTCGAGCCCTGCGCCCATCATGGCCGCACGCCGCCCTGCGCCGAGGCGCTGGTCGCTGCCGAAGTCGGGCGGGTGGTGGTCGCGATGCAGGACCCGAACCCGCTGGTCTCGGGCCGCGGGCTGGAGCGCCTGCGTGCAGAAGGGATCGCGGTCGAGTACGGGGTGCTGGAGCTCGAGGCCCGGGCGCTGAATCCGGGTTTCGTGCGCCGCATGGAGACAGGGCGTCCCTGGGTGCGGGTGAAGCTTGCCTCCAGCCTCGACGGCCGGACCGCGATGGCCTCCGGCGAGTCCAGGTGGATCACCGGGCCCGCCGCGCGCCGGGACGTGCAGCACTGGCGCGCGCGGGCCAGTGCCATCCTGACCGGCAGCGGCACCGTGCTCGCCGACGACCCGCAGATGACCGTGCGCCTGTCGCCCGCGGAACTGGTCGCGGACAGCGGTACCGATCCGGCCCGTCACCCGCAACTGCAGGATGTCCCCGAGCGCCAGCGGCTGCGGGTGGTGGTGGATTCGAAGCTGCAGATGCCGCTGCGGGCACGGCTGCTCGACGAGGGTTCGGTCCTGGTGCTGACCGGCCCGGCCCGCGCGGATTCCGACAAGGCACGGGATCTCCGTGGCCGGGGCGCCGAGGTGCTCGGCATGCCGGCGCTGGAAGAGGGGCGGCTGGAGCTGTCGCCCGTTCTGGACCTGCTCGGCAAGCGCGGGGTGAACGAGCTGCACGTGGAGGCGGGCCCCGGGCTGGCCGGTGCGCTGGCCCGCCACGGCCTGGTCGACGAGTGGCTGTTCTACCTCGCCCCCTGCCTGATGGGCTCGGGCGCCCGCCCGCTGCTCGACTGGCCCCTGCAACACATGGCGGAGCGCGCCGAACTCGACGTCTTCGCCTGCGACTGGATCGGAGACGCCCTGCGCCTGCGCGCCTACCCCCTCCCCGCCGGCACCTCCCCGTAGGGTGGGCAAAACGAAGTGTGCCCACCATGGACCATCGCGGAGCGGCGGGCTGGTGGGCCCGCTGCGTTTGGCCCACCCTGCGCTGCTGCGGCGTCTTCCGGCTTGTTCAAGCTGCATACCCGGCCTGTGCGGGTCCTTTCCCATGCCGGCGGCGAATTGGGTATGATGTGCCGTTTTACCTCCATCATGCCGAGCCTGACCGCACCCCATGTTCACCGGAATCATCGAGACCCTTGGCACCATCGCGGCGCTTGAGCCGCGTGGTGGCGACATGCGACTGAAGGTGCGCGCGCCGGAAATGGACCTCGGCGATACCCGGCTCGGGGAATCCATCGCTGTGAACGGGGTCTGCCTGACCGTGACCGAGCTCAACGGCGGTCAGTTTGGCGCGGACGTCAGCCGCGAGAGCCTGAGCGTGACCACTCTGGGCGATCTGGGCGTCGGTGACCGGGTGAATCTCGAACAGGCGCTGACCCTGAACACGCGCCTGGGCGGTCACCTGGTCTCCGGTCACGTGGACGGGGTGGGGGAGGTGCTCGCGATGCAGCCCGACGCCCGATCGACCCGGGTGCAGTTCCGTGCGCCCGACGCGCTGGCCCGCTACATCGCCGCGAAGGGTTCGATCACCATCGACGGCACCAGCCTGACCGTGAACGGCGTCGACGGCGCCACCTTCGACGTGAACATCATCCCCCACACCTGGGATATGACGCGCTTCTCGGTCTACCGGATCGGGAGCCGCGTGAACCTGGAGGTCGACCTGGTCGCCCGCTACCTCGAGCGCCTGGTGCTCGGCGAGCGCGCCGCGCAGCCTGGTCAGTCCGGCGGCCTGTCCGAGGACTGGCTGGCAGAGCAGGGCTTCCCCAACCACACCGGCCCGCGCGACTGAGTCCGCGCGCCCCCGACGGACATCCCTGATGGAATTTTCCGGTACCCGCGAGATCCTCGACGAACTGCACGCCGGGCATATGGTGGTCATCGTCGACGACGAGGACCGTGAGAACGAGGGCGACCTGCTGATGCTGGCGTCGCACGTGCGGCCCGAGGACATCAACTTCATGGCCCGCTACGGCCGCGGACTGATCTGCCTGACGCTGACCCGCGAGCGCTGCCGCCAGCTGGCGCTGCCGCTGATGGTCACGGACACCAACGACACGCATTCCACCAATTTCACCGTGTCCATCGAGGCGGCCGAGGGCGTGACCACCGGGATCTCGGCCTACGACCGCGCGCACACCATCCGCACCGCCGTCGGGCCGAATGCCCAGCCCAAGGACATCGTGCAGCCGGGCCACGTCTTTCCGCTGATGGCCCAGCCGGGCGGGGTGCTGGTGCGGGCAGGGCACACGGAGGCCGGCTGCGACCTCGCGCGCCTGGCCGGGGCCGAGCCGGCGGCGGTGATCGTGGAGATCCTGAACGAGGACGGCAGCATGGCGCGCCGGCCGGATCTCGAGCGCTTCTGCGCCGAGCACGGGCTGAAGATGGGCACCATCGAGGACCTGATCCGCTACCGCATCGAGAACGAGAAGACGGTGCGCCGGGCCGCCGAGGTGGATCTTCCCACCGCGCACGGCACCTTTCGCCTGATCGCCTTCCAGGACGAGGTGGACCACGGGCTGCACTTCGCGCTGGTCAAGGGGCAGCCGAAGCCGGGCGAGCCGACCCTGGTGCGCGTGCACCTGGAGCAGACGATCTGCGACACGCTCGGCTTCGCCGGCCCCGACTGCGGCTGGCCGCTGGACGACGCGCTGCGCCGGATCGACGAGGCCGGCTCCGGCGTGGCGGTGGTGCTGCGCAAGCCCGAGCCCGCCGACACCATGATCCGCCGCCTGCACGAACTGGCCACCGGCCACGCGGACCTGCGCCCGCCGGTGCAGACCTCCGCCGAGTGGCGCATGTACGGCATCGGCGCGCAGATCCTGGCCGATGTCGGCGTCGGCAAGATGCGCCTGCTCTCCGCCCCCAAGCGCTTCCACGGCCTCGGCGGCTTCGGGCTCGAAGTCGTCGACTACGTGCAGAACCCCGCCTGAAACCCCACCCCCTGTGGGAGCGTGCCCTGCACGCTAACTCCCATGGCTCTGCGCCACCCCCGACCATGAAAGAAGCGTAGGGCGGAAGAGGGCGCAGCCCGTCATCCGCCATCCGGCGCCAGGGTAACCGCGTGCTCCAGGACATTGCGA
>RECA01000204.1 GCA_007692435.1 Thioalkalivibrio sp.
CGGCCGGATAGACCCGGGTCGAAATCTTGGCGCCGCTGACGGGCGTACCTGTATTCGTGTGATCGTCCATGGGCAGCATTATCTTCGATTCTGAATGAATTCCGGCTGAGGGGCGATGTTCGGATTGGTGCCGCTCACCCTTTGCCGCGGCGTGTGCATGAACGACCCGCTGATGAGGAGTCGGCCCGAAACCGTGCTCCGACATTCGGCAGGGGATGATTCCGGACCATGTCCACGACCCCGTCCACGACCCCTACCAGAACGCAGAATGATTCAGCGCTTGGACACAGCGCGATGGACCTTTCAGCGGTGCCATCACCCGTTCAGTCAACGACTGTGCCATCCAGCCTTCGGGGTGATTCAGCGGGAAGGGCGCTCGTGCTTCCGCCTCGCTGACCGGCAGGAAGCCGACCCTCGCATAGTAATTCGGGTCGCCATAGGTCACCACGATGTCGACGCCGGCGCTGCGCAGCGACGTCAGGCCATGAGTCAGCAGTCTCTGCCCGATGCCCTTCCCTTGCTGATCGGTCGCCACTGCGACAGGGGCAAGGACGAATACGGTCCGCTCATCCTGTTCGTAGGTCAGCCTCGAGAAGACGATAGCGCCGATGATCGTGCCGTCGTCCTCGGCAGTGAAGACCGCGCGATCCTTCTCGTCCGTGCTGCCCAACAGGTTGCGCGCCAGTTCCCCGATCAGCGCCCCTTCTTCCTCGCCCTCGGACGCGGTGAAGGCCGTCGTAAAGAGGTCAATGATCTCCGCCTCACGTCCCTTGTGCCCTGTTTGGAATTCCATGATTTCCTTGCCTGATGAATGACGTGGCACATGCGGCCCCAATATCTCGACGCGCTCAGGACGGGCCGGGGTCAGCGGCGCCCCAACACGAACTTCTCGTAGACGAACTGCCCATCTGATGCTCGAGCGTGCCGGCGAACAAGCGAGCGCATGTGTACGCGGTAACGCGCCGGAAAACGGATACTCGACTGGATCGAGCGCGCGGACCAGGCCCCCGCGGACCGCGGGTCAGACCTCAATCGAAGAGTTCAGCATCCCGAAAACGCACCCCCGCCCGGTCCTTCTCCGAAAGCACAGGATCTCCGGGATAACGCCAGTCGATCGCGAGTTCCGGATCGTTCCAGGCGATGCAGCGTTCGTGCTCCGGGGCGTAGTAGTCGGTGGTCTTGTACAGGAACTCGGCGGAGTCGGAGAGCACCACGAAGCCGTGGGCGAAGCCTTCGGGGACCCAGAGCTGGCGCTTGTTGTCGGCCGAGAGGTACGCACCCTGCCAGTGCCCGAAGCTCGGAGAACCGCGACGGATGTCCACGGCCACGTCCCAGACCTCGCCGGCCACCACCCGCACCAGCTTTCCCTGGGGTTGGCGGATCTGGTAGTGCAAGCCACGCAGCACGCCCCGTGCAGAGCGGCTGTGGTTGTCCTGCACGAAGGTGGTCTCCACCCCGGTGAGCTCCGCGAAGCGCCGGGCGTTGAAGCTCTCGAAGAAGAACCCCCGGTCGTCTCCGAAGACCCGTGGCTCGAGGATCAGCAGATCGGGAATCGCGGTCGGCGTGGCCTTCACGAGAACACCCTTTCGCGCAGGATCCGCAGCAGGTACTGCCCGTAGCCGTTCTTGCTCAGCGGCTGCGCAATGGCCTCGACCTGCTCGCGATCAATCCACCCCTGGCGCCAGGCGATCTCCTCCAGGCAGGCGATCTTCAGGCCCTGTCGATGCTCCAGCGTGGCGATGTACTGGCCGGCATCGAGCAGGCTGTCGTGGGTGCCGGTATCCAGCCACGCGTATCCCCGTTTCAGCACCTGCACCGTGAGATTGCCCTGCTCCAGGTAGGCCTGGTTCACGGCCGTGATCTCGAGTTCGCCGCGTTCGCTGGGCCGGATCGAACGGGCGATGTCCACCACTTGCGTGTCGTAGAAATACAGCCCGGTCACCGCGTAGTTCGAGCGCGGGCGCGCCGGCTTCTCCTCGATGCTGAGCGCGCTGCCCCCGGCATCGAACTCCACCACCCCGTAGCGCTCCGGATCCTGCACGTGGTAGGCGAACACGGTCGCGCCGGAGGGCTGGCGATCCGCCTCGCTCAGGATGCCCCGGAAGTCGTGGCCGTAGAACAGGTTGTCGCCGAGGACCAGGGCGCTGGGGCCGCCATCCAGAAAGTCAGCACCGATGATGAAGGCCTGCGCGAGGCCCTCGGGGCGTTCCTGCACCGCGTAGTGCAGGTGCATCCCCCACTGGCTCCCGTCCCCGAGGAGCTGCTCGAAGCGCGGGGTATCCTGCGGCGTGCTGATGATCAGGATCTCCCGGATCCCGGCGAGCATGAGCGTCGCCAGCGGGTAATAGATCATCGGCTTGTCGTAGACCGGAAGCAGCTGCTTGCTCACGGCGAGCGTCGCCGGGTGCAGTCGGGTACCGGCACCGCCGGCGAGGATGATGCCTTTGCGTGGAGACATGATTCAGACCATCTCGGGATTGAGGATCTCGGTCAGCATGCGGTGCACGCCCTGCTGCCACGGTGGCAGCACGAGGTTGAAGGTGGCGCACACGCGGCGGGTATCGAGCCGTGAGTTCAGGGGCCGGCGCGCCGGCAGCGGGAAGGCGCTGCTCGGGACCGGGGCGATCTCCCGGGCCCGCAGCGGCAGATCGGGACGCAGTTCGCGGGCCGTGTCCAGCACGAAGCGGGCGAAGCCGTTCCAGGTGGTCTCGCCGGCCGCGGCGAGATGGTAGATCCCGGCATGCGCCGCGGCCGCCGAGTCCCGCCCGGTGACCTGCCGGAGCATCAGGGCGGTCACATCCGCGATCAGTTCGGCCCCGGTGGGCGCACCGTACTGGTCGTCGATCACGGTCAGGCGCTCGCGTTCGGCTGCCAGGCGCAGCATCGTCCTCGCGAAGTTGCCGCCACGCGCTGCGTAGACCCAACTGGTGCGCAGGATCAGGTGACGCGAGCAGGCGGCGGTGACCCGCTGCTCTCCCTCAAGCTTGGTCGCTCCATAGACACCCAGCGGGCCGGTGGCGTCGTCTTCCGCCCACGGCGCGGCGCCACTGCCGTCGAAGACGTAGTCGGTCGAGTACTGCACCAGCCAGGCCTCGGATGCCTGCGCGGCCTCGGCCAGCACGCCCGGTGCCACGGCGTTGATGGCATGGGCCTGCTCCGGCTCGCTCTCGGCGCGATCGACCGCGGTGAAGGCCGCCGCGTTCACGATCACGTCCGGACGGATGGCGCGCACCGCATTGCGCAGCCCCTCGGCATCCGCCAGATCGCCGGAGCCGCCATTCGGCAGACGGCTGTGCCGGTCCAGGGCGGTCACCTCGCCCAGCGGTGCGAGACTGCGCTGCAGCTCCCAGCCGACCTGCCCGTTGCGTCCGAGCAGCAGGAGCCTCACGCCCGACCCGCGTCCGCGACCGGCGCGCCGTAGTGCAGGCTCACCCAGTCCCGGTAGGCCCCGCTCTGCACCTGGGCCACCCACTCTGGATGATCGAGGTACCACTGTATCGTCCTGCGCAGCCCGGTCTCAAAGGTCTCCGCCGGCTTCCAGCCGAGTTCGCGCGCGATTTTCCGGGCGTCGATGGCATAGCGCCGGTCGTGCCCCGGGCGGTCCGTCACGTGCCGGATCTGGAGCGCATAGGACTGGCCGTCCGCGCGCGGCCGCAGCTCATCCAGCAGCGCGCACACCGCGTGCACGATCTCGAGGTTGGGCTTCTCGTTCCAGCCGCCGATGTTGTAGACCTCGCCGGGCACCCCGGCCTCGAGCACCCGGCACACCGCGCTGCAGTGATCCTCCACGTACAGCCAGTCACGCACCTGCTGGCCGTCGCCGTACACCGGCAGCGCCTCCCCGGCCAGCGCATTCACGATCATCAGCGGGATCAGCTTCTCCGGGAACTGGTAGGGGCCGTAGTTGTTGGAACAGTTGGTGGTGAGGACCGGCATGCCGTAGGTGTGGTGATACGAGCGGACCAGATGATCGCTGGCCGCCTTGCTCGCCGAATATGGGCTGTTGGGTGCGTAGCAAGTGGTCTCGGTGAACGCCGGGTCCTCGCGCCCGAGCGTCCCGTAGACCTCGTCGGTGGAGACGTGCAGAAAGCGGAAGGTCTCCCTGTCCGGGCCCGTCAGGCCGAGCCAGTGCGCGCGAGCCGCCTCGAGCAGCCGGAAGGT
>RECA01000244.1 GCA_007692435.1 Thioalkalivibrio sp.
GAGGCTCCAGGCGTTTGTGGCACCGGGTAGCTTCCCGCTCCTGTGGGCATGAGCCGCCGCCCTGGAGGCGGATCGCAACCCCTTCGCGCTGGTCGCGTGGGCGCGACCGCGGTGAGGGCAACTCCGCGGCAGGGATGGTCTCTCCCGCTCGCCGCGGTTGAATCATCATGCAAGAGCTCTGGACCGGCTCCCGCACTCAGCCTTGCTCGAACGCCTCCCGCGGGATGCTCGACTGGCGGATGATCGATTGCAGGGTGCCGATGCGAAGTTGGCTCTCGGCCAAGAAGCATCGAGCAGGGCGACCAGGATGCTGTAGTATGGTAGCCACGCTACCGGAGTGAAGGCTCATGCACAGCACCAGTCAAGACCCGGACAAGTTCCGGCGCTATCGCGAGCGCCTCAAGGCCAAGGGTCTGCGCCAGATTCACCTCTGGGTACCGGATACTGCAAACCCCCGATTTCAGCAGGAGCTTCGGCGGCAGTTGGCGCTGGTCGAGGCCAGCAGGGAAGACCGCGAAACCCTGGATTTCATTGAGGCGGCAGCGGATTGGTCGGATTAATGCGCCGCGGCGATATCGTGACCGTTGCGGCTCCTGGAGCGTACGGCAAACCGCGGCCGGCGGTGGTGATCCAGGGGGACTCCCTGAATCGGAGTGACCCGAGCAGCACGATCGTGGCGCTGATGACCAGTTCACTTGTCGATGCGCCTCTGCTGCGCCTGACGGTTCCGGCGAACGAGGACACCGGTCTGCGAACAGCGAGCCAGGTTCAGGTCAACCGCATTCTGACTTTGCCCGCAGCCAAGGTGGGGCAGACGATCGGGCGCTTGAACGATCAGCAGATGGTCGAGCTCAATCGTTTGCTGGCGGTAATCATCGGCCTGACGTGAATTGGATATAGGGATACATGAGATGGGCTAGAAGGTCGAAGGTCTGAGTGCGCCATTCTGAAGCCCGAAAACGCGGCTTCATGCGACGATGTTGCGCTTCCCATCACCATACATTAGGTTCGATGTATGAAGACCATCACCATCAATGTATCGGAGCCGGTGTACGCCGAGTTTCGTGCCGCTTCGAAATCCATGGGCCGGCCGACCGCGGAATTGATCCGGGAGGCGATGGAGTTTTACCGCCAGGAGCGCCTGAAGCCGCGCCGAGACCTGACGAGCTTCAGGCCGCGTTCGGCGGGGCGGGTCCTTGAGGATCTCGGCGCGCATGACGATCTGCTGGAGGACATGCTGGCAGGGCCGCTGTGATCGGGCTGGATACCAGTTTCCTCGTCGGGCTGAGCATTCGTGAACACCCGACGCATTCCCGGTGCTGGGAAGTCTTCAAGAGCGAAATCCGTGGGCGCGAAGCCAGCGTGGGGCTATGGGTGCAGGGGTCGGACCAAGCCAAACCATTGAATCTACTAGGAATGGGTGGCCTGTAACCCGGGTTATTCGTGCTTAAACGCACGTTTTTGGCCCCAAAAATGCGGCTCCAGGCGTTTGTGGCACCGGGTGGCTTCCCGCGAGGAGGACAGACAGATGCCGTATGTAACGAGCGTTGAGCGCATCGGGATTCAGAAGGGCCGCCAGGAGGGCGAGGCTGCAGTCCTATTGCGGCAGATTGCCTTAAAATTCGGGCCACCGAGCGAGGACGTGTGCGCGCGGATCGAGGCAGCCGATGCCGACACCCTGCTGGACTGGTCGGGGCGCATTCTGACGGCGGAACGAGCCGACGATATCTTCGGGTGAACCACCTGCCAGATTCCCAGAGCCTCCGCTTCCGTTGGCTTTGGGCTGGTGGGCCTTCTTGGCCAACCGGTGCTGGGCAGGGTCGCCCGGGGGGCTGGCCTCCTGCGGTGCTATCACCACCCCGGTCTCGTGGGAGCGAGCCTTGCTCGCGAACGCGCTGCGGGGGCGACAGACGCTCGGGCTTCGCCTGGCGCCGATTCGCGTGCAGGGCGCGCTCCTACAGGGGGCGGGGCTGCGCCGTGGGAGGCCCGGCCCCCTCCGACACCCGGCTCCCCTTGGCGGGCTCGACTGAATTGCACGCCGCTTGGCTGGTCGAAACGGCGCGTAAACCACGTCAGGACCAGACAGATATGGCACAGGTGGCAATGCAGCGACTCGACACGGCGGATCTGCTGGATCTCCAGCGGCAGGCGGCGCGCGAGGCGGGAGTGGCGACGGCCTTCCGCGACCGCAGCCGCGAGGATGTCCCGGTACCGGAGTTGCAAGTGATTCCGACCGGGGAGTTCGAGATGGGCTCGGATGCCTCCGAATACGGGCACGAGAAGAGCGAGTCCCCGCGGCGCTACGTGCTGATCGAGCGGCCCTTCGCGCTGGGGCGCCACGCGGTCACGCGGGCCGAGTTCGCGGCCTTTCAGAAGGCGACCGGCTGGAGGCCCCGGCCGGAGGCCCTGTGGCCGACGAGTGACCGGCAGCCGGTCTTCAACGTTCGCCGATCGGCCGCGGAGGCCTACCTGGAGTGGTTGCGGGACGTCACCGGCAAGCGCTACCGGCTGCCGACCGAGGCGGAGTGGGAGTTCGCGGCACGGGCCGGCACGCGCACGGCCTTCGCCTTCGGTGATTCGGTGGGCTGCCGCGATGTGCACTTCAATTCGCTGTTCCCCTACGACGAGCGTCGCGAGCGGCGCAAGTGGTACATCCCGCTGTGCATTCCGACGCCGCGCCCGCTGGAGGTCGGCAGTTTCCAGCCCAACCTCTGGGGGCTGCACGACATGCACGGGAACGTGCAGGAATTCACGTCCTCGCCCTGGCGGGACAGCCACGTCGACCTGCCGCGCAATGGCGTTTACCGCCGCAGCGACGAAGAGGAGTGGGTGGTGGTGAAGGGCGGTTCGTGGTTCGACCCGGCAGTCGCCTGCCGAAGCGCCGCGCGTCGGCGCCGGCACATCACCGAGATGGACACCAACCTCGGCTTTCGGGTACTGCGGGAGCTTTGACGAGGGACGCCGGCGCGGACGCTCCATCGGCATAGCGCCGGGCAGCCGCCGCATGGCCCACCAGCTCCAGCGGCCTTGCACGCCCAGCCCATTCCCGGTTTACTCTTGGGCTGGACAGACAAGGACAGGGGACGTCGGGATGGAAAATGTGGAAAACCTGCTTCTGGAACATCTGAAGGGCCTGCGCAACGAGGTCCGGGAATTTCGCAGCGAGATGCGCGAGAACTTCACCGAAGTTCGCGTACGGTTGCAGTCTCTCGAAGAGAGGGCCGCGCTGAGCGAAAAGGGCCTCGCCAACATTCACGGCGACCTTGCCCTCGTGCATGGCCGCCTGGATCGTGGCGACGCGCGCATCGAAGGCATCGAGCAGCGCCTGGAGCTCGTCCAGCTCTAGCGGGCGGGGTGGGTCAAGCGTAGCGGACCCACGGTTGTGCCTGTCCCGTTACAACCACCGGGCCAGCCACAGCCTGAAACGCAACTCCAGCGGCGGCGCATACCCCTGCTTCCGGAATACGATCTGTCCGTCCGGATCGATGATGAAGGTGCTCGGCACCGCGCGGACGCCGTAGCGCTGGGCGAGCGCACCGTCCGGGTCGTTCACCACGGCGAGTTCACGTTCGCGCTCGCTCAGGTGCGCGTCCACCTCGGCGGCGCTGCCGGATTGCATCGCCACGGTCAGCACCGGATGGCTGTTGCTCAGGCGCATGATCTCGCCTTCCTCCAGCCGGCAGATCGGGCACCAGGTGGCCCAGAAGTGCAGCAGCATCGGGCGATCGGCGAATTCCGCGAGCGTGACCGGGCTGCCGTCCAGCAGGAGGCCCTGAAACTCCGGTGCGGGCCCCTGCGCGAGATCGCGCGCGAGCCAGGCGCGCACCAGCAGCACCACGCCGATGATCAGCGCGATCTCGAGTACCCAGCGCCACCAGCGGCGGGGTTTGCGGGCGGTCTTGGTGGTCATGGCCGGACCTGCGTGTGTCGGTGTGTCATTTGGTTGTTCCTGGCCCTTCAGTGGTTCGAAATTCCGTTCCCATGGAGTGCGGGAGCTTGCTCCCGCTTTCGTGCGCTTGAGCCTGCTTCCACGCTTGAGTCTGTTTCCATGCGCTTGAGCGTGCTTCCGCGCTTGAGTCTGTTTCCATGCGCTTGAGTCTGTTTCCATGCGTTTGAGCCTGTTTCCGCGCTTGAGCCTGT
>RECA01000140.1 GCA_007692435.1 Thioalkalivibrio sp.
CGGTACCCTCTCTTCCGATAAACGATACGGGCGAAGCCTCCAGCTTCCACGTGTCGGCGCCCACCAGCACCACGTGCTGCGGGTGGGGCGAGAACTCGAGCTGCACCCGCGCGCCGTCTGTGTCGAAGTCGGTGTCGGAGGTCCGGTAGTCCTTCGCCAGCTCGCGGTTCCAGTCGTAGTTGCCGCGCTCGAGCTCCTGCCGGTAGATCGAGGCGGACAGCCGCGGTGCCCAGCTGCCCCCGAACTCGCCGGTGTAGGAGAGTTCCAGCAGATCCCGCGTCTTTTCGGGTGCGTAGTGCGTGTTGAGCCCTTCCGGTTGCGGAAATGGTCCGCCCAGTTCCTCGTCGCGGAAGTTCCGCGAAGCCAGATACCACACGTCCTCCCGCCGGTCCCGCTGGGCCTGGAACTGGATCTCGTGGCCCTCGGCCAGCTGCCGGCGGTAACGCAGGCTGAGTGCCGTCTGCTCCGTTGCGGAGTCGTCCAGCCGATCGCCGTCGCCCATGCGGTAGTCGTTGGTATCGAGGCGCGCGATCGAGAGGTCGAGCACGTTGCGCGGGTCGGAGAGCGACACGCCGACCGCGGCGCGTACGCCGTCGTCCACCGAGGTGTAGCCGAGCCGGGACCAGCCATTGAGTTCCGGCTCGTCGGTGAAGTCGCCGCCGCGGGTGATGATGTTGATCACCCCGCCCATTGCGCCGGAACCGTAGAGCACCGAGTTCGGTCCCCGGATCACCTCGATCCGCTCGATCAGGTCCACGTTCACGTAGGAGGCGAGGGACCCGCGTCCAGGTGGCTGCAACGCGTTGATGCGCACCCCGTCGACCAGCACCAGCACCTGGTCGCGCTTCAGACCGCGGATGATCGGGTCGAGGCCGACCGAGCCGTCGACCGCGACCGCGAGCCCGGGTTCTCCGCGCAGCAGATCGCCGAGACTGCGGGCCTGGGTTCGCTGGATGGTGTCCGCCTCGATCACGTTCACCGACCGCGGTGTCTCTTCGATCAGCGCCTCGTAGCCCTTCGCGGTGACGGTGACGGGAGCGAGCAGGACGGCCTCGTCCGCGTGTGTGACGGCTGTCGCAACGCCTGCGGCCAGGCTGACGGCGGCGGTGGCGGCAACTCTGTTCATGGGTATCCCCTTCGATTCACTCATCTATGGTTGTGAAATCAACCCGATCGCCCAATGCCGCCTGCAGCATCGACTGGAACGGCCTTGCGCGGGTGCCGGGCTGGCGTGCCTGTTGCGGTCCGGACCGGCATCGAGGCCGGCCGCCCCGAATCGAAACGGCGACTGATAATATAAGAATGCATCCATCCGGGCGAGCCGCCCCCCGAGGGGGCACAGGCTTTGACGCCGTGTCGAAAAGCGCATAGATTTCCGGGCATGACAAGGCCCGCGCCGAGGCCCCGCCAACACCGCGGGGCCTTTGTCTGTCGGGCGCCGCACATGCCCCTTCGCATGGCCCAGTACTTTTCGGGTATCGGGATGATGGGAGAGAATGGCGTCCTGCAACTGCTGCGCTCGCCCGCGGCGGTGGAGCAGGTCCTCGCCGAGGCGGCCGGGGGCTGATCGTCCGCATTGCACACTGTCGCGGCACAACAGGCCGCGGCCCAGCCGGAGCGCCTGCCTTCCGGCAATCCGCCCTCTGAGGTGACGCATGAGTGATATGGCATCGCGGCTGGAGTCGATTCGTGATCAGCTGGCTGAAGTGGCCACGCAGCTGGCCGGCTCTGCGCAGACCGAGGCGGCCGGGCGGCTTCAGTCGCTCGCCGGGGAGATGGAACGGGTGATCGCGGATCTGCAGGAGCCCTCGTCTCCGCAGCCGTCCCGCAAGGTCCGGCGCAAGCTGCCCGATGTCGAAAAGTGCCCGCGCTGCACGATCCGCAGCCTGCACATCGTCCCCGAAGAGGTCCGTACCGGGGCCGACGGAGCCGACGAGGTGCTCTGGCACTGCGCGAGCTGCGGTCACGAGGTCTGGCGCAAGGACAGCTGAGGCCCCGCTCGGCGGATCATGCGGCGCGCCTCGCACCCGGCGCGGACTACCTCCGTTTCCCGAGGCCATTTCCCCGCACCTGTGCCGGTTTTGTATCCTGCCCGCAGATTTCCGATGCCGGAGGCGAGCATGACGTCCCCCAAGATCACCAACATTGGCAACATCCGCAACGAGCTCAACAGGTACAAGAAGGGCAAGAAGTTCGACATCCACCAGTTCAACCAGATTGCCCGCCTCGCGTGGCTGGGCAAGGTGGTGATGCAGCCGCTCGATCCGCAGGACGCCGAATGCAAGTCCTTCCTGGTGTTCGTGCAGGAGCCCGAGGAACTGGCTGCGCACTTCCTGAACACCGATCAGGAACTGACGGGTGCGATGCACATCGTGGACGGAGAACAGGCGGAGGCCTTGATCCAGGTGCTGCGCGGCGGAGTGGAGGAACGGGCGAAGCTCTACAAGGACCTCTCCCGCAGCGACTTCTACTTCCGCTATTTCTACCAGCCGAAGGAGGAACCGGTTACCGGGGACACGACCGCCAATCCGCAGGGTCGCGGCGAGGACTGAACTTGGCGATTTCCGAGGCGCCCGTCTGGCTGGACGCAGGGCGTGTCTCTGCGCGGGAGATGCACGCGCTGTACACGGGCATGACCGTGTCCACCGGGGTGGACGACCCGATCCGGGTGATGTGGCTGTCCAGCGGCGAGGCCCACGTGTCGATCGGCGCGGGGCAGAATCCGGCTGCCGATCTGGATCTGGCCGGCTGCCGCGAACAGGGCGTGGAGGTGCTGCGCCGGCCGCTGGGCGGCGGGGCGGTCTGGATCGACGCCGACCAGCCCTTCTTCTTCCTGGTGCTGCCGCGGCGTGCCTTCGCGCGCGGGCACCGGCACCTGTTCTCCCTGGGGATGGGCCTGGTGGTGGCGGTGCTGCGGCAGCTCGGGTTCGAGGATGTCGAGATGCGCAGCCAGGACATCTGGGTCGGCGGCCGCAAGATCATGGGCACCGGCGCGGCGTCGATGGAGAAGGGCTGCGTCTTCGGCGCGAGTTTCCTGCGCCGCTTTCCGGCGCGGCGATTTCTGGATTGCATACACGCCCCGAGCGACGGCTACCGCGAGTGGGTGCTGCAGGCCCTGGAGGAAGGCATCACCGATTGCGAGCGGGAACTCGCCGAGACCCCGGACAACGACGTCTTCCGCGAGGCCCTGTTCGAATCGGTTCGCCAGCGCTTTGGCGTGGAGCCCGTCAGGGAGCCGCTCCGGCCGGAGGAACGGGAGGAGTGGATCGCCCGCGGGCTCGAGGAGCTCGAGGATCTGGAGCAGGGCGATACCCACGCCGCGGTCCCCTCGGGCATCCGCATCAACCGCGAGAGCTATGTCTTCGAGACGCGCTCGCGCTGCGGACGGCTGCGGCTGCAGCTGTGCGGGAACGAGATACGCCGCATCTGGTGCGAGGAGCCGAAGATCAACTCCGTCCTGCAGGAGCGCGCGCTTGGGCTCGTGCCGGAACGCCTGGTGCTGCGTTCGAACCTGAGCCGGGTGCTTGCCCCTTCGCTTGCCGACGAGATCAGTTGCCGGGTCGATGCGCTGTACCGCGGCATCCGTTCTCCCTGATGCGACCGGCGCGCAGCGCCCGCCGATTCCCCCCCCCTATCTGCAGACTCGAGTGAATGGCCATGACCGAACCGACGATCGCGCGGCGGCTGGAGCGCCGCATCATCCTGATGACGCAGGACGAGGAGATGATCCGGCAGGTGCAGTCCTGCCTGGAGCCACCGTGGGAACTGGTGGCCGTCACGGATCTCGAGGAGCTGGGAGAGTGGAACGAGATCCTGCTCTACCGCTTCCTGCTGCTGGATCTCGACGAGATCGATGCCTTCGATCCGCTGGACGTGATCCGGGTCCTGCGGATGGAGTTCCAGATCAACCTGCCGGTCTTCTGCTTCGGTGGGGATGCCGAGATCCAGAACGAGATGCGCCTGTCGCGCGCCGATCGTTTCTTCAGCCGCGCAGAGATGGTTGAACGCCTCCCCGAGTTCCTGCGCCAGTACGACTGGTAGGTCGGCTTCAGGAAGGTATGTAGGAGGCCAGCCCCCTGGGCGACCGTCCCCGACGCCGGAATCGCCGAGAGGGCTCGCCTCC
>RECA01000028.1 GCA_007692435.1 Thioalkalivibrio sp.
TGCCATGCAGGCGCTCTCCCAGCTGAGCTATGGCCCCGAAAGGCGAGCGCGCAATTTACCCATGGACCCCAAACCTGTCAAGCCGCTTCTGAAGAAATCTTGGCCTGCGCGCGCTCGATGCGGGCGATGGTGCGCTCCCGGCCGACCAGCGCCAGGGTCTCGTCGATCGAGGGCGAAGCGGTCCCGCCGGTCAGGGCCACCCGCAGCGGCAGGGCCACCTTGCCCAGCTTCAGGCCGAGGATCTCGGCCGTGCGCATCACCACCTGGTTCAGGGCCTCCTTGTCCCACCTGCCCAGTGCCCGGAAGCCGTCGTGGAGTGCCTGCAGCACCGGCAGGGTGTCGGGGTTCAGGTTCTTGCGAAAGGCCTTTTCGTCGTATTCCGAGAACTCGCGATAGAAACAGGAACTGGCTTCCGCCATTTCGCGCAGGGTTCTGCAGCGATCGCGCTGTGCCAGCACCACCGATCGGGGCTCCGGACCATCCGCGGGATCGATGCCGATGCGGCCAAGGTGCCAGCGCAGCTCCCGGGCCACGTGATCCGGGTCCAGCGCCTTGATGTAGTGCTGGTTCAGCCAGAGGAGCTTTTCCGGATTCACTGCGGACGCCGACTGGTTGACTTCGGCGATGTCGAACAGACGCACCAGCTCGTCGAGGGTGAAGATTTCCTGGTCGCCATGCGACCAGCCCAGGCGGACCAGGTAATTCAGCAGCGCCTCCGGCAGGTACCCCTCCTCCCGGTAGACCATCACCGACACGGCACCGTGACGCTTGGAGAGCTTGGTCCCGTCGGGTCCGAGGATCATCGGAAGATGACCGTAGCGCGGTGGATCGATACCGAGTGCCTTCAGGATATTGATCTGTCTCGGCGTGTTGTTCAGGTGGTCGTCGCCGCGGATCACGTGGGTGATCCCCATGTCCATGTCGTCGACCACGACCGTGAGGTTGTACGTGGGCGTGCCATCGGAGCGCGCGATGATCAGATCGTCCAGCTCGCTGTTCTGGAACGCGACCTTGCCACGAACCATGTCGTCGACCACGGTCACGCCCTCCTCCGGGGTCCGGAAACGCACCACCGGAAGCATGCCCTCGCGGGGTTCGGTTCGGTGGCGGCAGCGGCCGTCATACCGTGGCTTCTCCTTGCGCTCCATCTGCTCCGTCCGCATCGCCTCCAGTTCCTCGCGGGTGCAGTAGCAATGGTAGGCATGCCCCGAGGCCAGCAGCTGCTGGATCACCTCTCGATAACGGTTGAGGTGCTCGGTCTGGTAGAAGGGCCCCCGGTCGTAGCTCAGTTCCAGCCACGCCATGCCCTCGAGGATCGCGTTGACCGCCTCGGTGGTGCTGCGCTCGCGATCGGTATCCTCGATGCGCAGGATGAATTCGCCGCCGTGGTGTCGCGCGTAGAGCCAGGAAAACAGGGCGGTACGCGCGCCGCCGATGTGCAGGTAGCCCGTGGGGCTTGGGGCGAATCGGGTACAGATGCTCATGGCGCAGCTCGCGTTAACCGGAGGGATGTGAACCAACTAGCGTAGCAAAGTCCACCAGCGGCAACAGCACGAGACTGACGTGGCTGCCGCAGGGTGGGCCAGCCGAAGCGGGCCCATCAACCCCCCGTTACATCTCTGGCGGGCCCACTTCGCCTGGCCCACCCTACGCGGCTGGAGAGGATGTGCACGAGGCCGAAGCGGATCATCCGCCGGACGATTCCGGGTTGCGAACGCGCCGCCGTTAGGGTAATGTCCCTACCGCGCTCATGGGAATGGGCGCAATCGAATCCGCCGGCCCTGTGCCGGCAGACCATGACCCTCCAGGTGTCCCGCCCCAGTGCTGATGGGCGCGGGATGAAACGGGAAGCAGGTGAGAAACCTGCGCTGCCCCCGCAACGGTAAGAGGAGTTCCCGGGCCGCCAGGCCCGCGGCCGAATGGGATGAAAGCCACTGCGCCCCAGGCGCGGGAAGGCATCCCGACGCATCGAGGCCCGCCCCGATGTTCCTTGAGCCCGGAGACCGGCCTGAAGGGTTGCAACCGGACCGCGGTGGGCCGTCTGGCGGAACCGGGCACGCCGCCTGCGCCGTGCCCTGGACCGTAGTGCCCGCCCGTCCGCCACTATGGCTTGCGGAGGGCAACCATGCACCGTTCCAGATCTCCTCGGGTTCTCCTGACCCGGACCATCTTCCTCTCGTCGTGTATTGCCGCGACGGCAACCCAGGCCGCAGAACCCCTTGATCCCATCGTGGTCACGGCGACGCGGGCACCGCAGACCGTCGATCAGACCCTGTCGTCGGTCACGATCATCGAGCGTGACGAGATCGACAGGCTGCAACCGCAGCAATTCACTGACCTGCTGCGCGGACGGACGGGGATCGGGGTCTCCGATACCGGGCCCTTCGGCAAGACCTCCAGCGTGTTCATGCGCGGCACGAACTCGAACCACACCCTGCTGCTCATCGATGGCGTGCGAATGGGTTCCGCGACCACCGGTGCACCCGCCTGGCAGTATCTGCCACCGTCCGAGATCGAGCGCGTCGAGATCGTGCGCGGACCACGGACCAGCATCTACGGGTCGGATGCGATCGGCGGCGTGATTCAGATCTTCACCCGCGAGGGACGCGAGGGACCACCGCGCGTGAACGCCTTTGTCGGCGGCGGGAGCTTCAACACCCGCGAACTCGGCGCCGGTGTGGCGGGCGGCACGGCGGATACCCGCTACAGCCTGTCGGCGAGCCATTTCGACACTGACGGCATCGACGTGCTGACCGGGGTCGGTGACGACGATCCCGACGGCTATGACAATACCTCGGTCTCGGGCAAGGTCCGGCATCGTTTCGAGAACGGGACGGAGGTGTTTGGCAGCCTCCTGTATTCCGAGGGCAGAACGGAATTCGACGCAGACGAGTTCATCCTCGACCCTGACACCTTCGAACTCGTGGATGTTCGGGCCTATTCCCCCGCCTATAGCGACTACCAGCAATCGGCAGTCCGCGTCGGTCTGCGGCGAACAATCACCTCCAACTGGGATACCCAGCTGGCGTTTTCCCAGTCACGAGACGAGCTGTTCACCTTCGAGGGTGGAACCGTGGCCGATCGGGAGTCGAGGTTCGACACGCGACGGGACATGGCGGACTGGCAGAACACCATCGGTCTGCGCGGGGGCTGGTTGCTCCTGGCCGGCATCGATGCCTACGAGGACCGGGTGAGTAGCACCGAGGCCTTTGCCGAGGATTCCCGCTACAACGTCGGAGTCTATTCCATCGTCGAGGGCCAGCTCGGCGGGCATGATCTGACGGCAAGCCTGCGCCGCGACGACAACGAGCAGTTCGGCGGCAAGACCACCGGACAACTGGGCTGGGGCCTGCCCGTTTCCGACACGACGCGCGTCCGGGCCTCTGTCGGGACCGCCTTCAACGCACCCAGCTTCAACGAACTCTACTTCCCCGGCTCCGCGTCCTTCCAGGGCAACCCCGATCTCGACCCGGAGGAATCACGCACGGTGGAATTCGGCGCGCGATACACCTCCGGCCCCATCTTCATCGATGCCGCCGTGTTTCATACCCGGATCGATGATCTGATCGCCAATGTCACGGACGAGCTGGGACGGTTTTCGCCTGAGAATGTCGACGATGCGCGCGTCCAGGGGCTGGAGCTCGAGGCCGGATACCACACGGACGACTGGGTCGCGCGGGCCGCCCTCACGGTCCTGGATACGGAGGACCGCGAGACGGGAAACGAACTGCGCCGGCGTCCACCCGCGAGCGCGCGCCTTGACATCGACCGGCGAATCGGCGACCTCTCCGTGGGCGGGAGCCTTATGGGCCAGGCACGCAGCTTCGAGGATTCCGACAACACGGACCGCCTCTCCGGATTCGCCACATTCGACCTTCGGGCATCCTACGCGATTGACCGGGAGTGGACGGTGAGCGCGTCGGCGCAGAATGTGTTCGACCGCGACTACGTTGTCTCGCGCCAGTTCGGCACCGATTACAACCAGCCCGGGCGGGGTGTGTTCGTCACGTTGAATTATCAGCAGCGTTAGAGTGAAAGAACACGGCGTGCGCCTCGGGAACCGGTAGGGCGGAAGAGCGTAGCGTC
>RECA01000143.1 GCA_007692435.1 Thioalkalivibrio sp.
TGGCCTCCTACGGTGCTTGCCCTGGCCCCCTGTAGGAGGCGAGCCCTCTCGGCGACCCAGCGTTGGGGAAGGTCGCCCAGGGGGCTGGCCTCCTACGGTGCTTCTTCAGCAGGCGTCAATCCTGCCCGTCGGTGCTGTCCAGCCACTCCAGCAGCAGCCCCTGCAGGTCCTCCACCCCGTCGCGCTTCAGCGCGGAGAAGGTCTGCAGGGTCGCGTCGAGGCCCATTTCCTCCAATGCCCGCCGGGTCGCCAGCAGCTGGCGGCCGGCCTCGTTCCGGGAGACCTTGTCCGCCTTGGTGAGCACCACGTGCAGCCGTCGCGGCCGCGCCGCGAGCCACTCCAGCAGGGCCCGGTCGAGGTCGGTCATCGGCCGGCGCACGTCCATGATCAGCACCAGGCCCACGAGGCTCCGGCGCTCGCGCAGGTACTGGCCGATCAGGCGGTCCCAGTGCGCGCGCTGGGCGGGTGGTACCTTGGCGTAGCCGTATCCGGGCAGATCGGCCAGGCGCTGCCCGCCGTCGGGCTGCAGCCGGAAGACGTTGATCTCCTGGGTGCGGCCCGGCGTCCGGCTGACACGCGCCAGGGCCCTGCGCCCGCAAAGTGCGTTCAGAGCGCTCGACTTGCCGGCGTTGGAGCGCCCGGCAAAGGCGATCTCTGTGCCGGAATCGGGCGGCAGCTGGCCGATCCGGGCGGCGCCGAGCACGAACTCGGCCTCGCGAAACGGGTTGTTCATGTGCTCCCTCGGCCGACGTCTGCCGGCATGGTTTCTTTGCTGCCGAAAACTGCATATGCTATATAACGCAGCTCTTATTTTGATTCCCCTCGGCCAGGGGGCACAAGCTCCAGCCCCGCGCCGGCTCGCACAAATAGAAGCAGGAGTATCTTCCATCATGAATTACGTGCGCTCGAGCCTCTTCGCTGTCCTCTCCCTCGCGCTGGCACTGCCGGTCGTGGTGCAGGCAGGCGATCCGGTCCGTGGCCAGGAGCTGTCACAGGCATGTACGGCGTGCCACGGCAGCGACGGCAACAGTGTGAACCCGGAATGGCCGAAGGTGGCAGGGCAGCATGCCAGTTACCTCTACAAGCAGTTGATGGACTACAAGAGCGGCCGTCGCGAGAATGCCCTGATGGCCGGGCAGGTCGCCGGCCTGGACGAGCAGGACATGCGCGACCTCGCTGCCTTCTACGCCCAGCAGGAGATCAGCCCGGGCACCGCCGACGAGGCGCTTGCCGAGCGCGGCGAGCGTATCTATCGCGGGGGCATCCCGGCGGCCGGTGTCGCCGCCTGCATGGCCTGCCACGGCGCGGACGGCAAGGGCAATCCCGCGGCCATGTTCCCGCTCGTCGGCGGTCAGCACGCTCAGTACAATGCCGATCAGCTGCGCTATTTCCGCAGAGGCGAGCGCGCGAACGACAACGGTCGCATGATGCGCAATATCGCCGCGCGCATGTCGGACGACGACATCGAGGCGGTGGCTGAATACATGCAGGGGCTGCGCGCCGAGTAGCGCAGATCGCCCGGCCCTGCCGATGGGGTGGCCTGTGGCCACCCTTTTTTTGGTCCCGTGCCGGGGGGGTGTGCAGGCCGTGTTCCGGGCGAGACGGGTTTGACGCATGCCCCGGCAGCGAACCAAAGTGAGGCCCGAGCATCAAAAACGCGGGCGCGGCAGCTCGGTGCCGCGTATCCGCGAGCATGACCACACGAGGAGAGCTGGATGATGAATCGACGTCGTTTCATGGGCGCCCTGGTCGGCGGCGGCACGCTGCTGGCCTCGGGTGTGGCGCCGGGCCGGGAGTTCACCGCGGGGCAGCACTATCGGCGGCTGGTCCCCCGGGTGGACACCGGGCTGCCCGAGGGCCGGGTGCAGGTCGTGGAGGTCTTCTGGTACGGCTGCCCACACTGCTACAACTTCGAGCCGCTGGTGCGCGAATGGCGCGAGGACCTGCCGGATCACGTGGACTTCACCCACGTCCCCGCGACCTTCGATGATCTGTGGGCACTGCACGCCCGGGTCTATTACGCGGCCGAGGAGCTCGGTGTGCTCGACCAGATCCATCGGGCCTTCTTCGACGCGATCCATGCCCAGGGGCGCCACATGCGCTCGGAGAGTGCGATCCTGCGCTTCGTGGACCAGCGCGGTCTGGACGCCGACGCCTTCCGGGAGGCCATGCGTTCCCCCGAGGTCGGTGCCGCGGTCAGCGAGGCGGGCCTGCTGGTGCAGGCCTTTCAGGTCGAGGGCGTGCCGACGATGGTCGTCGACGGTCGGGCCATGGTATCCGCGGGAATGACCGGCAGCCACGAGGGGATGCTGCGCGTCGTCGATCACCTGCTGGAGGAGTATGCCTGACGCCTGCGCACGGGCACCTGGTCTGCGGCGAAGCGCGCCTGCTCCCTTCCTGCCCTCTCACCGGGGCGCGGGGCAGCCGCGGAACGTTCGCATGCTGTTGATGGTCCTATTGCATTAGGTAAATGATCGTAAACCGGTTGGGGACACTGCCGGCCACGGGGAACCGGATCTGCTCGCCAGAAGCCGCCCGCCTGCTGTTCCGGACCGGATGAGGGAGGGAGTACTTGTCACTAGTCAGTCCGCTGGAAACGGGTATCGGCACACAGCCGGGCGTGGAGCGCGGCCCCGCGGCCACGGAGCCGCGGCGCCTTCGCCTGCTCAGCTTCAATGCGCAGGTCGGAATCCACTCCTCCCGGCTGCACCACTATGTGACCAACAGCTGGAAGCACTTCCTGCCCTTCGGCGGCCGCATGGCCAATCTGGACCGCGTCGCGCGCTTCATCTCCGCGTTCGACGTGGTTGGCCTCCAGGAGCTCGATGCGGGCAGCATGCGCAGCAACTACGTCGACCTGACCGCCTATCTGTCCGAGCGCGGACGCTTTCCGCATTCCTACTCGCGCGTGAATCGTGATCTGGGTGCGCTGGCCAAGCACTCGCTGGGTCTCCTGACCCGGCTCGAGCCGGAGCGGGTGGTGATGCACCGCTTGCCGGGTCCGATCCCGGGCCGCGGCGCGATCGAGGCGCGCTTCGCGCTGGCCAACGGCGAGTCCCTGGTGCTCTTTCTGGTCCACCTCGCCCTCGGCCGCCGGGCCCGGCGGTCACAGCTGGACTACATTGCCGGACGGCTGGCGCACGAGCCGCACGCGGTGGTGATGGGCGATTTCAACTGCCATCCGGAGAGCCGCGAGCTGCAGGCGCTGGTCGCCCGGACGGGCCTGCTCGACCCGATGCCCTGCGCGGCCACCTATCCGTCCTGGGAGCCACGGCGGGTCTTCGACCACATCCTGCTGACGCCGGATCTCAGCGTCAGCGACATGCGGGTCTACAACGTGAACCTCTCCGACCACCTCCCGGTCGGCATCGAGATCGAACTTCCGGACGAGGGCCGTTTGATCGAGGCGGCCCACTGAGCCTGTGCCCAAACCCGGGTGCCCGCCGCCCCCTCCGTCTCTCCGCATGGCCCACTGGAGTCGCCGACTAGGAAATCTTCCTGGCGTTTTAGCGACTTAGTCTCAGGGTCCATCCCTCTTCGATGGGCCACCCTCTTGGTAAAGCGGTTGTAGCCTTTGCGCTACACTCTGGATCTCGGCGAAACGCCGGTCGTCTGACGCGGCGTCATCGCTCGAGCACACGGCGTGCGCCCGGGGGACCCGTAGGGCGGAAGAGCGCAGCGTCATCCGCCATGAGGCGGTCGCAATGTCCTGGAGCCAGCGGCAACCCACGGCGTCGGATGGCGGATGACGGCCTTCGGCCTCTTCCGCCCTACGCTTGTTTCACGGTTCGAAGCGGGCGCCCGGCGGATTTTTTCCGCCCGCGGGAGAGCGAGCCTTTCACCGTCGGATTGGCGCGGACCACTCGCGGCACGCGTCTCGTGATCGGGGTCGCCTTCACGTACCATGAGTCGCACAGTCTCATGGCGTGGAGGTCCTGATGGCCGGAGCAGCCGGGAACGGGCAGCGGCCCCTGATCTTCGGTGAAGTCCTGTTCGACAGCTTCGCGGACGGGGGCGACATCCTTGGCGGGGCCCCGTTCAACGTTGCCTGGAACCTGCGGATGCTCGGGGCCGATCCGCTGTTCGTCGGCGCAGTGGGTACCGACGGGCTCGGGCAACGGGTGCGGGCGGCGATGGTGGGCGCCGGCCTCGATACCCGGGCCTTGCAGGTGACGCCGGACGCCCCTACGGGGCGGGTCCAGGTCACGCTGGAAGGGGGCGAGCCGAGCTACGACATCCTGCCCGGCCAGGCCTACGACGAGGTCCGGGTGGACGCGCTGGAGGCGGTGGTTCCGGGGCGCGCGCCGCTCCTCTACCACGGCAGCCTCGCGCTGCGCAGCGAGCCGAGCCGCTCCGCCTGCGACTGGCTGGCGCAGCGCTCGGAGCGGCGCTTCGTGGACGTGAACCTGCGCCGGCCCTGGTATCGGCCGGACACGGTGCTGGAGCTGATCCGCGGCGCGGACTACGTGAAGCTGAACCTGGACGAACTGCGCGAACTGGCCGACGGGCCGGACGATGCGGCGCGGGTGGCCGGGCTGTTCGAGACCTCGGGCATCCGCGAGGCGGTGATCCTGACCTCGGGCGCGGCCGGCGCCGGCATCCACACCCGTGCGGGAGAGCGCGTGGCAGCACCGGCCCCCGCCGTGGCCGATCTGCAGGACCCGGTGGGTGCCGGCGACGCCTTCGCCAGCGTGGTGATCCTCGGGCTGCTGAACGGATGGGCGTGGGCGGACACCCTGGAACGCGCCCTCGATTTCGCCGCGCGCGTCTGCACCCTGCAGGGCGCGACCAGCACCGATGCGGACTTCTACGCCGGGGCGCGGGCGCGCTGGGGAGGCTGAGGGCTGGCCTGCGGTCTGGCGTGGGGGGCGGGTCCGGCCTGCCTCTTACCCAACCCTTCCCCCGCAAACGGGGGAGGGGCCGGGGGTGAGGGCCGGTGTTGAAGGCCAGGGGGCAAGAGCCGAGACTCAGGGCCGCCAGCCGAGGGCCTCGGCCTTGCGCCGGGCGATGCGGGGGAGGTCGGCGGCGACGAAGTGCTCGTGCAGCACCTGCACGCCGATCATGTGGTTGATCACCGCATCCAGCTGGACCTGGGTGGAGGCCGGGGTGTCCTCGGACTCGTGCAGCTGAAACAGGCGGCGCACGCCATCCGGGTCCAGCAGGCCGGCTTCCCGAATGGCCTCGTCCGACAGGTAGCGGTCCGCCAGCGCCTTCATTGCCGCCCACTTCTTCGGGTCGGTGTGGGCCGGTGGCGCCATGAAGGCGAATTTCTCGCGCTCGTACAGCACCCGCGGCAGCACGCCCTTCATCGCCTCGCGCAGCACGTATTTTTCGGTGCGGCCCTTGATCCGCATGGTCGGCGGGATCTGGGCCGCGAATTCGGCGAGGTGGTGGTCGAGGAAGGGCGGGCGCGCCTCCATGGAATTGGCCATGTCCACGCGGTCGCCGCCCCAGGTCAGGATCTGCCCTTCGAGCATCGTCTTGATCCAGACGTACTGCGCCTTGTCGAGCGGATGCCGGCCTTCGAGCATGTCGCCGTCCAGCGCGTCCGCGATCGCGGTGCCCGGCTCGTAGCCCTCCATCCGCTCGCGGCGCTCGGGTGCAAGCAGCCCGGGGACGTGCACCGCCGTGGCCAGCCAGGGCTGCAGGCAGGACGGCGTGAACCCGACCAGCCCGGTCAGCGCAGGATCGTCGAGCTCGTCCTGGGCCAGCATCGCGCCGGTCACCAGCTTGTTGCTCTCGCTCAGGAGCTGCTGCCAGGAGGCCCGGTCGGCCTCCGGCAGGGTATCCAGACCGTGCAGGAACAGGTCGCGGCGGAAGGCGGGGTAGCCGGCGAAGAGTTCGTCGGAGCCCTCGCCGGTCACGACCACCTTGTAGCCGGCCTTGTTCACGTGCCGGCTCATCAGCAGCTTCGCCACGCCGAGGGTGTTGTAGATGGTGCGTTCGGCGTGCCAGAGCGTTTCCACGAAGTTGTCGTAGAGGTGATCGGCCTGCAGGGTCATCACGTCCTGGTCGGCGCCGACGCTTTCGGCCATCTCCCGGGCGATGGCCGTCTCGTCGTACTCGACATCGTCGAAGCCGATGGTGAAGGCCTTCACCGGGCTCTGCTGGGTCGCGGCCGCCAGCCCGAGCGTGATGCAGGAATCGATGCCCCCGGACAGGTAGCAGGCGACCGGCACGTCCGCCTCCAGCCGCAGCTGGACGGCCTCCATCAGGTGCGAGCGCACGCCTTCGATCCAGTATTCCTCGTCCTCCGCCTTGTGCTCGGCGCGTTCCGACGCCAGCGGGAAGTCCATGTCCCAGTACTTCTCCTCGCGGATCTTCAGCTTCCCGTGGGCGCGTTCGACGATGACCATGTGCCCCGGCTTCACCTGGTGCACGCCTTCGAAGGCGGTGGCGCCCGGGACGGTGGTCTGCATCAGCTGGTGGTACAGGCCGGCATCCGAGAAGCGGCGCGGCACGTCGGGATGCGCGAACAGCACCTTCAGCTCGGAGCCGAAGACGAAGGTCCCGTTGGCCTCGGTGAAATACATCGGCTTGACGCCGAAGCGGTCACGGATCAGCACCAGCCGGTCGTGCTCGCGGTCGTACAGCGCGATCCCGAACTCGCCCCGGAAGTGCGGGAGCGCATCCTCCAGGCCGAGCCGCCGGTAGAGGTGCATCACCATCTCCGAGTCGCTCTTGGTGCGGAACTTCGCCCCGCGCAGGGTCAGGTCCGCGCGGATGCGCTTGTAGTCGTACAGTTCCCCGTTCACCGCGGTCATGATGCTGCCGTCCTCCATCAGGAACGGCTGCCGGCCCCGGTTCTCGTCGAGGTCGATGATCGAAAGCCGGGCATGGGAGAAGCCCACGCCGCGATCCTCCTGCACCCGGTAGCCGAAGCCGTCGGGGCCCCGGTGATACTGGATCGCGGCCATCGCCACGAGTGTTTCGGGATCGACCGGGCGTTCGGGGTCGGCGTTGAAGATTCCTGCGATGCCACACATGGCATGTCTCCTGTCGTGTTCAATGTCTGGGTGACCGGTCTTCTGAAATCGCGATGCGAAGCCCTGGCATTCAGAGTGCGGCGGAGGGAGGAATGGCGACGGGCCGGTGGCGGGTGTCGGCAGCAGGGACGCTGCCGTCAAGCCTACAGGGATGTATTTACGGCGTCCCGCCACCGGCCCGTCGCCATTCCTCCCATCACCCCGGCCTCAATGAGGCCGGGTCACTCTTCCGGGGTATCCATCACCGCGCTGATCCGGCGCACCACCGAGGTCAGCAGCGCCATGCGGATGAACACGGCGCCGCGGGCCTGGGCGAAGTACCAGTTGTGCGGGGTGTCGTCGAGTTCGGTCGCCAGCTCCTTGCCCCTCGCGAGGGGGTGCAGGATGATCGCCCCGGGCTTCAGCGGGGATTCGCGGGTCAGGTGCAGCCCGGAGCCCAGTGACTCGAAGCTGTCGCCCACCCACGCGATCGCGTTGATGTAGACCACGTCCAGTTCCGGCAGCACCGGGTCGAGTTCGCGCACCACCCGCAGGCGCAGGCCGGCCTGCTCGAGTTCCTTGCGCTGACCCTCGTCGAAATTCTCGGCCTCGTTGGAGACGATCACCACCTCCTCGACCGCCTCCGGGAAACAGGCCAGCAGCAACAGCAGGCTGCGCACCGTGCGCATGCGCGACGGGACGCCGATGATACCGACGCGGATCCTCTCGCCTTCCGGCATCGGGCCCTGCAGCAGCTCCGGCCGCCACTTCGCAATCGTGTAGAGGTCGGCCATCGCCTGCGTCGGGTGTTCGTCGATGCCGTTGCCCGCGTTCACGATCGGGATGCGCAGGGTGTCCAGCATGTCGTAGACGGCCTGGTCCTCGCTGCTGCGCAGCACGATCACGTCGCCATAGTTGTTGAACATCTCGGCGATGTCGGCCAGCGATTCCCCCTTTGCGATGCCGGTGCTCTTCGCGTCCGTGATCGACATCACCGCGCCGCCGAGGCGGTGCCACGCGCTCTCGAAGGAGAGCCGGGTCCGGGTGGAGGGCTCGTAGAAGGCGCTGATCAGGATCTTCCCGGTCAGCGGCAGGTGCATCAGCTGCGGCGTGGACTCGTACTGGGCGGCGAGCCGGAAGAGCTGGGTCAGCTTCGCGCGGTCGAACTGGCGGCTGGAGACCACATGCCTCGACGCCAGATCGAGCAATGGCTCCGGATCCTCGGGCACCGACTCGAGCAGGCCCTTCGGCCGTTCGATGCCGGCGGCGCCGTCCTTCGGCTGCAGCGGCCGCTGCAGGAGTTTCTCGTGGGTTGTCACCACAAACTTCCCCTCTTCCAGTCACGAATGAACAGTGCGATCAGCAGGAACGGCGCAAGCGTCGCGATCGCGGTTGCGACCACCACGACCGTGCCCAGGGCCTCGGCGGAGATCATCATCGCGCACCTCCCGTTACCGGCGCAGCACTGTGCGGCTCGGCCTCGGCCAGCAGCCGCCAGTCGAAGTCACGGGGCGCGAGCCAGGTAAACAGCACGAGCACCGCGAGCGAGACCGCCGCACCGACCAGTGCCGCGACATAGAACCCGATGGTGAAGTAGCTGACCAGGCCCAGCGTGGTGCCGGCGACCATGCTCAGCCCGGCGCCGGTCGGGTTGGCCCGACGCCAGTACAGCCCTGCCACCACCGGCCAGATCGCGCTGGCGACAAAGGCCCCGGTGAAATACAGCACCTCGGCCAGCGAACCGATCACCGGCAGCTCGCCCCGGTAGCTCGCGGCGGCCCAGGTCACCAGACCCAGCAGCACCACGACCACCTTGGTGGCGCGGAACTGCTCGTGGTCGGACGCCCTCTTGCGGATGTGGCCGCGGTAGATGTCCCGCGTGACCAGGTCCGAGGTCGCGGCCAGCAGCGAGTCGAGGCTCGAGGCCAGCGCCGCGAAGACCACGATGAAGACCACGATCGCCCCGGTCAGGCCCAGGATCTCGGCCGCGACCAGCGGGCCCACCATGTCGGCGACCGGGACGTTGATGCCCAGCGCCGGGGTGGCCAGCGCAACGAAGCCGGCGACGATCGGGATCGGCAGCCACAGCAGGCCGGCCAGCAGGTAGGCCCGGAACCCGACGCTCCGGCCGAAGGCGAAGGCGCGCGACCACCACACGTTCGAGTGGAAGATCTCGCCGACGCCGAAAAAGAGGTTGTTGAACAGGAACATGATCGCCGCCGGGAACAGCAGGTTCAGCAGTTCGGGGCGCTCTTCCATCAGGTTGAAGTGGATCGCCTCGAAGCCGACCTTGTCGATGGTCAGCCAGGCGATGAAGGCGACGCCGAGGACGATGATGACCGTCTGCACGAAGTCGGTGCCGATGACCGCCCGCAGCCCACCGAGGAGCGTGTACAGCACGCAGACGGTGAGGATCACCGTCATGCCGACGCGGTAGTCGATGCCGGCGAGGGCGTTGATCAGCACCCCGCCGGCCATCGCCAGGCTGACCAGCCAGCCGAAGGCGTAGATCAGCGACACCACCAGGAAGACGCGCCATGTGAACTTCCCGAAGCGCAGCCGGATGAAGTCGCCGGAGGTGAAGCCCTGGGGCATCAGCTCGCGGATGCGCCGGGCCATCGGCGCGAAGAGGATCAGGCCCAGCGCCCCGAGCGAGTAGCCGAACATGCCCCAGACGCCCAGCTGCAGCGCGAGCTGCGGCGCGGTCATCGTGGTGTTCGCGGTCACCCAGGTGGCCATCGCGGTGGCCGTGGCCAGGGCCATGCCGACGTTGCGCCCGGCCAGCATGTGGTCCTCGGCGGTCCTGTTCTTGCGGCCGAGATACCAGCCCAGGATCACCCACAGGATGCCGAAGGCGATCAGCAATCCCCAGGCGATGCCCTCCGGGAGAATGGCGACGTCTTCGGCGATCGTCATGAGGCCTCCCGCACCCGGGTGATCTCGGCGATGGCCTGGTCGGTGGTCATCACGCGCGCGTAGCGGTCGCGGATGGTCGTGATGGTCGCCTCCTGCAGTTCCGGCGTCACGGTGGTGCAGCCGTCCTCGACCATTGTCACGTAGAAGCCGAGGTCGCAGGCGTCACGAACCGCGGTGGACACGCACTCGTTCGAATACACGCCGACGATGAAGATCGAGGTGATGTCGAGATTGCGCAGCACATAGTGCAGATTGGTCGAATTGAAGACCCCGCTGGCGGTCTTGTTCAGCACGATCTCGTCGCCGACCGGCGCGACGCTCTCCACGAACTCGGCCTCCTTCGATCCGGGTGGCGCGTGCAGATTCAGGCGCTTGTGCCCGGGGCTGCGGTCGCGGCCGTCGCGGGTCATCGACTGGATGCGCGAGTGGATGACCTCCAGTCCGTGGGCGCGGAAGGCATCCTGAAGCCGCCGCACATTCGGCAGCACGACGTTCTCGAGTTCCTGGAAGTAGTACTCCTGCGCCTTCAGCGGCACGCCCGAAGCCGCCGCATCGGCGAACACGCCAAAGCCCCGCGCCGCATCGAGGTACTGCAGATCGATGCACAGCAGCGCGACGTGATGCTGTGCCAGTTCCTGGCGCAGCAGGCGCGTGGAGATCAGGCTGCCGCGGTACTGCTCGCGGAGCGGATCCAGCGCATCGAAATCGGTAAGCGGTTCGACCTTGTCGTTCATGCGGCGTCTTCCTCTCAGTGCCTCGCGGCCAGCGCAAGCACGCTGCGCAGCATCAGGTTGGCCCCGGCCTCGATGTCCTCCCAGTTGGTCCATTCGCCGGAGGAGTGGCTGCGCCCCTCGATGCTGGGGACGAAGATCATGCCGGTGCGGGTGACCGCGCTCATGCTCTGGGTGTCGTGAGCGGCGCCGCTCGGCAGGCGCAGGTACTCGAGGCCCATGGTCTCCGCCTCGCTCGCGAGCAGGTCCAGCAGGCCGGGGTCGCACCGGGTCGGGGTGATCTCGGAGAGGACGTCGAACTCGAACATCAGGTCACGGCGCCGGGCGATGCTGGAGAGTGTGCGCCGCGAGGCATCGGACAGGGCCTTCAGCACGCGTTCGTCGGTGTCGCGGACCTCGAGGGAGAAGGTCGCCTGTCCCGGTATGGTGTTCGGCGCGCCCGGCCAGAGCTCCACGCGGCCGATGGTCGCGCGGCTGTTCGGGCCGCCATGCTCCTCGAGGATCCGGTTGATGGCGCCGCCGAACTCCGCGAGCCCCTGGAAGGCGTCGATGCGCATGTCCATCGGGGTGGTGCCGGCGTGGTTCGGCTGGCCCTTCAGCCGCACCTCCCACTTGAACAGGCCGGTGATTGCCTCGACGATACCGACGCCGATCCGCTTGCGATCCAGCACCGGTCCCTGCTCGATGTGCAGTTCCAGGAAGGCGTGGATGGTCGCCGGGTCGCGCCGGGCATTCAGTGCCTCGTTGGCATCCAGGCCCCAGGACGCCATCGCGTCCACCAGCGTGACGCCCTCGAGGTCGCGTGCGGTCTGGATGCGCTCAGGGGTCAGCTGCCCCGACAGCGCCTGTGAGCCGAACATGCCGCCGAAGCGTCCTTCCTCGTCGCTGAAGTCGATCACCTCGAGCGGGTAGCGCAGCGGAATGCCTTCTTCCTTCACCCGGCGCAGGACCTCCAGGCCGACCAGCACGCCGAGCGCGCCGTCCAGCGGGCCGCCGCCGGGGACGGTATCGAGGTGGGAGCCCATCACCACCGCGGGACGCTGGCCATCGTAGTCCAGCCGGCCGTGCAGGTTGGCGGCGCCGTCCTGGAACAGCTCCAGCCCGGCAGTGGCCAGGCGCTGCCGGAACCAGTCGCGGCCCTGCCGGTCGCCGTCGCTGAAGGCGCGCCGGTTCAGGCCCAGCACCGCATCGCGGCCGATCTGCCCGAGGTCGAGGACGTCCTGGCGCAGGCGCGCCATGTCCACCCGCAATCCGTCTGTCCCCAGGCCGTCTGCCCCCAGGTCGTCTGCAGCGGCTGCCGGGGTTGTGCGGATGTTGTCGGTTGCGTGATTCATGCCAGTCTCCTTCCCCGTGCGATGGCCAGGATCAGCACCACGAACAGCGCGGCGCCGAGGGCGAAAAACAGGAATGCGCGGCTCAGCGGGTGATGCTCCACCACCACGACCGTCTCGTCGGCCCATTCCTCGGCGCCTTCCTCGCGGATCCGGAAGCGGTATTCGCCGTCCGGGAGCCCGCTGACGGTGGTGCTGGTGTCGCTGCCGCGGTAGATGATGCGTGCGTCCTCGTGGTCCGGTCCCGAGGCCTGTTCCAGTTCGAAGCGCTCGGCCCCCTCCCAGTCCAGGCTGAAGAAGCCGGCGGCGTCCCGTTCCGGCGGCGAGTCGAAGGCCGGGCCGGCCGTGCCCTGAGCAGGCAGCGCCAGCCCCGCCAGCAACAGCAGGCACCACAGCCATGACCGGGTACGCGGTGGCATCAGGGTCCTCATTCGCGAACCTCCCCACCGGACACGGGGCGGCGGGCCGCGGCGCAGGGTTTCCGCGAATGCGGTCGGGACCGCCGCGGCCAGCCCCGTTCCGCAGGCGCGGGCAGGGGCCAGCCGCCGGTGCACACCGGTTGTTCGCGCCCGTTCATCGGGCTCCCTCGTAGGGCTGCAGCCCCGCCCGGGGCTCGGTGGAGGCCATCCGCGCGATCACCGACTCGAGGGCCTGCTCCAGCCCCAGCAATTGCGCGGGTTCCATATCCTGCAGGGCCCGGTTCAGTTCGCCCTGCGGGGCCGCCGGCGCCCGATCCAGCAGCGCCTGCCCCGCATCGGTCACGAAGAGCCGGACGATCCGCTGGTCGCGTTCCCGCCGCCGGCGTTCCACGAGCCCTCCCTGTTCCAGCTTGTCCAGCAGGTTGGAGGCGGTGGAGGGGTGCACGGAGAGCTTGCGCGACAGATCGCTGACGCTCAGGCCGGCCGAAAGCTGCACCTCCCAGAGCGCCCAGAGCTGCGCAGCGCTGATGCCGCAGGCGCGCTCGACATTGCGCGAATGCCCCTGCAGCGCGCGAATGATCACGCGCAGCTGGCGGATCACCGAGCGCACGGCGTCTTGCGGTTCGGCGGCGCCGGGCGCCTGGGCAAGCTCTGTGGGCATCTCCGCGGGTCCCCGGTCGGTCAACGGACCAATAGTTTTGTGCAAAACTAATTTCAGCGCAAATGCGGTGGATTTCGGCGGGCCTAGTGGCCCACTAGCGGCCGGGCCGGGCCTGCCGCCGGGACACCTGCGCCCTATTGTCGACGCTTGGTCCGCGCTTGGCCAGACGGGCGCCAGCGGACTGTTTGGGGCCGGCTGTCCGTTGCCAAGAAACAACACCCGGAAGGCTGCGTAGGCACAAAAGCAACACGGATTTGGCGCTCATGTGTCAAATCGGCTACAATGGCGTTGATTTTTTGGCTGGGCGCCGTGAATGCAGGGATTTGGCCGCCCGTTCGTGACTGGCCGCGCGCGGCTGAGAGGGACACCATCAGTCCGCCACGCTGAGTCCAAATACAAAGAAGAACGTCTGGAGAAAAGACCATGTTTTCAAGAAAGCTTCTCGCCGCCGCCATTGCCGGCTCCCTCGTCGCCCCGACCGTCGTGGTCGCAGCCGACCCGATCGAGTTCGACTTTTACGGTTCGCTGCGCCTGCAGTACGAAGCTGTCGATCCCGATGGCGCCAGCAGCTACAACGGTTTTCGCGACGCCTATTCGCGCATCGGCTTCAACGCCAACGCTCCGCTCGCGGACGGTGTCGATGCCTTCGCGCAGTTGGAACTGCCGCTCAACCTGGCCACCGGCGACGTGACGATTCCCGACAACTACGATGAAGACATCCGCGTTGCCAAGTTGGGGCTGAACACCGATTTCGGTACCTTCATCTACGGCCAGGACTGGATGCCGTACTACAACGCGATCACCTTCCCGATCGACATGTTCAGCACCTATTACAGCGGCTTCGGGACCTTCACTTCGTTCCGGGTGTCTGACAGCGTGATCTACTACAGCCCGAACTTCAACGGCCTGTCCTTCGGTGCCTCTTTCAGCAGCAACGGCGGAGCTGGTAATGATGATCGCTACCAGTTGACGGCGAGTTACGACCTTGGCGGTACCGTGATCTCGGCGGGCGTCGACGACCTCAACGGCGATGACAACCTCCGCTTGTGGGGTCTTTCGCTGATGCACACCGTCGACAACCTGTATATCGGGGCCAAGTTCGAGTACATCGACAGCGATCAGGATACGGGCGCCTTCGGTGATGATGGCGACACCGCACTCAACGTTTACGCCGGATACACGCTCGGCAATAACACCTTCAAGGGGATGATTGCCGAGGTCGACAACTTCGGTGGCACCATCTTCCACCTGGGGGTCGATCACGACGTCTCCGATCGACTGACGCTCTTCGCGGAGTATTACAATGAGGACGAGGGTGCCGCGATCCCGACCCTGAAGGCGCGTGATTCCGACCCGCGTGACGCGTTCGGTGAGGGCGGCGACGCCTTCGCGATCGGTGCCCGCTACAGCTTCTAAACGGCCCGTTACACAGGTACCGCCCCGGCCTGCAAGCCGGGGCATCTCATGCAGCGCCCGGGGCGGTCTCCGCTTCGGGCGTTCTCTTTTGCGGGGGAGGGGAGTGGGAGAGGCAGTCTGCTACGATCCCACCGAGGCGGCAGCCCGGCACCCCGGGCGCTCCATATAACGACAGGGGGAATCATGAACCAGGAAGCCAGTGCAGACCTGCGCAACATCATCGAGCCGCTGTATCGCGGCAAGTTCTGGATGCAGCTGCTCGGGGTGATCTCCATCCTGTACGGCGTGCTGATCGCGCTCTCGATCGTCGGCCTGATCATCGCATGGATCCCGATCTGGGCCGGCGTGGTGCTCATGCAGGCGGCGGGCTCGACGAGCCGTGCCTACGACAGCGGCGATGCGCTGGAGATGCGCAACGCGATGGCGAAGCTGAAGACCTACTTCACCATCTTCGGGGTGCTGATGCTGATCGGCATCGTGCTGATGCTGCTGTCGGTGCTGTTCGGGCTCGGCCTTGGGCTGATGGGCATGGAAGGCCACATGTGAGCCGGACCGGTGGCCGCGCGCCATGATCGCTAGCCCCGTCCCGGCTGCGGTATGCGGTCCGGATTCGCGACGCGCATCAGCAGCAGCGCGAGGAGGATCGCGGGAAGGCCGATCGCCGCCGAGGCGATGAAGAACCAGGTCCAGCCGACGGCCTCGGCCAGCAGGCCGGTGAAGCCGGCGAGGAACTGCCCCGGCAGGGTCATCACGGAGCTGAACAGTGCGTACTGGGTGGCCGTGTAGGCGCTGTTGGTCAGGCTCGAGAGGTACGCGATGAAGACCGAGATCGCGAGCCCGCCGCTGATGTTGTCCGCCATGATCGCGAAGACCAGCCCGTAGAGCTCCGGCCCCAGCGTCGCCAGCCAGGAAAAGGTCAGGTTGGTCAGCGGAGCGAGCACCGCGGTGAAGATCAGCATGCGCATGATCCCGAAGCGCATCACCAGCAGCCCGCCGAGCGCCGCCCCGGTGAGCGTCATCGCGAGCCCGAATGCCGCGGCCACGTTCGCGATCTCGGCCTTGGTGAAGCCGAGGTCGAGATAGAAGGGGTTCGCCATTACCCCCATGAAGATGTCGCTGATACGGAAGGTGGCGATGAAGACGAGCACCGCGATCGCGGTGAGGCCGAAGCGTTGCCAGAAGTCCGCGAATGGCCCGACCACCGCGCCGATGAACCAGGCGGTGAGGTCGCGACGCCAGCCCCGGTGGTGGGTGCGGTCGAGGTAGTCCACCACCCGCTGTTCCAGCTGCCGGGTCTGCCGGTCGATGCCGACCTCGGGCTCGCGGATGATCAGCGTGGTCACGATCCCCACCGCCATCAGCGCGGCCATGCTCCCGTAGGCGAGGTTCCAGTCCCAGCCCGAGGCGATGTGCAGCGCCCCGGCGCCGGCCGCGAGCAGCGCCACGCGGTACCCGAAGACGTAGGTCGCCGCCATCGCGCCCTGTCGGTCGCGCGACACCGCCTCGATGCGGTAGGCGTCGATCGCGATGTCCTGGGTCGCGGAACCGAAGGCGGCCAGCACCGCCCAGACCGCAACCAGCCAGAGCTGCTCGCGCGGATCGGTGAAGGCGATGCCGGCCAGCGCAAACGCGATCACGCCCTGCGCCAGCAGCATCCAGGCACGACGGCGCCCGAACCAGCGGGTGAGCAGCGGCAGTTCCAGGCGGTCGACGATGGGGGCCCAGAGGACCTTGATGCTGTGGGCCATGCCGACCCAGCTCAGAAAGCCGATCGCGGCCAGTTCCACCCCGAGGTCGCGCAGCCAGGCGGTGAAGGTGCCGCCGACCAGCAGCAGCGGCAGTCCCGCCGAGAACCCGAGGAACAGCATCCCGATGACCCGCGGGTTCCGGTATACCGCGAGCGCCTCGCGCCAGTTGCGCTGCCCGGTCTGCTGAGCTTCACTCATTCCGGTGCCTCACTCGAATCCGGCGGAGCCGCGTTACCGCCCGGGCTTCCAGCAACCGGCTTCGATGCGGCGGCCCGGTTCGCGGGACGCCGTGAATACCTCCCTGTAGGCTTGACGGCCGCATCCCTGCGGCCGACACCCGCGAGCCGGGCCGCCGCACCGAAGCCTTTGGCGCCGTCTCTTGTGGGAGGCGAGCCCTCTGGGCGGTCCAGCGCCGGGCGACATCCCGGTCGCCTCTGGTCTACCCCACGCCTGATCGCCGAGAGGGCTCGCCTCCCACGGGGCGGGGCGGGGTGTGCAGGCCGATGCAGGGTGGGTGCAGCGCAGCGCACGCACCACCCGCCGCCACGACCGCTGTTCAACCCCCCGGCTCAAAATCGTAGTCGATCCAGAACGGCGCGTGATCCGAGAACCGCTGGTCCTTGAAGATCACCGGATCCCGTGCGGTCGCGGCGAGCGCAGGCGTTGCCACCTGGTAGTCGATGCGCCACCCGACGTTCTTCGCCCAGGCCTGCCCCCGGTTCGACCACCAGGTGTACTGCTCCGGCCGCGGGTCGAGCCTTCGGAAGACGTCGACCAGACCCGCCTCGCCGAAGACGCGGTCCATCCAGGCGCGCTCCTCCGGCAGGAAACCGGAGTTTTTCCGGTTGGACTTCCAGTTCTTCAGGTCGATCTCGCGGTGCGCGATGTTCCAGTCGCCGCAGATCAGCCACTCGCGTCCGTCCTTGCCCCGCTGCGCGAGCCAGGGCAGGAAGAAGTCCAGAAAGCGGTACTTGGATTCCTGCCGGTGGTCTCCAGAGGAGCCCGATGGCAGGTACAGCGACACCACCGAAAGCTCGCCGAAGCGCATCTCGACGTAGCGACCCTCGCGGTCGGCCTCCTCGAGGCCGCAGTGCGTGATCACCGCGTCGGGCTGTCGGCGGCTGTACAGGGCCACGCCGCTGTAGCCGGGCTTCTCGGCATCGACATAGGCGCAGTGGTAGCCCTCCGGGTGGAAGACCGGGTCGGCCAGCTGCTCGATGCGCGCCCGCGTCTCCTGCAGGCAGACGACGTCGGCGTCCGCGGTGGGCAGCCAGTCGAAGAAGCCCTTGCGGGCGGCGGCGCGGATGCCGTTCGCGTTCATGCTCAGTACACGCATGGAGCGCAAAGATACCCGCGCCGGCCCCCCCGGGGAAGCGCGAGGCCCCTGGAGTGCGGGAGCTTGCTCCCGCTTTGCCCTGCGGAAGCTTGCTTCCGCAACCGGAGTCAAGCCTCCTGCGCGAGAGCCACGCGAGTCGCCGCCCTTCAGAGAGCACCACTTGGAGTGCGGGAGCTTGCTCCCGCTTTGCCCTTCGCCCTTCGCCCTTCGCCCTTCGCCCTTCGCCCTTTCCCCGGCGCAAGCCTGCTCCCGCAACCGGAGGCAAGCCTCCTCCGTGAAAGCGGCGGCGAGCCGCCGCACTCCATGTGCGCCGGGGGCGTGCGCGTGTGCCACAATCAGGGTTTTTGGGGATTTCGCTCATGTCCGCAAGGGAATTTCTTGCCTACTGCCTCGAGCGGGAGGTGCTGCGCTTCGGGGAGTTCAAGCTGAAGTCGGGCCGTGTGAGCCCGTATT
>RECA01000027.1 GCA_007692435.1 Thioalkalivibrio sp.
GCCACCGCGGCCTGGGGTCGCCTGACGGAGGAGGAGCCGCCCGAAGAGTGAGCGGTATTCGGGGGTGGCGCGGCACACCAACTGTCATGGTGCGGCGCCGCCCCCGGCCCTCACCCCCGGCCTCAGTGAATCCGGCATCCCACCAGCTGCAATTGCTGGCCGGGACGAATCAGGTAGCGCGGTCCCTGAATGCCGTTCGCCTCGGCGACCGCCCGCAGGCTCGGGCATCCCTGGCGGTGCACGATCGTCGAGAGGGTATCGCCGCTGCGCACGGTGTAGGTCCGCACCGCGAGCAGGGCGCGACGCTCATCGCGGGACGCGTGCAGACGGCGGGCCAGCTCGTTGCGTGTCTCGTCCAGGCAGGCCTCCGCGTACCGTTCCGCGATCTCGGCCGGCGCCTGCACCGGGTAGCCCTCGGGGAGCCGGACGTCGTGTTCCTGATGCGGATTGAGGTTGCGCAGCGTGCGGAACCAACCGGCGCGGCTGCCTTCCTGGCCGAGACAGATGGACAATTCCGAGAGGGTCTTCGATTCCAGCAGTTCGATCTGCGATGGCACTGCGTCAACCACCGGAAACTCGACACCGTGGGCCTGCGGATCCTGGAACAGCATGGCCGCCGCCAGCACGTAAGGGACGTACTCCTGGGTCTCCCGCGGCAATTGCCGGAAGAAATCGGGATTCCAGAAGCTGGGATCGTCGAGCGCACGGGCCAGGCGCAGGACCCGCGTCTCTCCGGCGTTGTAAGCGGCCAGCGCCAGCCCGAGATCACCGTCGTATTCGATGAACCGTTCCCGAAGGTAGGCGACGTTGGCCCGCGTGGCGGCCAGCGGGTCGAAGCGCTCGTCGCGCTCGTCATCGATGCGCAGGCCCAGGCGGAGGGCAGTGAAGCCCATGAACTGCAGCGGCCCCGACGCGCCCATCCGCGAAACCGAGTGGACACGCCCTCCCGATTCCTTGGCGAGGATCCCGAACAGCAAGGCTTCCGGTAGACCGGCCTGCTCATACACCGGCCACATCAGGTGGCGCATGTACATGTACTGTTCGTAGGCGTCGATCAGCATCGGCCGCATCCATGTCAGCCAGTCGTTCAACGCCGCCGCGACCAGACTGTCCCGTTCCGCGGTCCAGGCGATCTCCGAACCGTTCAATTCCCGATCCAGGCTCCCCGAATACTCGGCGAGGCTCCCCGCCGGTGCCTGAGCGTTGTAGTCCGCAGCGCCAGCAGTCACAGGGCCGCCATACGCCAGGGCGACACAGCAAAGCACAATCCAGTAGCGAAACGACCCGCCCATGCCCCTCCTCCCCAAAACCGAATGGCAGTCTCGCAGCGGCCGCGGCGGTTCGCCACCCTCCGGCGGATATTGCACCCGCGTGTCGCCGCATACCAGTATCCGTCCTCGATCACGTGGACCCGTCACCCGCCGCGCCGTCACGAACGGAACGGGCGGGCCGTTCACCGGTCACAAGGCCCGTGTATCCCGCCTGGTCGCGCCCGCGATCGACCCTCGCGGTCTACCAAGGCAAGGAGGCTGTCTTCGAATGGCGATCGAAGTATCGGAACTGACCAAGAATTTCGGCCCCGCCACCGCCGTGGACGCGGTGAGCTTTGAGATCGTGACCGGCTCGGCCACCGCCCTGCTGGGTCCGAACGGCGCCGGAAAGACGACCACCCTCGCGATGCTGCTGGGTCTGATGACCCCAACCTTCGGGCACATCCGGGTGCTCGGTGCCGACATGCTGCGGCAACGCTACGCGGTACTGAACCGCATGAACTACGCCTCCCCCTACATCGACCTGCCGCAGCGGCTGACGGTGCGCGAGAACCTGACCGTGTACGGCCGCCTGTACGGCGTGCGCAAGCTCAAGGCGCGTATCGAACGGCTTGCGGAGGAACTCGAACTCGAGGCCCTGATCAGCCGGCCCTACCGGGAACTCTCGGCGGGCCAGCGTACGCGGGTGGCCCTGGCGAAGGCACTGATCAACGAACCCGAGCTGCTGCTGCTCGACGAGCCCACCGCCTCCCTGGACCCTGACACCGGCGATCGCATCCGGGGCTGGCTCGAGGCGTACCGGGCCCGGACCGGAGCGACGATGGTGCTGGCCTCGCACAACATGCCTGAGGTCGAACGCCTCTGCGACCGGGTGCTGATGATGCGTGGCGGTCGCATCGTCGATGACGGAACGCCAACCGGTCTGGCGGCACGCTACGGGAGGCGCAACCTCGAAGAAGTCTTCCTGGACGTGGCGCGCCGTGGCTGATCGTCGCAGCCCCCCGCACACCCCCACCCCGCAGGGCCTCGCCGGGTCGCTGAACCGCAGCTACGCGGTACTGCTGCGCCACGTGTACCTGCTCCGGGGCTCGTGGCCCCGTGTCCTGGAGCTGGCCTACTGGCCGGTGATGCAGATGATCCTGTGGGGTTTCATCACCCAGTTCTTCACCGGGCACAGCGAGTGGGTGGCGCAGGCGGCCGGACTGCTGCTCGCGGCCGTGCTCCTGTGGGACGTGCTGTTCCGGGCCCAGCTGGGCGTGACCCTGCCCTTCTACGAGGAGCTCTATTCGCGCAACCTCGGGCACCTGTTCGTGAGCCCGCTGCGTCCGTGGGAGCTCATTGTCTCCCTGCTCGGAATCAGCACCCTGCGCACCCTGATCGGGGTGGTGCCCGCGGCACTGCTTGCGATCCCGCTCTACCACTACTCGATCTTCACCATGGGTCTGCCGTTGATCGTGTTCTTCGTGCAGCTGCTGGTGACCGGATGGGCGCTGGGGCTGATGGTCAGCGGCCTGGTGCTTCGCTTCGGGCTTGGTGCGCAGAGCCTGGCCTGGGTGGCCATCTTCGCGCTGGCACCGATCTCCGGCATCTACTATCCGATCGAGGTACTGCCGGGTTGGCTGCAACCCATCGCCCTGGCCCTGCCCTCTGCCCACGTCTTCGAGGGGATGCGGGCGGTCCTGCTCGACGAGGGCTTCCACACCGGCCACTTCCTTGCCGCCCTGGGCCTGAACGTCCTCTATCTCGCACTCGGTGCGGCCCTGTTCATGCGCGTGTTCGCCATCGCACGGGAGCGCGGCCTGCTCCTGCACAGCGGCGAGTAGCCGGCGACGCTCCGGTCCGCGTTCCCGCGCCGGCGCGATTCAGACCGCGCGCGGAAGTACGACGCGGCCGGGAACCGGGGCCCGCAATCAGCGTGTCGAACGCAGATAGATGCGGATCACGATCCAGTCATACAGCGCATGGGCGATACTCACCACCAGGAGATTTCCGGTGACGTGATAGATCACGCCGAGGTAGATCCCAATCAGGGTGGCAAAGAGGAAATAGAACCCGGAGATGTAGTGCGCGAGCCCGAACACCACGGCCGCCAGCAGAATCGCCACTGCCGCGGGCAGGTGCTCCGCAAGCCCGCCCTGCACCACGCCACGCAGCAGCATCTCCTCCCCGAAGCCCGCCAGGAGTGACAGCGCGGCCACGGAGCCGGCCGGCGCGCCCCGAAACAGCGTATGCAGGAAATCGCGAACCTGCGCCTCCAGCACCCGGTACGCCCGCAGGCCGCTGGCCGCCAGCAGCGCGAGCAGGGCCAGCATCGGCAACGCGGCGAGCGCGCCCATCGCGACTCCGGCGAGGCTCCACTCGAAGCGGGCAAGTACCGGTATCCCGAGCAGAAGACCGAGCAGCAGGGCAAGCGGGATCAGCGCTCCCTGAAAGAGCATTCCCGCCCGCAACGGGTGGTGCTGCACGAACCGGTGCAGGTCCATCCGGGTTCCCTCCTCCGATGTGGCTCACACGCCTGTAACGATAACCCAGGCGCCCCTGCCAGTGCCTTTGCCGGGACGAGTGGATGGCGAAGCACACGCCATGACAGTTAGCGTGAAAGAATATGGCGTGGGCCTCGGGAACCGGTAGGGCGGAAGAGCGTAGCGTCATCCGCCCTGCGGCGATCGCAATGCCCTGGAACACGCGGTTACCTTGGCGCCGGATGGCGGATGACGGGCTTCGCCCTCTTCCGCCCTACGCTTCTTTCATGGTC
>RECA01000139.1 GCA_007692435.1 Thioalkalivibrio sp.
CCGCGGCAGGAGGCAAGCCTCCTGCAGGGCAAAGCGGCGGCAAGCCACCGCACTCCACAGGCTCGCGCTTTCATCCTTCGAGGGTGGCCCTGGGCCACGAGAGTTAGCGTGAAGGTCGCGCAGGTCTCGCCTGTCCCGCTTGCGGGAAAGGGGTCGGGGGTGAGGGCCGGGCCTGACGCCGTACCCCCACCCCAACCGTTACTCCGGGCATCCTGCCCTCCGCCCTTCGGGCCCGCCTTCGGCGGTTCGAGTCGCTCCCGGCGGATTCGTCCCCGCAAGCGGGGAGGGGGATTTTCAGCGTTGGGGGTGGCCGCGGCCGCGCGCCATCGTGGCAACGGGCGCGTTGTCCGTTCAGCGCTCGATCCGGTAGATGAAATCGATGCCCTGTCCCTCGGCGCTGGAGGTGGTCTCCACGCTCAGCGAACGGGTCAGTTCGTACCGCAGCATCACCTTCGAACTGCCATCGAAGAGACCGATGCCGTAACTCAGCAAGAGTCGGGGCGAGAGGTAGGTCCCGATGGTCAGGACGCCTTCTTCCGCGGTGGGATCGGCTTCGAGCTCGACCTCGAGGCCGAGTTCCCTGCCAAGGCGTTCGGTGATCATGCCGGCCTGCTCGAGGCCCCAGGCAGCCGCGGCGCCCGCGATCAGGTTTCCATCGCCCTCGCCGGCGCCCGACAGGGGGCGTCCGGTCAGGAGAAAGGCCATCGCCTCGGTGTCGTCCATCGGCGGTTCGGAGAAGACCTCGGAACGCAACTGGTCGGGGGTGCCACCGATCTCCACGCCGACCACCACGTCGTGGGCAGGCACCCGGCGCACCGCGCGCAGGTCGAGCAGCGGCCTGTCCACCGGACCCTGGAAGATCACCAGGCCACGATCGACCGTGAGGTCCTGACCCCAGGACTCGTAGCGGCCTTCCGGGACCTCCACGTCGCCGAAGAGCTGCAGCGGGCGGCCGGGGAGGTCGACCAGGTCGAGGTCGCCGGTGAAACGGGCGACGAGGTCGAAGCCTTCGAAGCGGACGTCGTCGCCCAGGATCACGCGCACGCGGATGTCCATCGGCAGCGCCGGGGGCGGTTCTGCCTCCTCGCCCACCACCATCTCGTCGCGCGATACCGAGACCGCGCCCGGGGGCAGGTCCGGGGGGCGGATCATCGCCGAGGGCACGACGATCTCACCGCGCACCGTCAGCAGTTCGGGGCGGAATTCGACGTTGATCTCCGGGCTGATCCGCGCGCGGATGTCGGTGCGGTCCACGGCCAGGAAGCGCTCGCCCCGAATACGGAGTCCGGCCTCGGGTTGCCGATCCCGAAACGCGAGTTCGCCCTCCAGTTGCAGGGACTCGCCACCGGAACGCAGCTCGCCATCGAGGCGCATCTCTTCCGCCGAGACCGCCTCGGCGACCAGCTGCGGAATCTCGAGGGTGATGCCGGCCTCGATGATCCTGGCGCTGAACTCTTCCAGCCGGACGTCGCCGCTGATCGCGGGAGCGTCCAGCAGCCCGCCAATCTCGAGATCCGCCAGCAGGCGCCCGCGCACGTCCTGAACCTCGCGCGACAGGGCCCCCGTCCACTCCAGGCTCTCCAGGCCGGCGCGGACTTCGCCGTCGATGCGGTAACTCTCGCCCTCGGGGCGCAGCTGCACCACGGCGCGCGCGTCGCCGTCCTCGAGGAACGACAGGCCGGCCTCGGCATCCACGTCGCGGTCGTCGATCCGAACCGCAAGCCGCAGGTCCCGATAGGGGATCGCCTTCATCGCGCCGTTGATCATTGCGACCGAGACCTGGCCGGCAGCAGGGGGCACCTCCAGTTCGGCCTGCAGGCGCCCCTCTGGGTCCACCGAGGCGCGAGCGCGGGCATCCAGCGTGCCCTCGATTGCACTCTCCGGGGGCAGGAGCGGAGACAGCCAGGCGAGGTCCGCGTCTTCCAGGGAGACCCGTCCCTGTCCACCCGTGCGTTCGTCCCAGTCGCCCTGGAGGCAGAGCCGGCCATCCTCCCGGCCCAGGCAGAGCTCGCCCAGGGCCGCACGTTCCGGACCCGCGGTGACCGTCACCGGTTCGCGCAGGGTCCAGTCACCGGCCAGCTCCTGCGCGATGTCCAGACGTTCCAGCCGCCCGTCCCAGCGGACTCGGTCGAGGTCGTAGCCGCCCGCCGCCCGCAGTTCCATGCGGCCGAGATCGGCGGCATCCACGGTGACCGTCAGCCGGTGATCCGAGGCCCGTCCTTCGGCCTCGGCCCGGACCGCCTCGATGTTCTGCCCGGCTGCCTGGATGCCCGACAGGCGCAGGTCCAGCTCCGCCGGGGCCTCCGGGTCCAGACCCGCGTCGAGCCGCAGTTGCAGGGCGTCCAGTCCGAATTCCGCGTAGCGCAGCCCCGATGCCTCGCCGGTCGCGGAGACCCGCGGGCTCTCCATCGTCCCGGAGAGTTCCGCATCCAGCCGGATCCGCCCGGCAAGCTCGGGGAGGATGCGTTGGAGTTCAGGTGCGTCCACGGCCAGTTCCATCGCCAGGATCTCGTCGATGTCGCCACTGGCGTTGACCCGGTTCGGCCCGATGCCCAGATCCAGCCGGTCGACCCGGATGCGCTGTCCATTGATCGCGACCGCGGCGGTGCCGTCGACGGGCTGGCCGCGAAGCGTGCCGCTCAGCTCCGCCAGTTCCGCCTCGAGCCGAAGGTCGTCGTCGGGCGGCAGCGCGCCACGGCTGGTCAGTTCCAGTGCGAGCTGGCCGGCGAGGTCGGGGGCGAGGACGCCGGGATCGATTCCGCTGCCGGAGAGGCGCAGGTCCCACCCGATGCCGGCATCGTAGGTGACCGTGCCGCCCGCCGAGAGCAGGCCGTCGGCAGGCAGGAAGACCTCGAGCTCGCGGATGTCGGCCCGGGCTTCCGTAACGCCAAGCTCCGCGCGCGCCCCGACTGGCTGCCCGTCGACCCGGGCCGCGAGTTCGCTCAGGCCGATCTCCGCATGGATCTCGCCGGTCTCGAGGCCGAGGCGCCCATCGGCCCTGAAGCGCAGGCGGTCGAGAGCGAGCTGCCGTTCCGGGACGAGGAAGTCGAGGTCCAGCGCATCCGCGGAAAGCGAAAGCCAGAAGGGTGTCTCGGCCGCCAGTTCGGCCTCGCCGGTGGCCTGCAGGATCCCGTCGGGACCCAGGCGCAGCAGCAACTCCTCGATGCGGGCGGCCCCGCCGTCCACGCGCAGCTGGCCGTGGCCCTCCAGGTCCTGCCCGGCCACGCGCGCGCTCAGCTCGCGGATCTCCACGGAGGCCGCGATCGCGAGGAGCCGGTCTTCCAGGGCGAGGTCCGGGGCCCGTGGCAGCGAGCCGCTGCTGTCGAGGAGGAGCGTTTCGATCGTGGCGTCGGGCTCGAGGCCCAGGGCCTGGGTCGAGAGCCCGCGGATGCCCGCGTGCAGCCCCCAGGAGAGGGTCTCCCCGAGCGCCACCTGGCCCCGGAGGTCGGCCTCGCCGGCGTCGCTGCGCAGACGCAGGGCGTCGATCACAACGTGTTCCATCGACCCGCCGAGTGCCGCATCGAGCCGGACTGCGGGCAGGCCGGTCAGCTGCGCGGCCGTTGCGGCCGTCGCGGTCCAGTCATCGAGCCCGCCGTGCAGCGAGATCTCCCCGCCGTCGATGCTGACGGCGGTCTCCGGATCGAGCCGGTACTCGAAGGCCGTCCAGCGGTTGTCCAGGCGCAGCTGCGGCGTGCCGAGCAGGTCCTCCACGGCGAGCCGGGTGTCCAGCGACACCCCGGCCTGGAGACCGTGAGTGCCCTCCAGCAATCCCAGCAGCTCGCCGTCGACCACCAGTTCGCCTTCGGCGTGCGTGGTGTCCAGCCCTGCCGACAGTGCCTCGGGCAGGGGGGCGCGCCATTGCCCCGCGAGCCGCAGCGGGTAGGCGCCCGCGGGCCGCAGCTCGGCATCGGCCCGTGCCTGGACCTCCGGCATCACCAGTTCCAGGGCCGATACGCGCAGGGCCTCCGGGCCCGCATGCAGTTGCATTGCGAGCCGGTCCATCTCCAGCAGTGTCTCGCCCCCGCGCTGCAGCAGCAGGTCCGTCAGCAGGAACTGACCGATCTCCACCGTCACCGGCAGTTCGATCGCATCCGGCAGCTCCAGTGGGTCCGGTGGCTCGGGCGCTTCGGGCGGTTCCGGTTCGGGTTCCGGGAGCTCGACGGTCAGGCCCGCGAGGCTGAGCTCGGGGATCCTCACGGTGAGCCGCAGCAGCGGGACGGCGCCGAGCCGGACCCGGCCCTGTTCCAGCTGCACCCGCGTGCCCGCTGCATCCAGCTCGAGCCCGGTCACCGACAGCCCGCGGAACAGGGTTCCCTCGACCGTATCGACGCGAAACTCCACTGGCGCATGACGCTCGGCCTGGGCAAACAGCCAGCGGGTGCCGTTTTCGGTCGACACCAGCGCGACGGCGCCGGCCAGCACCAGCAGCACCAGGATCAGCACCCAGCCCAGCAGGCCCAGCAGGATCCGCAGCGCCCGTGTCACAGGTCGGGCCCCATCGTGAAGTGAATCCGGAAGCTGTCCCTGGACTCGGGTGCGTGGGCGAGATCGAGACGTATCGGTCCGACAGGGGAACGCCAGCGGACGCCGAAGCCGCCGCCGCCCTTCAGATCGTAGTCGTTGAAATCGTTGAAGGCATTGCCGGCGTCGAGGAACACCGCGACGCCCCAGTTGCCCGCGCCGATCGGGTGATCGTATTCGACGCTGCCGACCAGCAGGTGCCGCCCGCCGATCACGTTGCCATCGTCATCCTCCGGGCCGAGCCGCTCGAAGCCGAAGCCGCGGACGCTGGCATCGCCCCCGGCGAAGAAGCGCAGCGAGCTGGGCAGTTCTTCCACGCTTGCGCCCCCGGTCAGGCCCGCCTCGCCGCGCAGGATCAGCCGGCCCGCGCCCAGGCCGGAGATCAGCTTGGCATTGCCCTGCAGCTGGGCGAATGTCAGTGTCGAGGCCAGCTGCTCCGAGGCCCCCTGGGCGCGCAGGTCCAATCGATACCCGTTGCGGGGGAAGAGGAGGTCGTCCGCCTTGGTCCGGTTGACGCGGTAGGAGGGAATCAGCAGCCTCGAGGTATCGCTGACGTCGCCGACGGTGAAGTCCTCGTACTCGTAGCGCAGACCCTGGGTGGTCTGCCAGCCCGACGGGTGTCGCTGGACCCGGGCGGCGCCGATCTGGAAGCGGTCCGACTGGCTGGTGCCGGTATCCTCGGTGGTATAGGACGTGAAGAGGTTCAGGTTGTCCGTGAGCGGGTCGGCCAGCGGAATGTCATAATTGAAGCCGATGCCGGAACGCCTCTCGGACAGTTCGAGCTCCGCGCCGTACCGGTGTCCGCGCCGGTTCGCCCAGCGGCGGTCGATGCCGACCGCGGCCCGTGGCCCGAGGTCGGTGGAGTACCCGAGCCGGAGCTCGTAGGCGGTGCGCTTGCGCGGACCGACCTCGGCGAGGATGGGGACCTCGCCGTCCGCCCGTTGATCCAGGAGCGGACGCACCCGCACCGTTTCGAAGTAGCCGCTCTCCCTGAGGTTCCGCTGCAGCTGGATGACCCGGCTGGAGCTGTACGCATCGCCGGGTTCGAACGGGAACAGGCGGGCGACGAAGGCGTCGCGGAGGAAGTCCTGGTCGAGCGTGATGCTGCCGAAACGGTAGCGCGGTCCGCTGTCCAGCCGCATGCTGATGCGTGCCTCGTTCGCCTCGGGGTCGACCAGCAGCCGGCTCTCGGTGAGTTCGGCATCGAAATAGCCGCGGTCCGAGGCGATTCCCATCAGGCGGGAGCGCAGGCGGTCGTGGGCATCGTGGCGCAGCGGATCGCCCGGGACGATGCCGGGATCCGAGACCACGGCCACGAAGGACGGATCGTCGGCGCCGTCACCGGTGACCCGGACATCCACCTCGGCGATGCGCGCCACCGGTCCCGGGTCCAGTGTCACCTTGAGGTCCCAGCAGGTCTCGGTGCGCTCGATCGCGACATCGATCTGCGGCTGGTAGTGGCCCAGCGCGCGCAGGGCCTGGCGCGCGCGGTCGTCAGCGGTGCGCTCGATCCTGCGCTCCCGGAAGGTCGGAACCTCGCACTCGTAACGCCTCATGGGGATGAAGGCCCGGACGTTCTGCCGGTGTTCGGCGGTCCCGCCCTCGATCTGCAGTCGGGGCCGTTCCTCGGCCGTCGCGGGCGGGAGGGTGCCCAGCGTCGCCAGCAGCGCCCCGAGCAGAATCTTCGCGCGCCATCCCGCCCGTGGTCGGTCTCGCCGTGCTTGCTCGGGGTGCGTCATCGGAATCTGTGTGGTCGTTTGGGGGTGCGGGTGGGCGGATCGGCGCCGCGTATTCGCCACGTGCCATCGTGCGCAGACTCCATGATAACGCGATCCGACCCCGCGCCGGGCGCGGGTCAGGCGATGGCGCCGCGTCCCGCTCAGCGCCGTGCTGCGCCGCTGTCGCCCCGGGGAAACACCACCAGGTGGGAGAAGTTCAGGCGCAGTCGCACGTGATCCGACACCACGAAGTTGTCGTGGCTGGGTGCGACGCACAGGATTTCCGTGCCGTCCTGCAGCTTCAGCGTGTACAGGAAATCCGCACCGCGGAAGGCCTTCGACAGCACCTCGGCCCCGGTGTCGCCGCGGTCGTTATCGAGCGCGATGTCGTCCGGGCGCACCAGCACGTCTACGGCGGTGCCGGGGCCGAAACGGTCGGAGAGCGGGCCGCGGATCTTCCCCAGCGCGGTCTCGACGCAGTCGTCCTCGCAGACCTTGCCCGGGATGATCGTGCCCTCGCCGACGAAATCGGCAACGAAGCGGTCGGCGGGCCGGTGGTACAGGTGATAGGCGGTATCCCACTGTGACAGCCGGCCGTTGTTCAGCACCGCGATGCAGTCGGCGAAGGCGAAGGCCTCGTTCTGGTCGTGGGTCACCAGGATTCCGGTGGTGCTCTCGGCGCGCAGGATGGCCCGGACCTCTTGGGCGATGTCGGTGCGCAGTTCCACGTCCATGTTCGAGAAGGGTTCGTCGAGCAGCAGCAGTTCCGGCCTCGGCGCCAGCGCCCGCGCCAGCGCAATGCGCTGCTGCTGGCCGCCGGAGAGTGCGTGCGGGTACGCCCGCTCGTACCCCGCGAGGCCGATCAGGCGCAGCAGTTCCCGGACCCTCCGGTCACGGTCCCCGCGGGCCCAGCGGCGAATGCCGAAGGCGATGTTTCCGGCGACGTCCAGATGCGGGAACAGCGCGAAGTCCTGGAAGACCATGCCCACGCTGCGCTTCTCGGGGGGGAGGGTGAAACCCGGCCGGCTGACGCTCTCGCCGTTGAGCCGGATCTCGCCCCGCATCACGCCCTCGAAACCGGCGATCGCCCGCAGCAGGGTGGTCTTGCCGCAGCCGGACGGACCCAGCAGGCATCCGATCTTGCCGCGCGGGAGTTCCAGCGAGATCGCGTGCACGACGCGCTGGCCGGAATAGCCGACGTCGACGTCGTCGAGTACCACCTCCGCGGCGGCAACGGGGTTTCTGCTCGTGATGGTCATGCGCCCTGTGTGCCGGCCGGGACGGCCATCGGCTCGGGCGGGGCGGAGTCCTCGTTCCGCCTGCGCATCCGCTGCCGCTGTCCCGGGCGGGATCGTTCGATGGTCAGGCTGAGCAGGATAACCGGTAGCAGCCCGACCAGCACGATCGCCAGCGCTGCGCTGGATGATTCGGCCAGGCGCTCGTCCCCCGCGAGTTCGAAGGCGCGCACCGCAAGGGTGTTGAAATCGAAGGGGCGCAGGATCAGCGTCGCCGGCAGCTCCTTGAGCACATCGACGAAGACCAGGAGCAGCGCGGTCAGCAGCGTGCCGCGCATGATCGGCAGGTGCACGCGTGTCAGTGTACCCAGCGGGCGCATGCCCAGTGACCGCGCGGCGTCGTCCATGCTCGGCTTTATCTTGCCCAGCCCCGCCTCCACGGTCTGCAGCGAGACGGCCAGGAACCGCACCACGTAGGCGAACAGCAGCGCAAAGAGGGTGCCGGACAGCAGCAGTCCCGTGGAGATGCCAAACCACTCGCGCATCAGGGAGTCGAAGGCGTTGTCGAACCACGCAAAGGGCAGCATCACCCCGATCGCGATCACGGTCCCCGGAACCGCGTACCCGAGCCCGGCGACGCGCACCGCGATGCCGGTGATCAGGCCCCCCTGCATCCGCCGCGCATAGGCCAGCACCAGCGCCAGCGTGACCGCTATCACCGCTGCTATCGCCGCGAGGTAGAAGGTATTGAACACGAGTTGAGCGAAGTCGGGGTTCATCCAGAGGTCGGTGGTGCGCGCCGCCCAGATCGACAGCTGCGTGGCCGGTATCAGGAAGCCGAAGAGGACAGGCAGGAGGCAGGCCGCCACCGCGGCGCCCGCCTTCCAGCCGCGCAGGCGGTAGCGCGGCAGGTTGGAGTACCTCGAAGAGGTGTGGTGGAAGCGCGCGCGCATGCGCGACCATCGCTCGAGCAGGATCAGCACGAACACGAAGCTGAGCATCACGGCGGCGAGCTGGGCGGCGGCAGCGGGATCCGCGAGGCCGTACCAGGTCCGGAAGATCCCGGTCGTGAAGGTCGGGATGCCGAAGTAGGCGACGGTGCCGTAATCGGCCAGCGCCTCCATCAGGGCCAGCGTCAGGCCCGCGATCACCGCCGGGCGGGCGAGCGGCAGTGCCACCCTGAGGAAACTGGCGTAAGGGCCGCTGCCGAGGGTTCGGGAGACCTCGAGGACGCAGACCGACTGTTCCAGGAACGCCGCGCGCGTCAGCAGATAGACATACGGGTACAGCACCAGGGTCAGCATCAGCATCGCCCCGGTCAGTGAGCGGATCTCCGGGAACCAGTACTCCCCGAAGCCCAGCCCGGTCAGGTCGCGCAGCAGGGTCTGTACCGGCCCGGCGAAATCCAGCATGCCGGTGTAGGTGTAGGCGATGATGTATGCCGGCATCGCCAGCGGCAGCATCAGGGCCCACTGAAAGATTCGCCGGCCCGGAAACTCGCAGACGCTCACCAGCCAGGCCACCGGCACACCAATCACCAGCACGCCGACGCCCACGCCGAACAGCAGCAGCAGCGAGTTGGTGACGTATTCGCCGAGCATGGTCTCGCGCAGGTGAGCCCAGACCTCGCCCGCCGGGATGAAGACATGGGCGAAGATCACGAGCACGGGCAGCGCGAGGACCAGGGCGACGGTGGCTGCGGTGACCTGCCAGATGCCGGGCCGCGCGGGACGGCGGGCAAACCGGGGCCGGGGGGCTGGCGCGGGTTGTGTGGGGGCTTCCGTGGTCATTGCCGCAAATAATAACCGTTCATATTCTGGAAGACACCGGGAATGTCCCGCGCGTGCCGCAACCGGCGGGTCGCGCGGGGTATTTCAACGCAGGAACGCTGCCGGGAAGGGCGTGCCGCCTTCGCGAGTACAGTGATCCGGATACCGCGCGCGAAGGCAGCGCGGCCCGCCTCGCGCCAGCACCGCGAGGCGGGACTCCTGCGCCAGGCGGCTAGCGCCAGCCCGCCCGGTCCATGATGCGGACGGCCTCCGCGTTGTACTCACCCAACAGGGACAGGTTCAGGCTGTCGGCCTTGAAATCGCCAAAGCTGCGCAGGATCTCGCTCGCCGGAACCTCCGGGCGCACGGGGTATTCCTGGTTCGCCTCGGCATACCAGCGCTGCGCCTCGTCGCCGGTGAGGTACTCGATCAGCCGGGCTCCGTTCTCGCGGTTCGGCGCGTGTGCAGGCACACCGGCGCCGCTGATGTTCACGTGCGTTCCGCGGTCCTCCTGATTCGGGAAGAACACGCCGAGCTGTTCCGCCACCGCCTGCTGGCGAGGATCATCGCTCGCGAGCATTCCGCCGATGTAATAGGTATTGGCGATGGCGACGTCGCAGACACCGGCAGCGGCGGCGCGGATCTGGTCGCGGTCTCCGCCCTGCGGCGGGCGCGCGAGGTTGGCGACCAGTCCATTGGCCCACTCGCTCGCCGCCTCCGCGCCATTGGTGGCGATCATCGCCGCAACCATGGACTGGTTGTAGACGTTCGCGGAGGAGCGGATGCAGATGCGCCCGCGCCACTTCGGGTCCGTCAGGGCCTCGTAGGTCGACAGCTCGGAGGGATCGACCGTGTCCTCGTTGTACATGATCGGGCGCGCCCGCGACGACAGTCCGTACCAGTACCCGTCCACGTCGCGCAGGTTCTCCGGGATGCGTTCATCGAGCACGGAGGAGTCGATGGGGGACAGCACCCCCGCCTCCTTGGCCCGGTGCAGGTTGCCCGCATCCACGGTGATCAGCACGTCGGCCGGGGAGTTTCGGCCCTCCAGCCGCAGGCGCTGAAGCAGTTCGTCGGCACGGCCGGTCAGGAGGTTGACCTGGATCCCGGTGTCCCGGGTGAAGTCGTCGAGCAGGGGCTTGATCAGATTCTCCTGCCGGGCCGAGTACACGTTGACCTCGCCTTCGGCGCTGACCGATACCGGCATGCCGAGTGCGCTGCCGAGCGCGGCGACCCCGAGGAGCCTTAGGGTGTTTCGGAACATGTGCATTACTCCGTAATAGGGTTGGTTCGCAGGGAACGAACGAGAAGCATTGTTATTCGTATCCTTGTCCGCGTCAAGACCCGGGCCGGGCACTGGAGCGCTCCGTGTTCACCCTGAGCGAGCAGCCCAGGTCCGACAGGCTGCTGGCGGGACTGCTAGAATTCGCCGATGAACGCCACGCCGCCGATCCCGCTGGAATCCCTCCCGTCCGCGGCGCGCGAGCGCGCCGTTTCCCTGCTGGAGGCGTTCCGCGAACGTGCGCCCGATCACGCCGGGGACATTCCGGGGGCGGGGCTGGTCTTCCTGTGCAGTGACTACGTGGCGCAGATGGGCATGCGGCACCCGGAATACGTGCTGGAGGCCCTCGATGCCGAGGGTCGGATGCCCTCGCGTTCCGACGAGGCGGTGCGCGGCTGGCTTCGGGAACGCCTGAACGGGATCGCTGACGAGGCCGGGCTGAAGGCCTGCCTGCGGGAGCTGCGCCACCGCGAGCTGATCCGGATCGCCTGGCGCGACCTGCTCGGTGAGGCCGGTCTCGACGAGGTGATGCACGACCTCACGCGGCTCGCGGAGACCCTGATGCAGGGGGCGCTCGGCTGGCTGGACGGGAGGTTGCGGGAACGCTACGGCACACCCCGCGACCGCGACGGGGAGGCGCAGTCGCTGGTGGTCCTCGGGATGGGCAAGCTCGGCGGCGGGGAGCTGAATTTCTCGTCCGACATCGACCTGATCTTCGCCTACTGGCACCCCGGCGTCACCGACGGCAGCCGCAGCATCGAGAACCAGGAGTTCTTCCAGCGCCTCGGACGCTCCCTGATCGCGGCGCTGGCCGACGCGACCCCCGAGGGCTTCTGTTACCGGGTCGACATGCGCCTGCGGCCCTTCGGCGACTCCGGGCCCCTGGTGATGCACTTCGACGCGATGGAGGACTACTATCAGGCGCACGGGCGCGAGTGGGAACGCTACGCCCTGATCAAGGCCCGCGCGATCGCGGGTGAGCCGGCCGCCGGCGAACGCCTGATGGACAAGCTGCGTCCGTTCATCTACCGCCGCTATCTGGACTACGGCGCCTTTGCGAACCTGCGCGAACTGAAGCGCATGATCAACGAGGAGTCGGTGCGCAGGGAACGGGTGGAGGACGTCAAGCACGGCAGCGGCGGCATCCGCGAGGTCGAGTTCGTGGGGCAGGTCTTCCAGCTGATCCGCGGCGGGCGCGATCGTGCGCTGCAGCGCCGTGACCTGCTCGGGGTGCTGGCCCTGCTCGGCGAGCGGCAGCTCCTGCCGCCGCACGCGGTGGAGCAGCTGGTCACCGCCTACCGCTTCCTGCGCCGGGTGGAGAATCGCCTGCAGATGCAGAACGACCAGCAGACCCACCGGCTGCCGACGCAGCCCTTCGACCGCACGCGGCTCGCCCTGTCCATGGGCTTCAGCGACGAGGCGTCCTTCGAGATGGCCCTGCTGGGGGAGCAGCGACGGGTCCAGGCACAGTTCGAACAGGTCTTCTCGGCGCCCCAGCGCGAGGACGGGGAGACCCTCGAGGGCGCCCCCGGAGCGCGGCGCCCGCGGATGATCGGCCAGCTCTGGTCCATGGAGCTGGATGAGCAGGAGGCACTGCCGCTGTTGCAGGACATGGGTTTCAGCGACCCGTCGGCCGCCTGCGAGGGTATCCGGGCCCTCCGTGACAGCCCGGTCACGCGCAGCCTCTCGGAGACCGGGCGGCAGCGCCTGGACCGGCTGATGCCGTTGCTGCTGGGTGCGGTGGCCGAGCTGGACGCGCCGGATCCGTCACTGCCCCGCGCGCTGCAGCTGGTGAAGACCATCGCGCGCCGCTCGGTGTACCTGTCGCTGCTGGTCGAGAATCCGCTGGCGCTGTCGCAACTGGTGAAGCTGTGCGAGGCGAGCTCCTGGATCAGTGACCAGCTGACCCGCTATCCCCTGTTGCTGGATGAGCTGCTCGATCCCCGGACCCTGTACGCACCGCCGGGGCGCGAGGGGCTGAAGGAGGCGCTGGACCACGAGCTCGCCCAGGTTCCGCTGGAGGACCAGGAACAGGTGATGGACCGCCTGAGGCAGTACAAGCAGGTTCAGACCCTCCGCGTCGCTGCGGCCGACATCATGGGACACCTGCCGCTGATGCGGGTCTCCGACCACCTGACCTGGCTGGCCGAGGTGCTGCTGGAGCAGGTGCTGGAACTCTCCTGGAACCTGATGGTGGAGCGCCACGGTGAGCCATGGTGCGGATCGGAGGGGGCGCGCCGCCGGGCAAGTTTCGCGATCATCGGCTACGGGAAGCTCGGTGGCCTGGAGCTGGGCTACGGTTCGGATCTCGACGTGGTCTTCCTGCACGACAGCGAGGGGGAACCGGCCCGCACCAGTGGCCCGCGGGTGATCGAGAACTCCGAGTTCTTCGGCCGCGTGGCGCAGCGCGTCGTTCACCTGCTCGGGGCCTTCACGCCCGCCGGCCGCCTCTACGAGGTGGACACCCGGCTGCGACCCAGCGGCCTCTCGGGTCTGCTGGTCAGCAGCCTGGACGCCTTCAGGCGCTACCAGGAGGGATCGGCCTGGACCTGGGAGCACCAGGCGCTGGTGCGTGCACGGTTCGTCGCCGGGGACGCGGAACTGGGCCAGCGCTTCGCCGAGCTGCGCCGGTGGATCCTCGGGCGACCGCGCGATCCGGCCGCGCTGCGCACGGAGGTGGTGGAGATGCGCGCCAGGATGCTGAAGGAGCACGCATCGCGCGATCCCGAGGTGTTTGACCTGAAACGCGACCGTGGTGGTATTACCGACATCGAGTTCATGGTTCAATACTGGGTTCTGTCCAATGCACGCGAACATCCGGAGGTGTGCGACTGGCCCGACAAGGTTCGGACGCTCGAGGTGCTCGGAAGGTCAGGCCTGATCACCGAGGCACTGGGGACCGCCCTGGCCGATGCCTACCGCCACATGCGCAACCGGATCCACCGCCTGACGCTGGCCGGCGAGAGCACCCGCGTGACCAACCCGCCGGAGGATCTGCGGAGGCTGCGAAGGCGGGTGATGGACACCTGGGATGAACTGTTCGGGGATGTCGCGGCCGATGCCGCGGCGTCCGGGAAGACTGACTGAGGAGAGACCGACGATGTCGATGGCGGATCGCGACGGAGTGATCTGGATGGACGGGAAGATGGTGCCCTGGCGCGATGCCCGCACCCACGTCCTGACGCACACGCTGCACTACGGGATGGGCGTGTTCGAGGGCGTGCGTGCCTACGAGGCCGAGGGGGGTACCGCAATCTTCCGGCTCGAGGATCACACCCGGCGGCTGTTCAACTCGGCGCGCATCCTCGGGATGCGGATACCCTATGCCGCGGAGGAGCTCAGCGCGGCACAGGTGGCCGCAGTGCGGGAGAACGGGCTCAAGACCGCCTACATCCGGCCGATGTGTTTCTATGGTGCGGAAGGCATGGGTCTGAGGGCGGACAACCTGCAGGTTCACGTGATCGTCGCGGCCTGGACCTGGGGCAGCTACCTCGGCGAGGAGAACATGACCCGCGGGATTCGCGTGCGGACCTCTTCCTACAACCGCCACCACGTGAACGTGACGATGTGCAAGGCGAAGGCCAACGGCAACTACATGAATTCCATGCTGGCGTTGCAGGAGGCGGTTTCCTGCGGCTACGACGAGGCGATGCTGCTCGATACCGAGGGCTATGTTGCCGAGGGCAGCGGCGAGAACATCTTCCTGATCCACGACGGGATGCTGCACACGCCGGACCTGACCTCGGCCCTGGATGGCATCACGCGCCGGACCATCCTCGCGCTGGCGGAAGAGGAGGGTCTGCGCGTGGTCGAGAAGCGGATCACCCGCGACGAGGTGTACATTGCCGACGAGGCCTTCTTCACCGGGACCGCCGCCGAGGTCACGCCGATCCGCGAGGTGGATGGCCGGCCGATCGGCGAGGGCACGCGGGGACCGATCACCCAGCGTCTGCAGTCGCTGTACTTCGACGTGGTCAAGGGCAGGCACCCGAAGCACGAGGCCTGGCTGACCTACGTCTGAGACCCAGGATTCACCCGCAACAGAACAGAAAAGGAGAGGGCACACGATGCCGAACCCACGCACTGCCGAACAGCAGGAGCGGTTCAAGCCGGCCAATGCGGAGACCGCGGTCACCGTGCGCCGCAGCCAGCTTCCGCTGAATTGCCCGACCTCGCACACCGCTCTTTGGGCGTCGCACCCGCGTGTCTACCTGCCGATCGACGAGTCCCCCGACGGACGCATGCGCTGCCCGTACTGCGGAACGGTGTACACCCTGGAAGACTGACGCGTACCCGGCAGCCGAAAGCATGGATTCCCTTGTAACCCCGACACGCGTCGTGGTGGTGGAGGATGACGCCCGCATGGCCCGCGCGCTGGAACGCTACCTGCGCCGCGAGGGCCACCTCGTAACCCACGTCTCCAGCGGCGCCGTGCTGCGTCAGGTGTGCCGCGAGAACGAGGTCGACCTCGTGCTGCTGGACCTCAACCTCGGTTCCGAAGACGGGCTGGATCTCGCGCGCGAACTGTTGCGATCCACCCGTGCGGCGGTGATCATCGTGACCGGGCGCGACGACCTGCAGGACCGGATCACGGGGCTGGATGCCGGTGCCGACGACTACGTGACCAAGCCGTTCGATCCGGAAGAGCTGCTCGCCCGGGTTCGGGCCGTGCTGCGCCGTCACTCCCTGGGACCGCCCCCGCGTGCCTGCGCCCGGGTCGGACCCTACGTGCTGGAGCGCGACGACATGACCCTCGCCCGCGAGGACGGAGACGCGGTGCCGGTCCGCTTCACGGAGACGCAGGCACGCATCCTGCTGCTGCTGATGCAGAACCCGGGGCGCACGGTGACCCGAGAGGCGCTCTGCAGCCGCGAGGCGAAGCCGGCTGAGGACCGCAGCGTGGACGTGCACGTGGCCAACATCCGCCGCAAGCTGCGCGAATCCGGCGTCGACGATCTGGCGATCCTGCCGGTTCGGGGTGTCGGTTACCGCATCCACCTGAGGGGCGCATCGACGGCCGATCCGTCATGACCGTACGTGCTGCGAACCCTGGCGCGGAGCCCCGGGGATCGAGGCGGGGGTCGCGGCGGGGATCGCGGCGGGGAGGTCGGCAACAGCCGGCGCGGGACGGCGGATGACCGCGGCGCCGCAGGATCCGGTCTTCGAGCAACTCGCCCACAGCGAAGCCGCGCTGCGCGAGGCGCAGGCCATCGCCCAGCTCGGCAGCTGGAGTCTGGACTACTCCACCGGCGAGCTCCTCTGGAGCGATGAGACCTTCCGCATCCTCGGCATCGCACCCGGATCCCTGAAGCCGACGCTGGCCCTGTTCATCTCCCTCGTGCACCCGGAGGATCGTGCTGCGGTGCGCCAGGAGCTGGAGTCGGCGTGCCTGCGCCCCGACGGCGCCTACTCGATCGAGCACCGGGTGCTGGCCCGGGACGGCGTGCAGCGGTTCGTGCGTGAGCGTGGCCGGGTGCGGTTCGACGAGCGCGGCCGATCGCTGAGCATATCGGGGACCGCCCTCGACCTCACCGAACACATCCATGACCAGGAGGATCTCCGGCAGCGGGAACGGCTGGAGCGGGGGCTGCTGGAGCTATCGGCGATGTTCCTCCAGCGCCCCGGGCTGGGGATGGACGACCTGATCAACGAGGCCCTGGCCCGCATGGGCGGGCTGACCGGGACCGACCGGGCCTATCTCTTCAGCGCGGACAGCAGACGCAGGACCTTCAGCAACACGCACGAGTGGACCGCTCCGGGGATCCATCCGGTGATCGAGATGCTTGGTGACATCTCCTGGGATCTCGTGCCGGAATGCGCACGGATGCTCAATGCCGGCGCTCCGGTGGTGATTCCGAGCGTCTCCGAACTCTCCCCGGACCACCCGGAGCAAGGCTTTCTCGCGGCCCAGGGCATCTGTTCGATGCTCCTGGTTCCCGTGATGGAGGGTGATGCGCTGAACGGTTTCGTCGGCTTCGACGCGGTCAGGAACGAGCGCGACTGGTCCTCGGCCGAGGTCCGCTTCCTGCAGGTCTTCGCCAGCCTGATGATCAGCACGATCGAGCGGGACCGCGCCTACGCGGAGATGGTGGCCGCGAGACAGCGCGAGATGATCGGCCACCTCGCCAGCGGCGTGGCCCACGACTTCAACAATCTGCTCGGCGTGATCGACGCGAACATGCGCTACCTGCACGAGACCGTGACGGGTCCCGGGACGGATCCCGAGGTCGCTCAGGTCCTGGAGGAGACCCACAGCGCGATCGGGCAGGCCAAGGTGGTGACCTCAGGCATGCTGTCGCTGAGCCGCGCCGGGGGATTTGCCGCCGAGCAGGTGGATGTGGAGGATGCGATCGCCGAACTGGTGCGGATCCTGAAGCACGTCCTGCCCCCCGGGATCCGGCTCGAGCTCAGGCTGGAGCCGCAGTTGGCGGCCCGCAGCAACGGCGGCTTTCTGCAGGCGGCACTGCTGAATCTGGCACTCAACGCCCGCGACGCGATGCCCGAAGGGGGCCGGCTCTTTATCGGGGGGTCCCGGGTGCCGCGTCCGGGTTCCGCGGCCGTGGCCCTGGGTGATGCCGGTATTGAGGACCTCGTGCAGCTGCGTGTGGCGGACTCCGGTTGCGGTATGGATGCCGGGATCCTCGCACGCCTGTTCGAGCCGCTGTTCTCGACCAAGGCGCAACAGCGCGGACACGGCCTGGGTCTGTTCATGGTGCACGAGTTCGTGCTGCGCTCCGGGGCCCGGCTGGAGGTCGACTCTCGCGTGGGGGAGGGTTCCGAGTTCCGCCTTCTGCTGCCCCGCTGGAATGAGTCCCGCGCGTGCAGCCGGTCCCCGGGACCGGCGGTCGACGCGCGGGTGCCGGAGACGCTGCGGGTGCTGGTGGTCGACGACGACCCCCGCAGCCGGGACTCGGTGCGGCGTCTGCTGGAGATGGATGGCGCGACCGTCGTGACGGTGGAACACGGGCTCGCCTGCCTGGAACGTCTGCGACTGGGGCCCGACTTCGACCTGGTGCTGTCGGACGTGTCGATGCCGGTGCTGGATGGCGCGGAACTCTGCCGCATCGTGCACGACCGCTATCCGGCACTGCCGTTGATCCTGATGACCGGGCAGGCCCCGGTGGTGTTTCCGGGCACGCATCTGCCCGGCAATCCCGCGGTCCTGCGCAAGCCGCTCGATCTGGAGGATCTGCGCGATGCCATCAGGGGGCTGGATCTCTGCGCCGACCGCCCGCGACCATGAAAGAGGCGTAGGGCGGAAGAGGGCGAAGCCCGTCATCCGCCATCCGGCGCCAGGGTAACC
>RECA01000042.1 GCA_007692435.1 Thioalkalivibrio sp.
GCGCGGCGCGCCTTGGCCTCGCCGATGGACATGCGCCGGTTGATGTCCTTGATCTCGGCAATGCTGAGGTTGGCCTCGCGCTCGATCTCCAGCAGCTTCTTCTGCAGGCGCACCACGTCGTCCGCGACCAGCGCGAGCTGGTTGGTGTACCGGCCCTTTGCCTTCTGTGCCTCGTGGATCCAGTTCAGGTTGGTCTCGTTCTTCGGGAACGAGTCGAGGAAGGTCTTGCGGGGCATGTGCGAGTCGACCACGACCAGCTTCATGATCTGGCGCTCGTGTCGGCGGATCCGGTCGATGGTCTTGTGCAGGTTGGAGGTCAGCTCATCGACCACGCGGGGGACGAGCTTGAACTCCATGAAGTAGCGCGCGGTTTCCTCCCGTGCCCGGCCGTAGGCCTCGCGATCGCCGCGATCGCAGGCCTCCTTGGCGGCGTGGTGCAGTTCCGCAAGGCGTGCGAACCGGACCCGCGCCTCCTCCGGATCGGGGCCGGTGTCCTCCACTTCCTCGTCGTCGTCGCTGTCGCCATCCTGGCGGGAGTCGTTCGCCGCGGGTTTCGCTGCGGCCGGGGCGGGGGCAGGGGCGGGAGTCGCCACGGCGTCGGCCGGATCTGCAAGGCCGCGGGCAATGGCCTCGCCATCGGCGATTTCGGGGTTGATGAAGGAGACGATCAGGTCCGTCAGGCGCCCGTTGTTCTCGACCAGGCGCTGATACTGGCCGAGCAGCTGGTTGATCGCCGACGGATGGTGGGCGAGCGCGAACAGGACCTGCATCAGGCCCTCTTCGATCCGCTTCGCAATGCGGATCTCGCCCTCGCGAGTCAGCAGTTCCACCGTGCCCATCTCGCGCATGTACATGCGCACGGGATCGGTCGTGCGTCCGAAGTCGCTGTCGACCGCGGCCAGCGCGGCAACCGCGTCCTCGGCGTCCTCGTCGGGGGAGACGCTGCCGTCGGCGAGGAGCAGGGTATCGGCATCCGGCGCCTGTTCGTGCACCGCGATGCCCATGTCGTTGATCATCGCGATGATGTCTTCGATCTGCTCGGAATCGATGATCGAATCCGGCAGGTGATCATTCACCTCGGTGTACGTCAGGTAGCCCTGTTCCTTGCCCTTGGCAATGAGTTCCTTGAGCTGTGACTGCTGCTCTTCACGATTCATCGCGTGTGTACTCCGAGGATAACGTCTAAAAACCGAATCTGTCAGTATAGCAGAGAATACTGATTTTGCAGTTGCGAAAAGCCGTGGCAAGAGCAGGCCCGGGCGGTTGCCTGTCGGCCTCGATCGCGCCCTGACGAGAGTATAGTTGGCTCGCCCGAATCCGGTGGTCGGACGAATCCGATGGCCGGACAGCCATCCCCACGCTTACCTGAAGGGTTGGGGCGTAGCCTGTGGATTCAAGCGGCGGTTCCGATTGGACGTGGGAGCGTCGGGCTTATTCCCGGTTTCCGTCCGGCCCGGCGCCGCGGCCCAGCAGCGCCTGGAGAGTGCGCAGTTCCGCCCGTTCCGCCTCGCTGAGCGGACGGTCCGCGCGTGCGGCAAGGTCCCGGATGCGATCACGGCAGTGCTCCCGAAACAAACGGTTAGCGCTGTCGAGTGCAATGCGTCGCGAAAGTTCCGCATCCTCTTCACCCAGGGACTGACCGGCCAGCGCCATCAGGCGGGGGAAATAGGTCTCTTCCCGGAAATGCTCGAGCAGGCGGGCGGTGGTGATGCCGGGGCTTGCCTGGATCCGGTCCAGGATCGCCCCCAGGATCTCCGGCCCGCGCCCGCCGGCCGTGCGCAGGCGCTCGAGGGCGGGATCGCGCCAGTCCTGCTGCGGCCACTGCATCACGCGCGCGAGCAGGGCCGACCACACGTGGCTCGCCCCCTGACCCAGCCGATCCGGCTTCGCGGTGCCGCTCCTGACGTCGGCCGCGGGTGCCCCAATCGAGGCGCCCGCGGCCGGGGCCCCCGCGGGCTCGCCGAGCATGGCGAAGACCTGCGCGGGGGGCGTGCGCGTGTGTTCGGCCACGAGATCGCAGAGCTGAGTCCGGAACAGCGGGTCGGTCACGGTGCCGATCAGCGTCACCGCCGCGTGGGCGCACTGGCTGCGACCCTCTGCGGTGTCCAGGGGGTAGCGCTCGCCCAGCAGGCGCATGAAGGTCTCGGAGAGCACGGAGCTGCCGGCCAGGCGCCGTTCCCATCCCTCCAGGCCCTCGTGGCGCACCAGGCTGTCCGGGTCCTCTCCCTCGGGCAGGAACAGCATCCGGACCTCCCGCATGCCCTGAATCAACGGCAGGGCCTGCTCCAGGGACCGCCAGGCCGCCCGGCGGCCGGCCGCGTCGCCGTCGAAGCACAGCACCAGGCGGGGCACCTGGCGGAACAGCAGTTCGAGGTGGCCACGCGTCAGCGCCGTGCCCATGCAGGCGACGGCGCGGTGAAAGCCCGCCTTTGCCAGGCCGACCACGTCCATGTAGCCCTCGGTGACCACCAGCTCCGCGAGGCGGGTCTCGGCGCGGCGGGCCTCGTACAGGCCGTAGATCGTGTGCCCCTTGTGGAAGACCGCGGACTCCGGGCTGTTCAGGTACTTGGGTTCCCCGGCTTCGATCAGCCTGCCGCCGAAGCCGGTGACCCTGCCCCGGCGATCGCGGATCGGGAACACGATGCGCGCGCGGAAGCGGTCGCGGACGCTGCCGTCGTCACGGCGCGCCGCCAGCCCGGCTGCGAGCAGGGTCTCGGTGCCGAAGCGGTTGCCGAGGGCGCGTGCCAGGGTGTCGGTCCCGGCGGGCGCCCAGCCGAGCGCGAAGTCCCGCGCGGTGGCGCCGTCGATGCCGCGCGCCTTCAGGTAGGTGATCGCGGTCGGGGTCTGCCGGAGCTGTTCGACGTAGAAACGGGAGGCCGCCTCCAGTGCCTCGAGCAGTGGTGCGAGCGGCTCGGTCTCCGGACCCGCCGATTCCCGGGGAACCTCGAGGCCCGCCCACTCGGCCAGCTGGTCGATGGTCTCCGGAAAACTGAGGTTCTCGTACTCCATCAGGAAGGTGATGGCGGTGCCGTGGGCCCCGCAGCCGAAGCAGTGATAGAACTGCTTCTGCGGCGAGACGTAGAAGGAGGGTGTCTTCTCGGCGTGAAACGGGCAGCAGGCCGAGAACTCGCTGCCCGATTTCTTCAGCGGCACGTGGCGCTGGACGAGTTCGACGAGGTCCGTGCGCTCGAGCAGGTCGTCGATAAAGGCCTGTGGGATCCGTCCTGTCATCACGCTCTGCGGTTGGTCCGGGCGCGGCCTGCGCTTCCGGCTGCTGCCCGGGGACCGTTCAGCGCTGGATGTCCTGGACCGACCCCAGGGAGCGGATCCAGGGCTGGCCGTCGCGAACGCCGGCGGGCAGGTTCTCGAGGGCCTGTTCCGCGGCGGGGCGGCTGGCAAAGCTGCCGGCCAGGGCCACCACGAAGTCACGTCCGTTCAAGCGGGTGGGTATGTACCGGATGCCGGTGAGCTGGTGCTGCTCGACGAAGCGGCGCGCCCCGTCGAGGTCCGGGGCGGCGGCCAGCTGGATGGTGAAGTTGTCCCCGCTTTGCCGCTCAAGCCACGCACGGTCCGCGGCGAGATCCACCGGCTCCGTGGCCGGGGGTGCGGGCTCGGCAGGAGGCTCGGGCTCCGGCTCGGGCGGTGGTGGCGCCGGTTCCGGTGCGGGCTCCGGCTCGGGTTCCGGCGGTGGTGGCGGCTCCGGGGCAGGTTCGGGAACGGGCTCTGGGGCGGTCTCGGGGGCGGTCTCGGGGGCCGGTGGCGCACCCGGTGTTTCAGCGGCTGGCGGCTCGCCCGGGGGTATCTCCGCCGGCACCCGGTCGTCGAAGGGCAGCTCCACCACGTCCTGGTCGTCGGGCCAGGCCGCCTCCGGGGCCGGCTCAGGCGCCTCTTCCGGAGCCACCGGCAGGGGCAGCTGTACGGTGGTGGTCGGTGGCGGTTCGGGGCGCTCCAGGAGATGACGCGCGAAGGGCGCGAGGATCAGCAAGGCGACCACCGCGGCCACCACGGGCACGAACCAGCTGCGGCTCCAGAACGGCACCTTGTCCCCGTCCGGTTCCGACGCCCGCTTCTGCATGCGGCCGGTGTACGGGTCCCAGTCTTCGTCCGGTGCCGGCGCCTGTTCCGGCTCCCCGGCCTGCTGCGACGATTCGCGCCGTCCGATTGGCGTGAGGTCCTCCGGCGGCTCGTCCGGTGGGTCCCCGGTCACGCCGAGCGGAGGCATCCCGCGCGCGAAGGCCGCCATCCGGTCGTCTCGAAGCGGTTCCGGCTCCGGTTCCGATTCCTCCTCCTCGCCCCGGCGTGCCCGGCACAGCCGCTCCAGCCACGCGTTCGCCTGCTCGTTCAGCGGGCCCGGCAGCCCCCTGCTGGCTGCCTGCAGGTCGGCAATCGCGTCCTCGGTGAGGATCTCGCCCGGGTCGGCCATGCCGGCCGCGCGCAGGCGGTGCGTGAGATATGCGGCGGTCTGCTCGAGGCTGAAGGGGCGCAGCGTGAACCGGGCGATCTGGTTTTCGTCGGACGGGCGCAGTTGCAGGCGGCGGCGCAGCAGGACCTGGTCGCCCACCAGCACCAGGCGCGGGGCGCGGCCCTCGGCGTCCAGGATCTCGGCCCGCATGCGCAGCAGGATGTTGATGATGTCCATGCCCAGGAGGTGGGCGTCGTCCACCGCGATCACCGGGTCGGAGCCCGCGCGGATGCGCTCGCTCATCAGGTCGCTCAGCGCCCGGTCGGGATCGTCGTGACCACCGGCCTGCAGGTGGCTGCGGATGGTGAAGTCCACGGCCTCGAAGCGGGTGTTCAGTCGCGCCCGGAAGGCGATCAGCTCGAAGTTTTCGGGCAGGGAGCCGAGCAGCCGCATCAGTTGCATGCTGCGGCCCGAGCCGGTCTCGCCCGTGATCAGCAGCATCGCCCCGGACATGTCGATCGCCTGGACGGCGGCAGCCACCGTGTCCTCGATCAGGCTGTCGGTATAGATGAAGTCCTCGCTCGGCACCGAGTCGAACGGGGCCTGCTGGAGCTTCAGTTCGGCCAGGCAGTCGGGGGGCAGGGACATGGCGACAGGCTCAGATCAGGGTGCGCAGGTCGAAGACGCGCTGGTGTTCGTGAATGGCGAAACGGTCGGTCATTCCGGCAATGTAGTCGGCGACCCCCCGCGCGAGCCCGTGTTCGTCGGCCTCGGCCAGTTGCCGCGCGTGCGTCTGGAAGTGTTCCGGCAGCAGCTTGGTATCCTCCATGAAGGCGAAGAAGAGATCGGTCACGATGCGTTCCGCCTTCACCGTCATCCGGTATACCCGGTGGTGATGGTACAGGTTCTGGCGCAGGAAGCGCTTGAGTTCCCGGTTCTGGCGCGCGATCTCCGGGCTGAAACGGAGCAGCGGCTCGGGGAAGCGTTGCGCCGCCTCCAGGCTGTCGACGCCGGCATCGAGCAGGGCCTCGCGGCTGGCGGTGATCAGGTCGGAGGCCAGGGTGTCGATCATGCGCCGCACGGTCTCGTGGCGAACCCGACGGGCCTCGAGACCGGGGTAGCTTCGGCGCACCTGTTCGTAGCGAACCCGGAACAGCTCGACCTCGCAGAACTGCTCCATGGTCAGCAATCCGGCGCGCAGTCCGTCGTCGATGTCGTGGTTGTTGTACGCGATCTCGTCCGCCACGTTGGTCAGCTGGGCCTCGAGGCTCGGCTGGCGCCCGTTCAGGAACCGCTCGGCAACCGGCCCCAGCCGGCGCGCATTCTCCTGGGAGCAGTGTTTCAGGATCCCCTCGCGGGTCTCGAAGGTCAGATTCAGGCCATCGAATTCCGCGTAGTGCTGCTCCAGGAGGTCGACGATGCGCAAGGACTGCAGATTGTGCTCGAAGCCGCCGCGATCGCGCATGCAGTTGTTCAGCGCCCGCTGACCGGCGTGGCCGAAGGGCGTGTGTCCGAGGTCGTGGGCCAGCGCGATGGCCTCGGTGAGGTCTTCGTTCAGTCCGAGCGCACGTGCGCTGGAACGCGCGATCTGTGCCACCTCCAGGGAGTGCGTGAGGCGGTTCCGGAACAGGTCGCCCTCGTGGCTGACAAAGACCTGCGTCTTGTACTTGAGGCGCCGGAAGGCCGTGCTGTGCACGATGCGGTCGCGGTCGCGCTGGAATTCGCTCCGGTGATTCGGGGGCGGCTCGGGATGGCGGCGGCCCGCGGAACGCTCGGCCAGCGCCGCGTACGGCGCGAGCCGCGGCGCGACGAGGGGGCCCATCGCCGCTGACGATTCAGCTGGCACCGGTCGCCAGGCTGGAGGCGGCGGGCAGGGTGGCCTCCAGCGCCTCCGGCGGGAAGTCGGCGGTGACCACCGCCGCGCCGATCGCCTGCAGCAGGACGAGACGCAGCCGGCCGTCCATCACCTTCTTGTCGATGGCCATCAGCTCGCGGAAGCGCGCGGCGTCGATCTGTTCCGGCGGCTGCAGTTGCAGGCCCGCCCGGGCGATCAGCGACTCGGCGCGCTCCCTGTCCGCCGGCTCCAGCCAGCCCATCGCCTCGGACATCCTGGCGGCCATGGCCATGCCGGTGCCGACCGCCTCGCCATGCAGCCACTCGCCATACCCCATGCCCGTCTCGATCGCGTGGCCGAAGGTGTGGCCCAGGTTCAGCAGCGCACGGCGGCCGGACTCGCGCTCGTCGGCGGCGACCACCTCGGCCTTGCAGGCGCAGGAGCGGTGGATGGCCTCGATCACGATCTCGGGTTCGAGTGCCAGCAGGCGCTCGATGTGCGCCTCCAGCCAGTCGAAGAACCCGGCGTCCTGGATCAGGCCGTACTTGATCACCTCCGCCACCCCGGCCCGCAGTTCGCGCGGCGGCAGCGTCTGGAGGGTGTCGATGTCGATGATCACCGCGCGGGGCTGGTGGAAGGCGCCGATCATGTTCTTGCCCAGGGGATGGTTCACCCCGGTCTTGCCGCCCACCGAGGAGTCCACCTGGGAGAGCAGGGTGGTGGGCACCTGGATGAAGTCGATGCCGCGCTGGTACACGGCCGCGGCGAAGCCGGCGATATCGCCCACCACGCCGCCGCCGAACGCGATCAGGGTGGTGCCGCGGTCGAACCGCGCCTGCAGCATGCGGGTCAGGATGGATTCCACCGTGGCCAGCGTCTTGTAGCGCTCGCCGTCCGGAAGGTCGATCCAGGTGAAGTCGTGGCCGTCGAGCAGGGCCCTGAGACGCTCGCCGTGAAGCGGCGCCACGGTCTCGTTGCTGACCACCACCAGGCGCTGCCCGCGCAGGTGCGGGCGCAGCAATTCCGGTTCGCGCAGCAGTCCCCGACCCACGTGGATCGGGTAGCTTCTGGAACCGAGGTCGACGTTCAGGGTCTTCATGGCAGGCATGATAGCGTGAGCCTCGCGGGCTGCGTAGGCGGATTCGTGCTTTTTCTCGCAAAGACTTTGATCTATCATAACCGGTTTCCTGCCATGCCCGACTCGAGTCGGGCATGGCCGGCCCTGACCGGCGCGCACATTCAACCTGTTCATTATGGAGAGTTTATGCCCCACGTTCGAGTACGCGAAAACGAGCCCTTCGAAGTCGCGCTGCGGCGCTTCAAGCGCACCTGCGAAAAGGCCGGTGTGGTGTCCGAGGTCCGCCGCCGCGAGTCCTACGAGAAGCCCACCACCGAGCGCAAGCGCAAGGCGGCGGCAGCCGTGAAGCGTCAACTCAAGCGTAATTCCCGTGACATCACCCGCCGCGTGCGGATGTACTGAACCCTCCCGTCCGGGGCCCCACTGATGTCCCTGAAAGACCGGATCGGCGAGGAGGTCAAGGTCGCGATGCGTGCGCGCGACCGGAACCGGCTCGGTGCGCTGCGGCTGATTCAATCGGAAATCAAGCAGTTCGAGGTCGACGAGCGTCGCGAGGCGGACGACGACGCGGTGCTGGCGATCCTGAACCGCATGCTCAAGCAGCGGCGGGACTCGATCGAGCAGTACCGGCGCGGCGAGCGCGACGATCTCGCGGCCATCGAGGAGGCCGAGGTTGCGGTGATCCGGGAGTTCATGCCCGAAGCGCTGGAACCCGACGCCGTCACGATCCTCATCGAGCAGGCCATTGCGGAGACCGGCGCCTCCGGCCCGAAGGACATGGGCCAGGTGATGGCCGTCCTCAAGCCCGTGCTGCTGGGGCGGGCCGACATGGGCGAGGTGAGCCGCCAGGTGCGCGCTCGGCTTCAGGGCCCGGCCGGCGGCTGAGCCCGGCCATCGCATCGGGCCGGCCGCGAGCCCCGCGCCGGCCACAATCAACCGGACGACGACAATGACCGATCTGGCCAACGACAGACTGCTGCGCGCACTGATGCGCGAGCCCGTGGATCGCACGCCGATCTGGATCATGCGCCAGGCCGGCCGCTATCTCCCGGAGTACCGTGCGACGCGCGCCCGGGCCGGCAGCTTCATGGATCTCTGCCAGAACCCGGAACTGGCCTGCGAGGTCACCCTGCAGCCGCTCGCGCGCTTCCCGCTCGATGCGGCGATCCTGTTCTCGGACATCCTGACGGTGCCGGACGCCATGGGGCTCGGTCTCTATTTCGAGACGGGCGAGGGTCCGCGCTTCCGCGACCCCGTGCGCTCGCTGGATGCCATCGAGCGGCTCCCCGTTCCCGATCCGGAGCAGGAACTGCGCTATGTGATGGACGCCGTGCGCCTGATCCGGCGCGAGCTGAACGGCACGGTGCCGCTGATCGGCTTCGCGGGCAGTCCCTGGACGCTGGCCACCTACATGATCGAGGGCGCGGGCTCGCGGGACTTCGCGGAGACCAAGCGGCTGCTCTACGGCGAACCGCAGGCGATGCACGCGCTGCTGCAGAAGGTGGCGGCGGCGGTATCCGCCTACCTGCAGGCGCAGATCCGGTCGGGCGCGCAGGCGGTGATGATCTTCGACACCTGGGGCGGCTCCCTGACGCCGCGGCACTACCGCGAGTTCTCGCTGGCCTACATGCAACGGATCATCAACGAACTGCCGCGCGAACACGAGGGCCGGCGGGTGCCGGTGACCCTCTTCACCAAGGGCGGCGGTGCGTGGCTCGAATGGCAGGCCGATGCCGGTGCCGACGCGCTCGGCCTCGACTGGACCATCGAGATCGCGGAGGCGGCCGACCGGGTGGGGGATCGGGTGGCGCTGCAGGGCAACCTGGACCCCTCCGTGCTCTACGCCGGCGACGACGTGGTCCGGGCGGAGGCGACACGGATCCTGGACGGCTTTCCGTTTCCCACCGGCCATGTCTTCAATCTTGGTCACGGGATCCACCCGGGCATCGATCCCGACCGGGTCGCGGCGCTGGTGGAGACGGTTCAGAGCTACCGCGGGGGGTGACGTCAGTCGGAGGGTGCCAGGTCGGCCTCGGCTTCAGCGATGAGTTCCTGCACGGCTGGCAGACCGAGACGGCGCATGGGTCGGCCGTCGATGGGTGACGGCGGCGCCTGGCGGATGCCGTCGGCCGGGAACACGGTGAGCTCGATGTCGAGCCCCTCGGGACCGCGGAAGCTGAGGAAGGGCGCCCGCGCCCCTTGGCCGCCCCGATAGTGCCGTTCCCCGCTCCGGCACTGGATGCCCATGTCCCCGAGCTGGAAGATGACCTCCTCCACGGTCTCCGCGAAGCCGTGCAGGTTGATCAGCGGCTGCGGTTCGAGGATGCCGATGACCAGCGGCCCGACCAGCCGCGGCTCCAGTCCGGCCAGACGTTCCATCACCACGGCTGCCACACGGAGACGGTCGAGGTACTCGCGCCGGTTCTCCGCACCCGCGAACAGCCGGTTGCGCTCCAGCACCGCGGCCTCCACCTCGGTATTCGCGGGCATCTCGCGCCGCCCACTCATCCCGAGATGATCCGCGGCCTTGCGCTTGGCCAGACCGTAGTCCCGCACGCCCTCCTCGAGGATGATGCGCGCGGCCTCCTCGGCCAGACGCTGACGGGCCCTGGATTCTGGCATCGCCATGTGCAGGCTCAGAAGATGAATTCGGGTTGCGATTCGATGCGGCGCCCGCGGTCTTCCCGGGTGTCCGGGTCGTCGGTGGCAGCGGGCACGCTCGCGCCGCGTTCCGGGATCTGTTCGGGGAGCAGCCACTCCCGGTAGCCACGGGGATCGTCGTCGGTGGTGCGTTGCCCCGTCTCCGGAAGCAGGGCCACCTCGACCAGGTCCTCGGGGCGTTCGATCGGGGCCTCCGGCGTGCCGGCCAGCGAACGCTGCATGAATCCCATCCAGATCGGCAGCGCCGCGCGGGCGCCCGCCTCGCGCGAACCCAGCTCGCGATTGTCGTCGAAGCCGATCCAGGCGGTTGCCGCGAGTTCCGCGTTGAAGCCCACGAACCACGCGTCGCGGTAGGAGTTGGTGGTGCCGGTCTTGCCGGCCAGATCCTCCCGCCCCAGTTCCAGCGCGCGGCGCCCGGTGCCGGAGCGGATCACACCGCCCAGCATCTGGCTCATCTGCCAGGCGATTCCAGGCTCCAGGGTCGGCACCGGTTCGGCGAACTGCAGCGGACCCTGGGCGGCAACGAGTGGGAGCTGCTGGCCGGCGGGGTCCTCGCAGGGCGCCGGGCAGGCGCGCTCGGTCGGGGCCTGGTAGAGCAGCGTGCCGTCGACCGCCTCGATGCGGGTGATCAGCCACGGCGTGGTCAGGTAGCCCCCGTTCGCGAAGGGGATGTAGGCGTTGTTCATCTCGACCGGGGTCAGGGTTCCGGTGCCCAGTGCCAGCGACAGGCTCCGCGGGTGCTGCGCCCGGCGCAGTCCGAAGCGGCCCAGGTCCGCATGGGTCTTCTCCACGCCGACGGTGTTCAGCAGGCGGATCGAGGCCAGATTGCGCGAGCTGGCCAGCGCCTCGCGCAGGGTCGTGGCGCCGCGGAAACTGCGCGAGTAGTTCTCCGGCCGCCACTCCGCACCCAGGGCGGGGTCCCCGAGGACCAGCGGCGCGTCCATCACGGTGCTCGTGGGCATCATGCCGTCCCGCAGGGCCAGCGCGTACAGCAGCGGCTTGAACGCGGAGCCGGGCTGCCGTTCGGCCTGCAGCGCGCGGTTGAAGCGGTTGTCGAAGAAGTCGAAGCCGCCCGCCAGCGCCAGGATGGCGCCATCGCCGGGTGCCTGCGCGACGACCGCGCCGGTGACCTCCGGGACCTGGCTGAGCCGCCAGTCGCCCTCGGTGGTGGGCTGGATGCGCACCACGTCGCCGCGCCGGAGCCAATCGGGCACGGACGTTCCGGACGGTTTCGCCCAGTCGAGGGCCTCCCCCGCGAGGCGGTGTTCGCCGACGCCGGCGCCGTCCACCAGCACGCCCCCGTCGTCCGATTCGAGCACTACCGCCGGAAACAGCAGGCGCCCGCTGGCGCCCAGTTCCGCGAGGATCTGCCTGCGGGCATCGGGATCCTCGACCAGGGAGGCCTCGAGGCGCATTTCGGGACCCCGGTACCCGTGGCGCTGGTCGTAGGCGATCAGGCCGTCACGCAGGGCCGCGTTCGCCGCTTCCTGCGCAGCGCCGTCGATGGTCGTGTGGATGCGCAGGCCGCGAACGTAGGCGTCGTCACCCCAGAGGTTCACCACGATCTGGCGCGCGGCCTCCGCGACCCAATGGGCATCCACCTCGGTGGAGGCCGCGTGACGCTGGCCCAGCACGGGCCGCGCGACGGCATCCGCGTGTTCCTCGGGGGTGATCATGCCGAGCTGCAGCATCCGCCGCAGCACGTAGTTGCGCCGGTTCTGGGCCCGTTCGGGACTGGTGATCGGGTTGGTGGTGGAGGGCGCCTTGGGCAGTGCCGCGAGGATCGCGATCTGATCGAGCTCAAGTTCTTCGAGGCTGCGGCCGAAATAGACTCTGGAGGCTGCGGAGACACCGTACGCGCGTTGCCCGAGGAAGATCTTGTTCAGGTAGAGCTCGATGATCTCGTCCTTGGTCAGCTCACGTTCGATCTGCAGCGCGAGGAAGATCTCCCGGAGCTTGCGCTCATAGGTGCGATCGCGGGTCAGGAAGAAGTTCCTCGCAAGCTGCATGGTGATTGTGCTGCCGCCCTGTGTGCGCTCGCCGGTGCTGAAGACGTGGATGCCGGCGCGCAGCAGGCCCAGCGGGTCCACCCCGCGGTGCTGGTAGAAACGCTCGTCCTCGGCCGCGACGAAGGCCTGGAGCAGGCGTTCCGGCATCTCGGAAACGGCAATGGGCTCGCGGCGCTGCTCGGCGAATTCGCCGATCAGTTGGCCGTCGGCGCTGTAGACCTGCATCGGGGTCTGCAGCCGGACCTCGCGCAGCGAGTCGACGGCGGGCAGTCCCGGTGCATAGTAGAGATATAGACCCAGGAAGACGGCGACCGCGGCCATGCCCGCGCCAAAGGCAAGGAACAGAAGGGCGAGCGTTACACGAAGGAAGAGTCGCATGGCATCAGGTTCGGGTCCGGGAAGAGAAGTTTGGTGCGATGAGAGAGCTGCTTGCGACGACCTGTTAAAGCGGACTATCATCGAAGCGTAAACACGTGTAAATCGCAGGGAACGGGTATAGTATAAGCCCTGCGGCACGCGAACATCAGGGGGGCGGTGTGCTAGGACTGGGGAAAAAGCGCCAGGCTTTGCTCGGGGTCGATTTCAGCGCTGCCGCGATCAAGGTTCTAGAACTGAGTCGCAGTGGCGGCGGCTACAAGGTCGAGGCCTTCGGCGTGGAGCCGCTCCCGGAGGGGGCGGTGGTCGACAAGGAGTGCCGCGATTCCGGGGCGATCGGCGCGGCTCTGGAGCGCGCGGTGAAGCGTTCCGGAACACGGCTCAGGCATTGCGCGATGGCGGTGCCGTCCTCGACCATCATCACGCGGACCCTCCGGCTGTCGAGCAGCCTGAGCCAGGCCGAACTCGAGGGCCAGGTCAGCGTCGAGGCCGACCAGTACATTCCGTACAACATCGAGGACGTCAGCATCGACTTCCAGGTCCTGGGCAAGACCGCCGCGAACCCGGAACTGCTGGACGTCCTCGTGGTGGCATCGCGCAAGGAGCACGTCCAGTCGCGCGTCGCGATCGCGGAGGCGGCGAATCTGACCGCAGACCTCGTGGATGTCGAGGCCTACGCGGTGGAGAATGCGTCGGCGCTGCTGCTGGACCAGCTGCCGGACCGCGATCAGAAGCCGATCGTCGCGGTGGTGGACGTCGGCGCGCAGGTCACCAGCGTCTACGTGATGAGCCAGGAACAGGGCGTCATCTACACGCGCGAGCAGGACTTCGGCGGCCGGCTCCTCACCGAGGAGATCATGCGCCGCTACGACATGGACATGCAGCAGGCGGGCAATGCCAAGATTCACGGCGAACTGCCGCCTGACTACGCGGTGTCGGTGCTGGAGCCCTTCAAGGAAAGCATGATGGACCAGGTCCAGCGGCTGCTGCAGTACTTCTACGTGACCCGGCCCCAGGACACCATCGACCAGATCTTCCTCGGTGGCGGCTGCGCCTCCATCGCGGGCATCGATGAGCAGCTGGAGGAGGTCACCGGCACGCCGGTGCTGATCGCCGATCCGTTCCGGGGAATGCCCGTCGCACGCCGGGTGAACCGGCAGCGCTTCCTCAATGACGCGCCGGCCACGCTGACGGCCTGCGGCCTGGCCATGCGGGGGTTCGTGGGATGATCTACATCAACCTGTTGCCGTGGCGCGAACAGCGCCGTGCCGAGCGCCGCAAGCAGTTCTACGCGATGGTCGGGGTTGCGGCCCTGGTCGGCGTCGGACTGGTATTCGGCGCCCACACCTACGTCAATCTTCTGATCGACCATCAGGACACGCGCAACCAGATTCTGCAGACCGAGATCCGTGAGCTGGATCGCCAGATCGCCCGGATCCGCGAGCTGGATCAGCAGCGGCAGGCAGTGATCGACCGCATCGATGTGATCCAGACCCTGCAGGCGAGCCGCCCGGAGGCGGTGCACCTCTTCGACCAGATGGTAACCACCCTTCCGGAGGGCACCTTCTTCCGCGAGCTGCGGCAGGAAGGCGAACGCATACGACTCGTGGGCCTCGCGGAGTCCAACGCCCGCATCTCGGCACTCATGCGCCGCTTCGAGGACTCGCCGTGGCTGGAGGAGCCGGCACTGCAGATCATCGAGACCCGCCAGGAGGGTCCGCTGCAGGTGCGTGACTTCCGCCTCGACGCCGAGCAGACGCGGCCGGCCGAGAACGAGGAAACAGAAGAGGGGGCCTCGTAATGGACTGGAAAGCGATCAACGAAGTCGACTTGCAGAACATGGGCGAGGCGCCCGGGATCGTCAAGGGCTTCATCGTCGTGCTGATCATCGGGGCCCTGCTCGGGGCGGGTTACTGGTTCCTGATCAAGGACCAGCTGGAGGTGCTCGAACGTGGCGAGCGGCAGGAGATCCAGCTGCGCGCCGAGTTCGAGGAGAAGCAGAGCCGGGCGGCCGCCCTGCCGGCCTACGAGGCGCAGCTCGAAGAGATCGAGCGCATGTTCGCCTCGCTGCTGCAGCTCCTGCCCAGCACCGCCGAGATCCCGAGCCTGCTGGTGGACATCTCCCAGACGGCGCTCACGGTGGGCCTCGAGATCGAACTCTTCCAGCCGCGGCCCGAGGTCAACCAGACCTTCTACGCCGACGTCCCGATTCAGCTGCGGTTGCGCGGTACCTACGAGGAACTCGCGGAGTTCGTCAGCGGTGTCTCCGCGATGCCCCGCATCGTCACCGTGCACAATGTCTTCATTCGGACCGGCGAATCGGACAGTGATCTGCTGATGGACGCGGTGGCCCGGACCTACCGCTATCTGGAGGAAGGTTGATGGTCACCCGTGGCGTTTCCCTTCCCTGGTTCGTGGTGCTGGCTGCCGCGCTTGTACTGGCCCTCACCGGCTGCCAGCGCGACACCTCCGACCTGCAGCAATACATCGAGGAGGTCAACGCGCGGCCCGGCGGCGACATCGAGCCGATGCCGACGGTCGAGCCGCACGAGCCCTACCTGTATCCCGGACACGAGCGCTCGCCGTTCGACTCCACCGTGATCGCGCGACCCCTCGAGGCCGAGCCCGTCGGCATCCCCGGTGATGTGGATGTCGATTTCGACCGGCCGCGCGAACCGCTGGAAAGCTACCCGCTGGATTCGATGCGCATGGTCGGCTCGCTGGAGCAGGAAGGTGTACGCTATGCTCTGGTCAGGACGCCGGACCGCACGATCCAGTCGGTGACCGCGGGCAATTACATGGGGCAGAATTTCGGACGTATCACCGAGATCACCCCGCGGTCGATTCGCCTGGTCGAGGTGGTGCCGGATGCCTTCGGTGGGTACATGGAGCGCGAGAACTCCATCGCGTTGACGGAATGACATCTCAGGGGGGGTACAGGCATGAACGTGGAATGTGACAGCACGTCTGGCACAATGCGCCAGGCGCGCACGCAGTGGCGTGCAACGGGAGCGGTGCTGCTCTGGCTGGCAAGCCTGGCCCTTCTCGCGGCCGCGCCGTTGTCGGCTCAGGAACTTCAGGACGTGAGGGCCACGGGGCTTGGCTCGGGCCAGACACAGCTCGCCCTGCAGTTCTCCGATGCGCCCCCTGATCCCAACATCTTCGTCATCGATTCACCCCCGCGCATCGCGCTCGATCTGCCGGGCGTATCCAACCGGCTCGCGGCGCGAACCACCGAGCTCAACATTGGCCCGCTCGAGTCCGTCACGGCCGTCGAGGCGGGCGAGCGGACGCGCGTGGTCGTGAACCTGAACCAGGGTTCGGACTACCGCAGCCGGGTCGAAGGCAACAACCTGATCCTCACCATCGGCGCCGGCGTGGCCCGGGCCGAGCCCGTTGCGGCCACCCCCGAGCCGCGTGCCGCGGCCGAGGCCGACCCCGCGCCGGGACGCGCCGGAGTCCGCAGTGCGCGGCCCCCGGAGATCATGGATGTCGATTTCCGCCGCGGGGAGGAAGGCCAGGGGCGCGTAATGATCGAGCTCTCGCGGCCGGGCGTCTCGGTGGAAGTCCAGGAACAGGCCGGGCGGGTGGAACTGGTGTTTCCGCGTGTGCTGATGGATGACGACCTCGTGCGGCGCATGAACGTGGTCGACTTCGCCACGCCGGTCGTGAGCATCGACACCGCGCGGGAGCGCGACGAGCGGGTTCGCATGGTGATCAACACCACGGGCGAATACGACGTCCTCTCCTACCAGGCGGACCGCAACTTCGTGATCGAGCTGGCGCCGCTGTCCGAGGAGGAACGCGAGGCCATCCGGGTCGAGCGGGAGGAGTTCGTCGGCGAGCGGCTCTCGCTGAACTTCCAGGACATCGAGGTCCGGTCGGTACTGCAGCTGCTGGCGGACTTCACGGACCTGAACATCGTCGTCAGCGACACGGTGACCGGCAACATCACGCTGCGCCTGAACAACGTTCCCTGGGACCAGGCCCTGGACATCGTGCTGAGGGTCCGCGACCTGGACAAGCGCATGACTGGCAACGTGATCTACGTCGCGCCGCGCGAGGAGATCGCGCAGCGCGAGCGCCGCGAGCTGGAGGCCCTGAAGGAGCAGGAGGACCTGGCACCGCTGCGCACCGAGTTCATCTCGGTGAACTTCACCCAGGCGGAGTCCATTCGGCGCCTGATCCACGACCGTGACCGCGGTCGCACGGGCGATGGCACGGACCGTCGCATGTCCTTCCTATCCGATCGGGGCAGCGTCTCGGTCGACGCCCGGACCAACACCCTGATCATCCGGGATACCCAGGAGCAGATCGAATCCATCCGACGCCTGGTCCAGCGCCTCGACGTGGCGACCCAGCAGGTGCTGATCGAGACCCGCGTGGTGATCGCAGACGACAACTTCCGTAGGGACCTGGGTGTGCGGTTTGGCGTGACGGGCTTCGATGAGACGGGAAGGACACGAAGCGGCGTGTCCGGGACGCTTGATGGGTCGGACCAAGTCGCCCGGGGTGGGGGCATCCCCGCGATCAACGATCGGCTGAACGTTGCACTGCCGGTCCCGGACGCGCCGAGCGTGGCCTTCACGATCCTTCGTCCTGACTTGTTGCTTGACCTGGAATTGAGTGCGCTGCAGGTGGAAGGCCGTGGCGAGATCATCTCCAGCCCGCGCGTGATCACCGCGAATGGGGAAACGGCCACCATCAAGCAGGGCCAGGAGATTCCATTCCTGAGCGTGGGTGATCAGGGTACGCAGGTCGAGTTTCGAGACGCGGTGCTGCTGACCGAGGTCACGCCGCAGATCACGCCGAACGGCAACGTGATCATGGCGATCAGGGTCACGAAGGACGAGCCGGACTTCTCACGCACCGTTCAGGGCAACCCCCTGATCAACAAGCGCGAGGTCGAGACACAGGTCGTCGTGGCGAATGGGGAGACCGTCGTGCTGGGCGGCGTCTACGAGATCACCAACCTGGAGCGCCTGGAGTCCGTGCCCTTCTTCGGAGACCTTCCGATTCTGGGCAACCTGTTCCGCAACCGCACCGCCCAGTCCGACAAGGCTGAGCTGCTGGTCTTCGTGACACCGCGCGTTCTCGACTGAGATTCAACAAGGCGAGGCGCGGCCTTTGCCATTGCCGTGCGTCAAGCCGGGGGTGACCTACACACCCCCGGCTTTTTTGTTGCGGGGCGGTTCTCTGCGGGCTCGTAGAGGCACCGTGGACCGGGAGCATGCTGCAGGACACCCACCCTGGTAACCGGGGGAAGGTTCGGGGCCTTCATGGGTCGGGTGCGTGTCATCCGGGTTTAGTCAAGCGAATGGGGTCAGGTCTCGCTTGGTAACACAAGGCGTGGTACCGCATTTCGTGCTGTGCGGGCATTCCGGGGACAGTAACCTGACTGTGTGGCTCAGGGATGGTGCCGGAGCG
>RECA01000222.1 GCA_007692435.1 Thioalkalivibrio sp.
GCAGCACGCCGCAAGCGTGACGGCTATCTGGAGGATATCCGCGACGGTATCGATCCCGCCGCGCAGCGCCGGGCGCAGAGGCGCTCTGCTGCCACCAGTTCCGAGCGCTCGTTGGAGACGGTGGCACGGGAATGGCACGAAAACCTCTACCGGCACGAGGTGGTCCCGAAGCAAGCGGAGCGGACCTTGCGCCGCCTGGAGCTGTACGTGTTCCCGAAATTGGGTTCGATGCCCATTGGGGAGATCGAGCCCGTTCAGATCCTGCCCGTCTTGCGGGCCATAGAGCAGACGGGGAGAATCGACACCGCTCACCGGACACGTTCGGCGTTGTCGGCGGTGTTTCGCTACGCCATTGCCACTGGACGTGCCAAGCGCGACCAGACCGCCGATCTACGGGGCATGCTGCGATCTGCCCGCACCCGGCATCACCCCGCATTGACCGATCCGTCCGAGCTCCCCGGTTTGCTGCGCGCGATCGACGGGTATGCCGGCTACCCGCCGACCACGGCTGCGTTGAAGCTGTCGGCGCTGCTTTTCGTGCGCCCAGGCGAGTTGCGGTCGATGGAGTGGACCCACGTGAATCTTGGGACCGCAGAGTGGGCGTATCAGCCCGGGAAGGGCGGACTTCCGTTGATCGTTCCCCTGCCGAGACAGGCTGTGGCCATTCTGCGAGAGATGAAGATGTTGTCGGGCCAAGATCGCTACGTTTTTCCGAGCGCGCGCGGGAGGGGGCGGCCAATGTCCGAGAATACCGTGAACGGGGCGCTGCATCGGCTCGGCTACAAGGACCAGATGAGCGCCCATGGCTTTCGCGCGATGGCGCGAACGATCCTGGAGGAGCGGCTCGGGGTCGACTCACGCTTCATCGAGATGCAGCTGGGTCATGCGGTGCGCGATGCCAATGGTCGCGCGTACAACCGGACGACCTTTCTCGAGCAGCGCCGCGAGATGCTTCAGGCGTGGGCCGACTATCTGGATGCGCAGAGGGCCGGGGACGAGAACGGGACGGAGGGTAGCGCCCTCCAAGCTGCCTAGTTTTGATCCGCTGGGGTCTCGTCATTAAGCGTCACGTGTGGAACCGCTTAGGTCTCTGAGGGCCGCGAGGGCACGCGCAACGGGATGGGCTGCGCCCTGTGGAGGTGGATAGTTCCGTTCTACCGAAACTAGTAGGACCAATAGGCCCGGTCGAACTTCGCAGCCCCAAAATCGTTCCGATAGGGTAGGTGCACTGACCCGACACGAGGCACTTTCCCATGCAGTCCCGACTGATCCGTTCCAAGGAAGTCCAGGCCATCACCGGCCTGCCGAAGTCTTCCCTCCATAACATGGCTCGCGCCGGCAGTTTTCCCGCCCCACTCAAGCTGGGCGCACGCGCAGTGGCATGGCGCGAGTCCGATGTGGACGAGTGGCTCGCTGGGCTTCAGCAAAAGGAGACGCGGTGATGCCTGCCGCACTTCATGCAGTCGTAGATGGGCGCGTGCCCGAGCAGGCGTGCAACTTCGAGGAAGCGCGTCGCTTTCTGGCCGGCCTGGATCCCAGCGCGACACAGTTCACGTTCGCGACCTTCACCGACACGAAGGAGAAGCCCCGCCCGGACCCGCTGGCTCGAATGCAGACGGGCACCTTCGACGAGCTGGCTCCGTGGCTGGAGCGCCACAACACGCTGGGTGCGGGTGTATTCGTCACGGTAAACGAAACGGACGGTACGGGGCGTAAGAAGGAGAACATCGTCCGGATTCGTGCGCTCTGGCAGGAAGCGGATCGGGGCGACGAGCCCGAACTGCCAGTCGAGCCACATATGGTCATCGAGTCCTCGCCGGGCAAGTGCCACCGTTACGTATTGGTACGCGACGGGGTACTCGACGAATTCGAGTCGGTTCAGAAGCGGTTGGTCGATGATTATGGCAGTGACCCGAACGCGGCGGACCGTAGCCGGGTGTTGCGGCTCCCGGGGTTCTACCACATGAAGAACCCGGAGGCGCCGCACCTGGTGCGCATGGTCAGCACGTCGGGAGAGGAACCCCGGGCTTGGGATGAGCTGAAGGAGCGGTTCCCTCCAGTTGTTCGCCCGGAGCGAACCGCGGCGTTGGCCCGGACTCCCTGGACGATTGATGGGTCCTCTCCGCTCCATCCGGTTGAGATTGCCAGTGCTTTGGAACATCTGGATCCTGACAAGTCGTTCCAAGACTGGCTGCAAGCCGGTATGGCGTTGCACTCGGCGGATCCGGGTCTCGAAGGCCTGACCATCTGGGATAGGTGGAGTGCACGGGGTGCGCTTTATCGGCCGGGGGAACCGGAGTACCGCTGGGACACATTTGATGCTGAACGTGTAGGCGGGGTAACCATCAGCACACTGTTCTGGATGGCCCGCCAGGCTGGGTGGGATGGCAGCTACGGCGATTCAGAGTGGGTCCAAGGCTTCGTGCCGGACGAGCGCGACAGTAAGCTAGCGGAATTCAACCGGCACCACGGGATGGTCATGGTCGAGGGCAAGGATGTCGTCGTGTACCGAGAGCTGGATCAGAACGTCGGGCGCTTCGTCACGCGCCTGTCGAGTGTTGCGGCCATGAGCAATTACTGCCGCGATCAGACCTTGCCGGACGTGCAGCAATACGCCAATGGGAACACGGTCGTGAGGCGCAAGCCGCTGTTCGAGGCCTGGATGCAGTGGGAACGGCGGCGAAACTACTCCCAAATGGTGTTTCGGCCGGTGCGGGGACTGGTGGCCGGTGAGTTGAGCCTCCCCGACGAGGACGTTCTCAACCTTTACCAAGGTCTTGCAATCCAGCCAAAAGAGGGCGACTGCTCGAAGATGATCGAGCACATCAGGGAGATCTGGTGCGGAGGCAATGCGGAACTGTTCGACTACGTGATGGGTTGGTTGGCCCGTCTATTCCAGTATCCGGACGAAAGAGGCCACACCGTTCTGCTTCTACAGTCAGGGCAGGGGACCGGCAAGAACATCATCATCGACGAGCTGGTGCGGGCGTTCGGGGACCATGCTGTGGTTTGTGTAAAGCCCAACGATCTGTTAGGCGAGTTCAATGCGCATCTGGCGACCTCCGTTCTCGTCTTCGCGAATGAGGCCATCTGGGGCGGGGACAAGAAGCAGGAGGGGAGCTTTAAATCGCTCATCACGGATGAAGAGCTGTTCGTAAACAAAAAGATGATCCCCAAGTATCGAGTGCTCAACCGGGTACACCTGATCATGGCATCGAACAACGAGTGGGCTGTGCCTATCGATCTTGACGATCGGCGCTTCGTGGTACTCGAGGTCAGTGAGGCGCGCAAGGGCGATCACGCGTATTTCAAGGCCTTGGCCGAAGAGATCAAGAACGGTGGCACAGAGGCGCTGATCCATCACCTCTTGCACCTCGATATCTCCGAATTCAACCCGCGGGAGCTGCCCAAGACAGGGCCGCAGGAGGCCAAGCTCTTGGCCAAGATTCGCGGCCTCGATTCCGTGGGTCAATGGTGGTTCGGAGTCCTTGAGTCGGGTCAGATTACGACTGACGGGGGAGGGCGCGGTCCAACCTTCGTGGTTTCAGGGACTGACACGTGGGAAGAGGGACCAATTACTGTGTTCGTCGACAAGCTTTTTCAGAGTTACGTGGACAGCACGAGGAGTACCAGAGGTCATGTTTTCGGCAAATCCGAGTTCGGTAAGAAGCTCTCGAAATTTGCGATTAATGAGTTCAGGAAGACCAAGATGACAGTGAAATCTGACGGAACCACTGCGCGCACAAACGCGTACATCCTTCCCTCTCTCTCGAGGTGCCGCGAGTTAATGGACAAACTGATGGGGCAAGCTGGTTCGTGGCACGACGAGGATACGGATTCAGGGACAGCGTTCTGACAAGTGTTCAGTCACCAGGGCACATCCTTTTCCCCCGCGGGCCCGGTTCCTTGGAGGTCGAGCATCGGCTGCGCTTTCGCACGCAGCTTCATCACCACCGCGAGCTGCTTGTCGGTCAGCGGCTTGGGCTTCCCGAA
>RECA01000175.1 GCA_007692435.1 Thioalkalivibrio sp.
CGATCAAGGTCGGCATCCTGCACTCGCTGTCGGGCACGATGGCGATCTCGGAGACCACGCTGAAGGACACCATGCTGATGCTGGTCGAGGAGCAGAACCGCAACGGCGGGCTGCTCGGGCGCCCCCTCGAACCCGTGGTGGTCGACCCGGCCTCCGACTGGCCGCTGTTCGCCGAGCGCACCCGGCAGCTGCTGGAGCAGGACCAGGTCGACGTGATCTTCGGCGTCTGGACCTCGGTGGCACGGAAATCGGTCCTGCCGGTGGTCGAGGAGCTGAACGGCATCCTGTTCTATCCGGTGCAGTACGAGGGCGAGGAGTCCTCGCGCAACATCTTCTACACCGGCGCGGCGCCCAACCAGCAGGCCATTCCCGCCGTCGACTACCTGATGAACGACTATGGCATCGAGCGCTGGGTGCTGGCCGGCACCGACTACGTCTATCCGCGCACGGCCAACCGCATCGTCGAGGCCTATCTGAAGGCCAATGGCGTGGCCGATGAAGACATCATGATCAACTACACGCCGTTCGGGCATTCCGACTGGCAGAGCATCGTGGCCGACATCAAGCGCTTCGGGGAGCAGGGCAAGCCGACGGCCGTGGTCTCGACCATCAATGGCGACGCCAACGTCCCGTTCTACCGCGAGCTCGGCAACCAGGACGTATCGGCCACGGATATCCCGGTGATCGCGTTCTCGGTCGGCGAGGAGGAACTCTCCGGCATGGACACCCGGCCGCTGGTGGGCCACCTCGCGGCCTGGAACTACTTCATGAGCGTGGACACGCCGGAGAACGAGGCCTTCATCGCGGACTGGCACGATTTCATCGGCGACGACAGCCGGGTCACCAACGACCCGATGGAGGCCCACTACATCGGCTTCAACATGTGGGCACAGGCGGTCGAGGATGCCGGCACCACGGACGTGGACACGGTGATCGATGCCCTGAAGGGCGTGCAGGTCCCGAACCTCACCGGCGGCACGGCCGAGATGCTGGTGAACCACCACATCACCAAGCCGGTGCTGATCGGCGAGATCCAGGAGGACGGCCAGTTCCTGGTGGTCTGGCAGACGGACGATCTGGTCCCCGGTGATGCCTGGTCGTCGCACCTCGAGGGCAGCCGCGACATCATCGCGGACTGGACCCCGCCGATCTCCTGCGGCAACTACAACACCGTGACCGGAGAGTGCGGGGGCCAGAACTACTGATCCACAGCACGACTGAGCCACTGTTCGGGGCGGCGGGCCCGCCGCCGCCCCTCTTCCCGAAAATCGCCCCCCTTTTCCCGGAGATCGCGGTGATTCGCAGCGACACGTCACCCCTGCGCCAACAGCTCCGGCGCAGCCTGAGCCTGCTGGCTGGCGTCCTTCTCCTGCTCGCCCTGACCGCAGTCTCCGCCGATGCACCGGACGAAGCACTGGACCAGGCCCCTGGCGAACAGGGCGCGGAGGCCACCAGCGGCCCCTCCGTGGACACCCTGATCAGGGAACTGCCGGCCGGCAACTTCAACGACCGGCGCAGCGTTGCCGAGGCCCTGGTCGAGACCGCGGACCCCAGGGTCGCGGACATCCTGTCTGCGCTGGCCGACGGCCGGCTGCTCGCAACCGGGGACGACCCGCCGCGGATCCTGATCCGCGACGCCGACGATCGCGCGGCCGGAACCGACGCCATCACCGGCGAGTCCGTCGCCGCGGATGTCCTGGCCGATGCCGCACGCATCCCCGTACACAACCCGCTGCGCAACGCGCTGCGCAGCCTCGTGGCCGTCGCAAGCGTGGCCGACGAGCGTCCGGAACGCCGCATCCGGTCCCTGTCGCGGCTCATCCGGGACGGGGTCGATCCGGACTTCCTGCCCTTTCTCGAGGAACGGCTGGATGCCGAGGACGATCCGCGGGCCTCCGATCTGCTGAAGACCCTGCTGGCCGTTGCCCATCTCGAGACCGGTGACGAGGAGGCACGAGTCGCGGCGGTGGCGACGCTGAGCGGTTCGCTGCTGCCCGAGGCCCGCCGCGCACTGGCGGCCACGGCCACGGACGATCCGAGCGAACGGGTGCGCCAGGGTGCTGCCGAGGCCATGGAACACGTGGAGGCCCGGATCCGCTTCTTCCGCTTCAGCGAGAACCTCTTCTTCGGCCTCAGTGCCGGGTCGGTGCTGCTGCTCGCGGCGATCGGGCTGGCGATCACCTTCGGCGTGATGGGCGTGATCAACATGGCCCACGGCGAGCTGATCATGATCGGCGCCTACACCACCTGGTTCATCCAGACCCTGATACCCGGGGCCCTGAGCACCAGCATCCTGCTGGCGATTCCGGCGGCCTTTGTCGTGGCCGGACTGGTCGGCATCGCGATGGAACGGGGCGTGATCCAGTTCCTCTACGGACGGCCGCTGGAGACGCTGCTGGCCACCTTCGGCATCAGCCTGATCCTGCAGCAGGCGGTGCGCACCCTGTTCTCGCCGCTGAACCGCCCGGTCGCCTCCCCCGAATGGCTGAGCGGCTCGCTGAACATCAACCCGGTGCTCTCCCTGACCTGGAGCCGCATCTACATCTTCGTCTTCGCGATCATGGTCTTCGTCGCACTGATCCTGGTGATGAAGAAGACCAGTCTGGGGCTGAAGGTGCGCGCCGTGGCGCAGAACCGGCCGATGGCCCGGGCCCTCGGCGTACGCACCGGCTGGGTGGATGCCCTGACCTTCGGGCTCGGGGCGGGACTCGCGGGCGTTGCCGGCGTGGCGCTCTCGCAGCTGACCAACGTCGGTCCGAACATGGGGCAGGCCTACATCATCGACTCCTTCATGGTGGTCGTCTTCGGCGGCGTCGGGAACCTCTGGGGCACCTTCGTCGGGGCGATGGGCCTCGGGGTCATGACCAAGTTCATCGAGCCTCAGGTCGGGGCGGTGCTGGCCAAGATCATCGTGCTGATCTTCATCATCCTGTTCATCCAGAAACGGCCCCGCGGACTCTTCCCCAAGAAGGGCCGGGCGGCGGAGAGCTGACGCCATGCTGACGCGACGCCTGCTGACCAGCGACTGGGGTGGCACCTTCGTGCTCGGCCTTCTGGTGGCGATGCTGATCGCCGTGCCGATCGCCAACCTGGTGGTGCCACCGGATTCGCCCTACTACCTGTCGAGCTACTGGGTGGCACTGCTCGGCAAGTTCCTGACCTTCGCGCTGCTGGCACTGGCGATCGACCTGATCTGGGGCTACGCCGGGATCCTCTCCCTCGGGCACGGGGCCTTCTTCGGCCTCGGCGGCTACGCGATGGGCATGTACCTGACGCGCCAGATCGGCGATCAGGGCGTGTACGGCCATCCGGTGCTGCCGGATTTCATGGTCTTCCTGAGCTACGAGGAACTGCCGTGGTTCTGGCTCGGCTTCGACATGTTCTGGTTCGCGCTGCTGATGGCGATGCTGGTGCCGGGTCTGCTGGCGCTGGTCTTCGGCTGGCTCGCCTTCCGCTCGCGCGTGACCGGCGTGTACTTCGCGATCATCACGCAGGCCCTGGTCTTCGCATTGATGCTCGCCTTCTTCCGCAACGAGATGGGCTTTGGCGGCAACAACGGCCTGACCGACTTCAAGGAGATTCTCGGCTTCTCGGTCCAGGCGCGCGAAACCCGCGTCGCGCTGTTCCTGGCCTCGGGCATCGCGGTGATCCTCGGGTACCTGGCCTGCCGCTACATCGTGACCTCGCGCTTCGGGCGCGTGCTGATCGCGGTCCGCGACGCCGAGGACCGGACCCGGTTTTCGGGCTACCGGGTGGATCACTACAAGCTTTGGGTCTTCGTCTTCTCCGCCGTGCTCGCCGGCATCGCGGGCGCGCTGTACGTACCCCAGGTGGGCATCATCAACCCCGGCGAGTTCTCGCCGATCCGGTCCATCGAGGCCGTGCTCTGGGTTGCGGTCGGCGGGCGCGGCAGCCTGTTCGGGGCGATCATCGGCGCCTTCGCGGTGAACGGCGCGAAGACCTGGTTCACGGTGGCCTATCCGATGTTCTGGCTGTTCGCGCTGGGAGCGCTGTTCGTGCTGGTGACGCTGTTCCTGCCGCGCGGCCTCGTGGGCCTGTTCCGCCGCCGCAGGGAGGGTGAATCGTGAGCCTCGCCCCGTATCGCCAGCCGATCCGGCGGGACCGGGTCTTCCGCCTGCTGCAGTCCGAACCGGACTTCAGTGGCGCCAGCGATGGCGTGATCCTCTACATCGACGACGTCAGCGTGAGCTTCGACGGCTTCAAGGCCCTCGACCACCTGAGCCTCGCGGTCGACGAGGGCGAGCTGCGCTGCATCATCGGCCCCAACGGTGCGGGAAAGACCACGATGATGGACGTGATCACCGGCAAGACCCGGCCGGACTCGGGACGCGTCTTCTTCGGGCGCGACATCGACCTGCTGGACCTCGACGAGTACCAGATCGCCCGCGGCGGGATCGGCCGCAAGTTTCAGAAACCGACCGTCTTCGAGGCCCTGACCGTGCTGGAGAACATCGAGCTGTCCCTCGCCTCCCACAAGGGCACCTGGAGGACCCTCTTCGCAAAGGTGGACCCGGCCCAGGCCCGGCGCATCGACGAGGTGCTGGTCACCATCGGCATGCAGGAGCAGCGCCACACGGCCGCCGGCGCCCTCTCCCACGGACAGAAGCAGTGGCTCGAGATCGGCATGCTGCTGATGCAGAACCCGCGCGTGCTGCTGGTCGACGAGCCCGTTGCCGGCATGACCGGGAACGAGACCGAGCGCACCGCCGAGCTGCTGACCTCGCTGGCCGGGGACCACACGGTGATCGTGGTGGAGCACGACATGGCCTTTGTGCGCTCGATCGCCCGGCGCGTGACGGTACTGCACCAGGGCAGCGTCCTCGCCGAGGGCAGCATGAACCAGATACAGGCCGACCCGCGCGTGGTCGAGGTCTACCTCGGAGAGGAGGAATGATCCAGGTCAGCGGACTGAATCAGTACTATCGACAGAGCCACATCCTGCGGGACCTGGAGCTGCACGCGGAGCCCGGTCGCTGCACCTGCGTGATGGGCCGCAACGGCGTCGGCAAGACCACGCTGCTCAAGTGCATCATGGGCCTGCTGCCGGTGCGCAGCGGCCGGGTCCTGCTCGGTGATCGCGACATCACCCGGCTGTCGCCGGAGGCGCGCGCCCGCGGCGGCATCGGTTACGTACCGCAGGGCCGCGAGATCTTTCCGGAGCTCACCGTCGAGGAGAACCTGCGGGTGCCGCTCTCCGCGCGTGCGGACCGTGCGCGACAGATCCCCGGTTCGGTCTATCAGCTCTTCCCGGTGCTGAAGGAAATGCGCCGGCGCCGCGGCGGCGACCTGTCCGGCGGCCAGCAGCAGCAGCTTGCAGTCGCCCGCGCGCTGGTCCTCGATCCCCGGGTGCTGATCCTCGACGAGCCGGGCGAGGGCATCCAGCCCAACATCGTGCGCCAGATCGGCGACGTGATCCGTCAGCTGAATACCGAGATGGGGATGTCGGTGCTGCTGGTGGAACAGAAACTCCCCTTCGCCCGCCGCGTCGCCCATGACTTCCACATCATGGAAAAGGGCTCCGTCGTCGCCCACGGCCCCATCGACGCCCTCACCGACGAACTCGTCAGGGAACACCTGAGCGTCTGACACCCGGGAACAGGACCGCCCGCCGGGAGGCCCTCACCCCCCGATCGGGATATGCCCCCGGACAGATAACCCTGGACAGATGGCCCCGGAAAGATAAGCCCTGTAAAGATAAGCCCCGTAAAGATAACCCTAGGGTGGGCAAAACGAAGTGTGCCCACCACAGACCGGCGCGGCCGGGATGGTGGGCCCGCTGCGCTTGGCCCACCCTACGGCGGGCCGCCACTTCGCTTTGCGGTCACTTTCCTGCGAGCTGGGAGTCGATTTCCTGCTCGGCCTGCAGCCAGAAGGCGTGGTTGTCGCCGGTGAAGCCGTGCCTCTCGGCGATGTAGTAGGCCGCGTCCTGGATCATCCGGTAGCGCTGTTCCGGACTGATCCCGGGCTTCGCCGCCGCCTTGCGGGTGCGCGGCGTTGTCGGGGCCTTCGCGGTCGCGGCCGCCTTTCTCGGAGCCGCAGGCTTCTTTGCGGACGCCCCGGCCGGCTTTGCGGCCTTGGCCGCTGGAGCCTTCTTTGTCGGTGCGGGCTTCTTCGTCGCTGCGGCCGCGGGCGCCGCCGCGGGTTTGGTTCCCTTCTTCGGTTCTTTGGCCATCCGGTATTCCCCCTGGGTTAAGCTGCTACATTCGCTGAGACACCGCTGCGCGAGGCAGCTCTTTCGATCATAGGTTGCCCACCAAACCCCGGCAAGCACTACTTCGCGCCGCCGGCGCCCACGCAGACCTGACGCTGCTCACATGCACAGGCCCTCGCGCTCGAGGAAGGTGACGACTTCCTCCAGTCCCTGCCCGGTCCGCAGGTTCGTGAAGACGAAGGGGCGCTCCCCGCGCATGCGGCGGCTGTCCCGCTCCATCACCTCCAGCGAGGCGCCAACCCCGTCGGCGAGATCGATCTTGTTGATCACCAGCAGGTCGGAGCGGGTGATGCCGGGACCGCCCTTGCGCGGGATCTTGTCGCCGGCGCAGACATCGATCACATACAGCGTGAGATCGGACAGCTCGGGGCTGAAGGTGGCGGAGAGGTTGTCGCCCCCGCTCTCCACGAAGATCAGTTCGAGGCCCGGGAGACGCTGTTCGAGATCGTCCACGGCGGCGAGGTTCATCGACGCATCCTCGCGGATCGCGGTGTGCGGACAGCCGCCGGTCTCGACCCCGATGATGCGGTCGGGATCCAGCGCCTCGCGCCGGGTCAGGAATTCGGCATCCTCGCGGGTGTAGATGTCGTTGGTGACCACGGCGAGCTGGTAGCGATCGCGCAGCCTGTGGCACAGGGCCTCGACCAGCGCGGTCTTGCCCGAGCCCACCGGCCCGCCGACCCCGACCCTTAGCGCCTGTGATGCCATCTGGACCCTCTCCTTTCAGCTTCGGAACAATCGACTGTACTGCGTTTCGTGCAGCATCGAGGCCAGCGACACGCCGGGGAGGCTGCCGCCGAGGTCCTCGTCCTCGAGGCCCCGAGCGAGCTCCACGGCCCCGGAAAGACAATCCGACAGATGGACCAGCAGGCGCTGCCCCTCGGTCTGGCCGAGCGGTACCAGCTTCAGCGCGGCCGCGACCTGGTTCTCGCACCACGACCACAGGTAGCCGTCCAGCACCTCGTCCAGCGGTATGCGCCACACGACCGCGGCGAGCGCGAACGGCGTGGCCCAGCAGGCGTCGTCGCGGCGCGCCCAGGCCGCCGCACGCGGGAGGTCGAGATCGGTCAGCAGCCGGGCCAGCGCCCTGCCCTGGCTCAGGTCCTCCGCGCGCAGCTCCGCTGTCTCGCGGCTCGCGCGAAGCCAGCCGTTCCAGCGCTCGACCACGGCGACGTCGTCCGCCTCCCACGCCGCGTACAGTCGCATCAGTGCGGGCAGGTCGACGCGCGCGTGCAGGTGGAGCAGCTGCGCACTGATCCAGTCCCGCGCCGTGTCGGCATCGCTCACCCAGCCCGCCTCCACCGCGTACTCGAGACCGGTGGAGTAGCTGTAGGCCCCTACCGGAAGGGTCGGGCTGATCAGCTGCCACAGGCGCCGTCGCGCGGTCCGCGGGTCCGTGCGCCCGTGCGGATGCGCGGCCTCAGTGGGCGTGGTGATGATGATGGTGTCCATTCGCGTGTGCGTGCCCGCCTCCGGCATAGGCCCCCGCTTCGGGCTCGAAGGGCAGCCGGCTCTCGGTCACGGTCAGGCCGAGGCCGCGGACCATGTCATCCAGCACGTGATCGTGCAGGTATCGCAGCGAGCCCGGTGCCAGCTCCAGCGGCACGTGGCGGTTGCCCAGATGGTAGCTGGCCCGCATCAGCAGCAGGGGATCTGTCGACCGCACTTCGCTGACCGGCTCCGGCGCCGCCGCCACGCGCACCACCGGGGCGCCGGGACCACACAGGTATTCGCCGTGACGAAGGATCTGGCCACGTTGCAGCATCACGGCCACCTCGGTCCCGTCGTCGAGGACCGCCCGGAAGCGGCTCCGCTGCCGGGTCTCGAACGGCAGGCTGAGCGCCACCGATACGGTCTCGGAGGCGGGGGCGGGGCATCGGCGATCCAGCCTGAGCATCGGCGTCAGAACAGGAAGTAGCGCTGACCCATCGCCACCTCGGCGGCGGGCTCGCAGGTCAGCAGTTCGCCATCGGCACGCACCTCGTAGGTCTCCGGGTCCACCTCGAGATGCGGCATCCAGTCATTCAGCACCATGTGCTGCTTGCGCACCGCGCGGCAGTCCTTCACCACGACCGGGCGGTGGCTCAGCCCCAGGCGCCCGGCGACGCCGGTGGCGAGTGCCGCCGCGGACATGAAGGTCACGGAGGTACTGCCGATCGCGCCGCCGTAGCTGCCGAACATCGGGCGGTAGTGCACCGGCTGCGGCGTGGGGATCGACGCGTTGGGGTCCCCCATCGGAGCGGCCACGATCATCCCCCCCTTCACGATGATGGCCGGCTTCACGCCGAAGAATGCGGGTTTCCACAGGCACAGGTCGGCCAGCTTGCCCGGCTCGATGCTGCCCACCTCGTGGGCGATGCCGTGGGTCAGCGCCGGATTGATGGTGTACTTGGCAACATAGCGGCGCACGCGCAGGTTGTCGGCGCCCGGGTCGTCGCCCGCAAGCGTCCCGCGCTGCACCTTCATCTTGTGGGCGGTCTGCCAGGTCCGCAGGATCACCTCACCGACCCGGCCCATCGCCTGGGAGTCGGAGGCGATCATCGAAAACGCACCCAGGTCGTGCAGGATGTCCTCGGCGGCGATGGTCTCCCGCCGGATCCGGGATTCCGCGAAGGCCACGTCCTCGGGTATCGCGGGATCCAGGTGGTGGCAGACCATCAGCATGTCGAGGTGTTCGTCCACGGTGTTGACCGTGTAGGGACGCGTGGGATTCGTGGAGGAGGGCAGCACGTTGGGCAGGCCGCAGGCCTTGATGATGTCCGGCGCGTGACCGCCGCCCGCGCCTTCGGTGTGGTAGGTGTGGATGGTGCGGTCCTTCATCGCCGCCAGCGTGTTCTCGACGAACCCCGACTCGTTCAGGGTGTCGGTGTGGATGGCGACCTGCACGTCGTATTCCTCGGCGACATTGAGACAGTTGTCGATTGCCGCCGGCGTGGTCCCCCAGTCCTCGTGGAGCTTGAATCCCAGGGCACCGGCCTCGACCTGCTCGCGCAGGGCGTCGGGCAGGCTGGCGTTGCCCTTTGCCAGGAACCCGAGGTTCATCGGGAAGGCGTCGGCGGCCTCGAGCATGCGCTGGATGTGCCAGACACCAGGCGTGCAGGTGGTGGCGTTGGTGCCGGTCGCGGGGCCGGTGCCGCCGCCGAGCATCGTGGTGATCCCGCTCATCAGCGCTTCCTCGATCTGCTGCGGGCAGATGAAGTGGATGTGCGGATCGATACCGCCGGCGGTCACGATCATGCCCTCGCCGGCGATGGCCTCGGTGCCGGGGCCGATCACGACGTTCACCCCGGGCTGGGTGTCGGGGTTGCCGGCCTTCCCGATCGCCTGGATGCGCCCGCCCTTGATCCCGATGTCCGCCTTCACGATGCCCCAGTGGTCGATGATCAGCGCGTTGGTGATCACGGTATCCGCGACCTGCGCGCGCAGCCGCTGGCTCTGTCCCATGCCGTCACGGATCACCTTGCCGCCGCCGAACTTCACCTCGTCGCCGTAGATGGTGTGGTCCTGCTCGACCCGCACGAACAGCTCGGTATCGGCCAGCCGGACGCGGTCACCCACGGTCGGGCCGTACATGTCGGCATAGGCGGCCCGTGAAATCCTGATGCTCATGTTTCCTGCTCCTCGCCCAGCGCGCCCATCACCTGCCCCTGGAAGCCGTAGACCTGCCGTTCTCCGGCATAGGCCACCAGTGCCACCGTGCGCGTCTGGCCCGGCTCGAAGCGGACCGCGGTGCCCGCCGGGATGTCCAGCCGGAAGCCGCGCGCGGTACCCCGGTCGAAGTCCAGCGCGCCGTTCACCTCCTGGAAGTGGTAGTGGGAACCGACCTGTACCGGGCGGTCCCCGGTATTGGTCACCGCCAGCGTGGCCGTCGGCCGCCCTTCGTTCAGTTCGATCTCGCCCTCTTCGAGCAGGTACTCACCTGGAATCATTGCCATCGTCTCCCCTACCGCCAAGATCGTGCCGTCCCGCATGGAGGCCCCAATCGCTTGCACGGGTCAGGCCGCTGGCCGTGTCCGCGGGTGTCGGCAGCAGGGATGCTGCCGTCAAGCCTACAGGGATGTATTCACGGCGTCCCGCGGACATGGCCAGCGGCCTGACCCGGCCCCCGTACGCATGCAGGCCCCGATCAGCGTATCGGCTCATGGACCGTGACCAGTTTGGTGCCGTCCGGAAAGGTGGCTTCGACCTGAACCTCGGGGATCATCTCCGGCACGCCCTCCATCACCTCCTGACGGGTCAGTACCTCGCCTCCGAGCGCCATCAGCTCGGCGACCGTGCGGCCGTCGCGGGCGCCCTCTAGGATCGCGGCCGAGATCAGCGCGATGGCCTCGGGATAGTTGAGCTTCAGCCCGCGGTCGCGCCGGCGTTCGGCGACAAGCGCCGCGGTAAACAGCAACAGCTTGTCTTTTTCCCTGGGACTCAGTTCCATGCCGGAGCTCCGGTGTTCAGGTGGACCAGATGCGCGGCGCAGATGCCGGGCGGCCCATCACCAGGGGCCTAAGCAGGAACCATGCCCGGATCATCGCCTCCCACAGGGCCTCGCCGGAATGGGCGTGCCAGCGGCAGACCAGCAGGCCGCCCTCCCGCGCGTCTGCAGTGGCCCCGCCCGCAAGCAGCGTGCAGCCCATCAGCGGATCCGGAGCTTCGCCGGCGGCCTGGCCGCGCAACGCGTCGAGCATCTCGCCGGTGCCCGGCGAGGCGATCAGTGTCGCCAGGTAGCGCCTGCCCTGCAGGCCCCAGGGGGCCTGCAGCAGGGCCGCGCCTCCTTCCAGGTGCACGCGCTCGCCGAGAAGCCTGCGTTCCCCGGCGACCACGTCCAGCGCGAGATCGCAGGAGCCGTGTTCGAAGTGATCGCCGCTGCCCGGCCGCCCGAGGCCCAGCAGATCCCAGGCGAGCAGCCGCCCTCCCGGCGCAATGTCGAAGCGGCTGTGCAGCGCGACCCGGGCCCCGGCGTGGAGGATGTTCAGCGCCGGCAGCCACTCGAGCGCGGCGCCGTCGCCGACGCGGAAGCGCTGGTGCTGCCGCGCCGTCTCTCCGGCCGAACGGTAGAACTTGCCCGCCGCAGGGGTGGTGACGAGTGCGTGCGCGCCCGTCGCGCTCTCCACGTCGATCTCGATCGTGTCGCCGCCGACCACGCCTCCGGGCGGGTGCAGCAGATAGCTGTGGCAGGGGTCGCCCTCGGGGTGAAACGTGCGCTGCACCCGCAGGGGACCGTAGTGACGCCGGTGCCGCAGCACGGTCCGGTCCGGCCCGGCCGCGAATCCCAGTTCCAGGCGTGCACGCCAGCCATCGCCGCGCGGCCCGCCCGACGGGCAGGCGTCGGCGGGGTTCGGGCTCTGGTCGGAGGACACCTGGATCATGCGTTGCGCGGAAGCAGAAAACGGGCCACGGCGTTCCGCACGGATGACAGCGCGGCGGCACCAACGTGGAGCGCCGAAGGCACCGTCATGGCGCATATGATCGCACCAGCATGGTGCGCATGCATCACGCCAGTTGCGCGCGAACCCGGCTCGCGATCTCCTCGACCGAGAGATGGGTGACTTCGAGCCGGGGAATGCGCTCGCGGTAGAGGAATTCGTCGATCGCGAGACACTCCTCGCGGCACTGCGCAAGGCTCGCATACCGGCTGTCGGGACGCCGCGCTTCCCGGATGTGCGCGAGGCGCTTCGGCGAGATCACCAGGCCCAGCAGGCGTCCGCGCAGACCGCGCAGCACGCTGGGCAGACGGGTCTCGCCAGTCAGGTCCTCGGGTATCAGCGGGTAGTTGGCGGCGAACATGCCGTAGTTCATCGCCAGGTAGAGGCAGGTCGGCGTCTTGCCGGAGCGCGATGCGCCCAGCAGCACCACCTCCGCGTGACCGATATCGCCGGTCGCCAGTCCATCGTCGTGCGCAAGGGTGAAGTTCAGCGCCTCGATGCGGCGGTCGTAACGGGCCACGTCACCGATGCCGTGGGCCCGCCCCGAAACGGACTCCGCCGTGCGGCCGAAGACCTGCTCCAGCTGGTCGAGGTGGTCGGAGAAGATGTCCAGCACCGGGACCGGGCACTCCTTGAGCTGCGCGCGCAGGCCGGCATCGGCGAAGGTGGCGACGACCAGCGCCGGAAGCGGGCCGCTCCGGATCCGCTCGAAGATGTCCTCCAGATGCTCCTGGCTACGCACGAACGGGCGCAGGTGCCAGCCCGGCTGCAGCCCGTCGAACTGCGTGAGCAGTGTACGGCCGAGGGTCTCCGCGGTGATCCCGGTACCGTCCGACAGCAGGTAGACCTGGGGCCGCGTCAGTTCAACCACGCGCGAGCTTCTCCGCGATCCGCTCCCAGGTGGGGATCAGGGAGTCCGGGTTCAGCGACATGCTCTCGATGCCCTCGGCCACCAGCCACTCGGCGAGGTCCGGATGGTCGGACGGGCCCTGGCCGCAGATACCGACGTAGCGTCCCTTCCGCCGGGCCGAACGAATCGCCATGGACAACAGCGCCTTCACCGCGTCGTCGCGTTCGTCGAAGCCGTCCGCGACCAGCGCGGAGTCCCGGTCGAGACCCAGCGTCAGCTGGGTCAGGTCATTCGAGCCGATCGAGAAGCCGTCGAAGAGGTCAAGGAACTGGTCGGCAAGCAGGGCGTTGGAGGGGATCTCGCACATCATCACCACCTTGAGTCCGTTTTCGCCCCGCTTCAGGCCCTCCTCCTCGAGCACCGCCAAGACGCCCCTGGCCTCGGCCAGGGTGCGCACGAACGGCACCATCACCCAGACGTTGTCGAGCCCCATGTCCTCGCGCACGCGCTTCAGGGCGCGACACTCCAGCGAGAAGGCGGGCCGGAACGAATCCGCGAGATAGCGCGACGCGCCGCGGAAGCCGAGCATCGGGTTTTCCTCGTCCGGCTCGTAGGCGCGCCCTCCGAGCAGGTGCGCGTACTCGTTGCTCTTGAAGTCGGACAACCGGACGATCACCGGTTCCGGCGCGAAGGCGGCGGCGAGCGTGCCGATGCCCTCGCTCAGCCTGCGCACGAAGAATTCCACCGGGCTGTCGAAGCCGGCGATCCGGCTGGCAATCTCTTTCTTCACCTCGAACGGCACGTTCGGGTAGTCGAGCAGCGCCAGCGGGTGGATCCCGATGTGGCTGTTGATGATGAACTCCAGGCGCGCAAGCCCGATCCCGGCATGGGGCAGGCGCGAGAAGGTGTAGGCGCGCCCCGGATTGGCGACGTTCAGCATCAGCTTGACCGGCAGCGGCGGCAGGTCCTTGGCGCCGGTCCGCTGCACCTCGAACGGAATCCTGCTCTCGTAGACGTGGCCGTCGTCGCCCTCCGCGCAGGACACCGTCGCGTCCATGCCCGCGATCAGCACCTCGGTGGCATTGCCGCAGCCGACCACGGCCGGGATGCCCATCTCGCGCGCGATGATGGCCGCGTGGCAGGTCCGGCCACCGCGGTCGGTGACGATGGCCGAGGCCCGCTTCATGATCGGTTCCCAGTCCGGGTCGGTCATGTCGGCGACCAGGATGTCGCCCTTCTCCACGGTGTGCATCGCATCCGGCGAGTCCACAATGCGAACCACACCGGAACCGATTCGTCCGCCGATCGCACGACCGGTCGCCAGCGGTGTCCGGTCATGGGCCGCGAGCCGATAGGTCTCGCTGATCCCGACCTCGGCCCGGCTCTCCACGGTCTCCGGACGGGCCTGGACGATCATCAGTTCGCCGGTCTCGCCATCCTCCGCCCACTCGATGTCCATCGGGCGCCCGTAGTGATCCTCAATGGCCACCGCGTAGCGGCCGAGCGTGTGCACCTGCTCGTCGCTGAGGCAGAAACGGGACCGCAGTTCTTCCGGCGTGTCCTCGATGCGCGTTCCGCCGCCCTCGGTCAGCACCATCCGGAGCGCCTTGCTGCCGAGGGTGCGTCCGATGATCGCGTGCTTGCCCGCACGCAGGCCGGGCTTGTAGACCTGGTACTCGTCCGGGTTCACGGCCCCCTGCACGACGGTCTCCCCGAGGCCCCATGCGCCAGTGATGAATACCGCTTCACGGAATCCGGTCTCGGTATCCAGGGTGAAGATCACGCCGCTGCAGCCGACATCGGAGCGCACCATCCGCTGCACGCCCGCGGACAGCGCCACCTCGTCGTGCGCGAAGCCATTGTGCTCGCGGTAGGCGATCGCCCGGTCGTTGTAGAGGCTGGCAAAGACCTTGCGCACCGCTGACAGCACCTCTTCGATGCCGCGCACGTTCAGGAAGGTCTCCTGCTGACCGGCAAAAGAGGCCTCAGGGAGATCCTCCGCCGTCGCCGAGGAACGCACGGCAACGGGTACGTCCTGGCCGAGCGTGGCGTAGTGCTCGCGCACCATCATCTCGAGTTCGTCCGGTAACGCGGCATCCTCGATCCAGGCCCGAACCTCCCGGCCGGCGCTCTGCAGGGCCTGGATGTCGTCGATGTCCAGCCCGTCCAGACGAGCCTTGATGCGCTGATCCAGGCCGCCCTGGGCGAGATGGGCGCGAAAGGCGTCCGCGGTGGTCGCGAACCCGCCGGGCACCTGGACACCGGCCTCGGCGAGGTTGCCCAGCAGCTCGCCCAGCGACGCGTTCTTGCCACCCACCTGGGCCACATCGTTCATCGTGAGTGCGGCCAGATCGATTACCCAAGTCATTGCCTTCTCCTCAGCGGACGGTTTCTGCGAATTCCGGTACCGTGGCCGGCCTTCCGTTCCCGTCGGTGAACGCGGCCTGATCCTCGGTCAGTTGCACGTAGGCATTGAACCTCGCACTGATGTTGTCGAGGTACGCGACCGGCTCGCTGCCACGCACGTAGCCGTGACGCGCCTGCGAATAATACGGCCGTTGCGACAGCAGGAGCATCGCATTCTCGACGTTGCCGAACCAGCGGTCCCGGTCCCACCCTTTCTGTTCGGCCAGCCGACGGGCGTCCAGCAGATGCCCGAGACCCGCATTGTATGCGGCCAGCGTAAACCAGATCCGGTCCGCGACGGGAAGGTCCTCGGGCAGTTGCCGCCGGACCCAGTCCAGATAGAGGACGCCCCCTCGAATGCTCTCGGCCGGATCGTCCAGATTCTGTACCCCGACCTGTTGGGCCGTGCGCGGCATCAGCTGCATCAGGCCCGCCGCCCCCATCGGGGAACGCGCCGCCGGGTCGAAGCGGCTCTCCTGGTACATCTGTGCGACGATCAGCCGCCAATCGAAGCCGTGCAACTCGGCATGGCGCCGGACCAGGTCGTCCCAGGGCGAGAGCTGCCCGGCCGAACGGATCCGTTCGTCGAGTTGCCGGCGAATCCGGCGTTCGTCCTCGAAATAGCGGCGATAGAGGATGTTGTAGAAGGCGCTTCGGTGTTCCTTGCGGAAGAACTCGTTCAGCGCCTCGAGCAGCTCGGTATCCGCCGAACGCACGGCCCAGCCATGCGGCACCGGCGAGCCCACCTCGAACTGGCTTCGTATGTCGTCGCGGCGCGCCATCTCCATCGACAGCAGGTGACCCTCGACCACCGCGTGGTCGAAGTCGCCCGCTACGAGGCGGTTGACCAGGTCCTCGATGTCACCCCCCAGACCCGGCAGCGGCAGCAGATCGAAGCCGTGCTCCTCCGCGAGCGCCTCCAGCTCGGTCCACAGGATGCCCTCGGCAAGCGCTGCGACGGTACTGCCGGCCACGGCGTCCCAGTCGGCGATCTCCGGCGCGTCGGCCGGGCTGACCAGATGCGGCTGCGCGTGATGCCACGGGTTGGTGAAGCGGATCGCGGTGTCATCCGCATCCGGCTCGCTCAGTTCCAGGAACCCGCCGGCCACGTCGGCGCGTCCTTCCTCCAGCCAGTCGCCCGGCACATCCTGCTCCGGCGGGACCACCACCTCGAGCCGCATGCCGTGTTCTTCGGCGAAGCGATGCGCGAATTCGTACTCGAAGCCGACCAGTTCTCCGCGCCAGAGGTAATAGGAGGCCGCCGTGTTCGGCAGCAGGATCCGCAACCGGCGCCGCTCCTGAAGCTCGGGCAGATCGCCGACATAGCGGGCCTCGCGCGGCCGCGTCAGCTTCTCGATGGTCAGGAACCGGTTCAGGGCCGCCAGCAGTTCCGGCGTGTCGGGCCTCAGCCCCCACGCGATCAACTGCCGCTCCCCCACGGCAAAGGCGACCTGAATATCGTCCCGGTAGCTCAGGTACATCGCGGCGATGTTGCTGTCGCGCACGGTCGCGTCGATCTGTCCCCTGGCCAGCATGTCGATCGTGGACTCGTCGTCGAAGTGATCGGGGGCCGCGAGCAGGTGAATGTCCGGGTGTTCCTCCCGCAGCGCGCTCAGCGTTTCCCAGAACGAGCTCGCCCGGTCCACCATCACGGTGCGTCCCAGCAGGTCCTCGAGCGAACGGATGTCGTCGTTTCCGGCACGCACCAGCACGACCTCGTGCACGTGATCGACCGGGAGGGAGAAGTCCACCCGTTCCTGGCGCGCCGGTGTGACGGTGAGATTGGCGGCAACGATGTCGGCCCGCCCCTCCTCGAGCAGCGGGAGCATCTCGCCCAGGCGGAAGACCGGTACCAGATCCATGCGCAACCCCAGGGACCGCGCAAAGGCCTCGGCGAGAGCACGCTGCTGCGCCACCGGAGAGCCCTGCCGGGGCAGCGATGGCTCGCCCAGGGCGGTCCCGGGAACGATTACGCGAAGGTTCCCCCGCTCCAGCATCGCATCCAGATCGCCGGTCTCCACCGGACCGACGATCGGAGGCCCGGAGGCCTGCTCACCGCAAACCGGGGTCACGACCAGCAGGAGAAGAACCATCAGGAACCAGCGCATCGAAGTGGACCGGGCTTGAACGCAAGGGGGCATCGCTCCTTTTTATAGCCGATGGGAGCGAACTTCTCCTGTCGAGTACGCGCGGAGGGGGGCGAGGCCTGCGGCTCCTCGCGACCAGGGCAATCGCGCACGCCGACGCACCCGCGCCGATCAAGCGGGGCCTTGTGCCGGACTACGGCTGCAACTCGGGAGGACGCGAAGGGGGGCGTCAAGGGCCCCGGGGCGGGCCGGCCGCCACCGGAACTTCGACGTGACGGCTAGAAGAACATCAGCACGCTGACCGAAGTCATGATGGGCACACCCGCGACGACGGCGAGCGTCAGAACACAGATGGAACAATCCTTTACGCGACCAGACCTGAAATTTTTCAACGCGGAGCCTCCAACCGTGCCAGTACACTGGCTTTTCTTATTCGCGCCGGATTTTGACAGTTCGATGACCCACGCGCAACCGCGGTCCTGCGAAACGTCAGGGCGAGGCAGAAACGTCCCCTGACCAGCCAAGCCAACTCCCGTGGCGCGCGGCCACCCCCGAAGGATGAAGGCCTGTGGAGTGCGGTGGCTTGCCGCCGCTTTGCCCTGCAGGAGGCTTGCCTC
>RECA01000026.1 GCA_007692435.1 Thioalkalivibrio sp.
CCATCGGCGTCGCGCCGGGCGACACTGTCCAGCGCGGCCACCAGATTCCGGTCGGCCTCGGCAGTGGGGCGAAGTTCCAGGTCCACGCGGTACTCTCCCATCGGGTGCCACGCGGCGTTGCCTCCAACCTCGAGCGGGGACCCCGCGGCGGAGTCGATACGGGCCACCAACGCGCCGTCGTCGGTGTCGAGCTCCGCACCATAGTCACCCAGCGCAATCGGCCGTGGCAGCCCGCCGGCGGCGCCGGCCCAGAGCAGGGCGCCCGCGGCCTCCTGGAAGCCCCCGTCGCCGGACCAGCTGAGGCGCTGGAGGTCGAGCGTGAGCCGGCCGTCCAGCAGCAGCGGAAGATCGAACCAGTCCTGGATACGGCTGGCATCCAGCCCGCCGCGGACATCGAACGCATCGGCACTGCGCCGGCCCAGCCGCACGCGCGCGCCGATGCGGTCGTCCTCCAGCTGCCAGCCGAGCGCGATCCCCAGCCGGCCGCGCAGCAGGGCGGCGGGCTGCAGGCGCCAGGTGAGGGCACCGACGTGATGACGGTCGACGCGCACGGCATCCGCCCGGCCGCTCCAGACGCGGCCGGTTACGCCGCCGGTCGAGACCGCAACCGGCAGGTCCAGGCGCGCCTCGGCAATGCGCCACGCGACACTGGCGGGGAACAGGAAGAGCAGCGCCACCAGGTAGACCGCAAGCAGGAGCGCGAGCGCGCCCGCGACGCGTTTCGTACCCAGCCGGTTCATCGACGCCCGTTGGCCGGTTCGATGCGCACCTGGGCGTTGACCCGGCCGGGTTCGGGTCCGCGGTCGATGCTGAGGCTCATCACCCGCAGGCCGTGGCGGCTCTCCAGCACGCCGAGCCAGCGCAGCAGCGAGGTGTAGACCGCGCCCTCGAGTTCGGCCTCCACCCCGGTCTCCAGCGGCCGGACCCGGCGCAGGGCCGAACCCAGCCCCGCGGCGCGGGCAGAGACGTCCACGACCCCGAGCGGGGAACTCCCCGGCCGGACCGCCGGTGTGGCGCCGGGCGCCGCGGCGCGCGCGCTCACCGCCGGGGCCTGCGCCTCCATGAAGGCGTGTTCGTTCACCAGCTGCTGCAACTGCCCGCGCAGTTCCGCGCGGCGCTCCAGGGCCGGCTCCAGCACCAACAGGAACACCGCCGCCAGCAGCAGCACGAAGCCGGCGGCCGCGACGATCCGTCGTTCCCGGGCGGCGAGTCCTTCCCACCAGGCCCTCACGAGGCGTCCTCCTCGATCTGCAGCCGTGCCCGCACACCGTCCTCGTCAGACTCCGCGGAGAGGATGCGCACCGTCGCGCCGGTGTCCGCGCGCATGCGCCCGCGCAGTGCGTCGAGCCGGGCGATGCTCTCCAGGTCGAGCTCGAGTTCCAGGCGCGCCTCGTCCGCGCGCAGCTGGCGCAGTTCGACCTCTTCTCCGGCGAGCACCGGCGCGACCTGGCCCAGCCGGGTGGCAACCGGACCGGCGCCGGTGGCCGCCGCGTCTGTCCCGGTCTCCAGCATCTGCCGGAACTGTCCGACGGGATCGACCATGCGCGTCTCCGGGAGCGTGGACTCGAAGAGGTCGCTGATCGCGAGGTCGACCTGCCGCGCCTCACGCTCCAGTTGCCGGATCTCGAGCCACAGCGAGCCGCCCCAGAGCAGCACCAGCGCCGCGGCGATCGCGGCCGGCACGCGCCAGGGCGCCCAGGAGATCCCGCTCCCTGGCGGCGCATAGGGGCCGCTGAGGAGGTTCAGCGCGGGTCGGCGGCGGATCGCCGGCGCGATCAGGCTCAGCAGGTCGCCGTCCCAGGCCGGGGCGCGGACGGGGGCTTCCTCGCCGAAGTCGGGGGTGCTGAGTTCGGGCGGACCGTGCCACTCGACCTCGATCTCCTGTTCCTGCTGCGCATCCCACTGGTGCAGCCACCAGGGCAGGACCTCCTGCGAAAGCGCCAGCGGCGGCCCCCCCGGAACCGCGACCAGGCAACGGTCGCCCGCCCAGTACAGCTGCAGGCGCCCGGGCGGAGCCTCCGGGAGCAGGGCCGTGTCCGGCAGCATCTGGTGGGCCCGAACCCCCGCCTGTTCCAGCCAGCCGAGCCAGGTATCCATGTCCCGGCGCGCGACGACCGCCGCGAGCAGCGGGCCATCCGCAAGGCGCGGCCCGGGCACGATATGCATCGCGTCGAGGTCCTCGCTGATGCGGTCCTCCAGCGCATAGGGCAGGGCCTGCAGCTGCGCCGAACGCGAACGCGCCGGGATGCTCACGTGGTGCAGCACCACCCGCTCGCCGGGAACCAGCGCCAGCACCCGGTCGCCGCGCTGGATGCCGTCAGGCAACATGTCCAGCGGCGCCGAGCCCCGCTGCAGCACGCCGGCGGCACCGATCCTCGCCCATTCCACCGGCCCCTCCGGCGCGGTGGCATCGGGCTCTGGCAGGGCGAGCACGAACCAGTTCACGCCCGGTCCCCGGAACGGAGCAGGGCCCGCAGCGCGCAGGTCGGGGCCGGGTAGCAGGAGGGATGGGTCAGGAACTTGGTCACCGGGTCTGGTTCTCGCAGGCCGTGAATTCGCGCACCACCGTGCGGCCGTTCGGCGCGTCCAGCACGGCACAGTGGAAGAAGTCGCGCTGCGGCAGCCGCGCGACCAGTGACAGTCGGAAGTAGCGCAGGCCCCCGGGCTCCTGTGTCTGTGCAGCCACCGCATCGCGCACCACGTCGGGCGCACGCTCAACGTCGATCAGGTTATCCGTTCCCGGCCGCGCGGTCACGTACGGCGCGATCGTCTCCCAGATCTCCGGGGTCATCCCCTCGACGCGGTTGGCCTCCGAGGCGAGCAGGAAGGGCCGGTTGCCGCTGCGCTCCGGCGGTGAGCGCAGCTGGTAGACGGGATCGTCGGTCTCCGGGTCCATCCAGTCGCGGATCGCCGCCGCCAGCTGCTCGCCCTGCCAGCCCGCGATGTCCGACTCGGTCCCCGCACGCGCCACCAGGTCCGCGAAGGCCGCGACCGGCGGGTCCTCGGTCCGGCCGAGGCTGTTCAGGTTGAAGCGGCAGTGCAGGTTCTCCAGCCGGGCGATCAGGTCGATGCCGTCGATCACCAGCGGTACCGGCGGCGACACGCAGTCGTCCCAGGGGAGTTCGTTCAGGTCGGGCCACTGTTCCAGGAGGCGCAGGGCCATCACCTCGGCGCCGAGCAGGATGCTGCGGGCGAGGTCCTGTTCGAAGACCAGCGTCGTGCGCTGGATCTGGGTGTGGTCGCGCACGCTCATGCCGATCGCCGCGGTCACCGCGAGCGCAACCACAAGCAGCGCGGTGATCAGCGCGACGCCGCGCTGGCGGCCCTTCATGCACCCCCCGGCAGCGCCAGGTGGCGCTCCACGCGGCCCAGACCGGGCACCTCGAGAATGATCTCCACCAGCGCCGGCAGGTCGCGCGGCGGGTCGGTGGGGCGCAGGGGCGGCCAGCCGTCCAGCACCTCGCCGCCGCGGTCGCCGGGCACCAGGAAGCGCAGTTCCATCTGCACGGGTTCGCGTCCGTCGGCGGTCTCCCGGGCGGCCAGGAAGACCCGCGCAATGGGTTCGCGCTCGTCGCCGGCGTCCACCACCTCCCACAGGCGGCGCTCCAGCCCCTCCTCGGTGACCCGCCAGCCGACGCGGCGCAGCCGGTCGATCCCGCCACTTCCGGCGCGCACCAGTTCCAGTTCCGGCTCGGTCGCCAGCGGGCTGTAGCGCAGCGCGGGCTGACGGTCGCCGAAGCGGTCGCGCCGCTCCACCGGCGCCACCTGCCGCAGGTCCCGCTCCAGCACCGCCAGCGTCACCTGCAGGTCCGCCAGGATCCCGCCCCGCACCCGCGTCTGGCTGTCCGTGTTCAGCACCGCCTGCAGACCCCCGTACGCCACCGCGCTGACCACCGCGAACACCGCCACCGCGATCAGCAGTTCCAGCAACGTGAAACCCCG
>RECA01000056.1 GCA_007692435.1 Thioalkalivibrio sp.
GGCCGGCTGATCCCCGCACTCCTGTGGCCCCTTGCCGCAGTGGGCGCCCTGTGGCTGATCGCGGCGGTGCAGGCCGTGACCGGCATCAGCTACGTGTGGCTGGGCGTTTTCCCGCGCACCCTCGCCGGGCTGCCGGGCGTGGTGACGGCCCCGTTGATCCACGAGTCCTGGACACACCTGCTGTCCAATACCGCGCCGCTGCTAGGCCTCGGGATCATCGCGATGTACGGGTTTCCCCGCGCCACCCGCCACGCCGTGCCGCTGATCTGGCTGCTGAGCGGGATCGGCGTCTGGCTGTTCGGGCGCGAGAGCTTCCACATCGGCATCAGCGGCGTGACCCACGGGCTGATGTTCTTCGTGGTGCTGATGGGCATCCTGCGCCGGGACGCGCTGTCCGTCGCCCTCGTGCTGATCGTGTTCCTGCTGTTCGGGGGGATGGCTTCGGGCATCATCCCGTCGGAACCGGCCATCTCGTTCGAATATCACCTCTTCGGTGCCATCGCTGGCGTGCTGGCCGCCGTGTTTCTGCGGCGGATGGACCCGATGCCCCCCAGGATCCGGCGCTCGGAGGATGATGCCGACGAGGCGGATCCGGACTGGGCGGATCACCCGGCATCCGCGGAGTCGAAGCCCGATCAGGGGGACGACGTCCGCGTGAGCCGGCGCGACGACTGAGCCGGCCAGCGCGCGGGATCTGCAGACAGCGGGTCGGCGCCCCGGGGAACCGGCTGACCATTCGGCCCGGGGGCGGGATCCCGCGTCCACCGTTCAGTCCGCCGGCGGGACCTCGTGGCGGATCGGCTCCAGCGAGCGAAAATACACTACCAGCGCCCGGCGGTCGGAGTCGGTCAGGAAACTCGTGCCCTCGCTGATCACGTCGCCCATCGCGCTGCCGGCGAAATCCCCATCCGGATCCATGCCGAGGTCCAGATAGCGCATCAGGTGACGCCCGCTCCAGCTTCCGATTCCCGTCTCCCGGTCGGGCGTGATGTTCGGCGCGATGTCTCCGCCGGCCATGCGCGCTCCCGCGTAGCGCAGACCGGGCTTGATACCGCCGGTGCGGGTCCGCGGCGAGTGGCACTCCGCGCAGTGGGCCAGTGCGCTGGAGAGGTAGGCGCCGCGGTTCCACTCGTCGTCGGCATCGGCATCCGGCTCGAAGGCCTCAGGCCGGAAATGCAGGAACTTCCAGACCGCAATCCCGGGCCGGAAACGGGCGAACCAGTCGAGCTCGTGGGGTCGGTTCTCGCGCTGCACAGGCTCCACCGTCTGCAGGTAGGCCCAAAGCGCAGCGACATCCTCGGAGCGCATCCGCGAGTAGGTGGTATAGGGGAAGGCAGGGTAGTAGTGGCTTCCCGAGGGGTTGCGGCCATGCCGCAATGCCCGCTCGAAATCGCGCTCCGACCAGCCACCGATACCGGTCTCTGGATCCGGCGTGATGTTGGGACCGTAGAAGGTGCCGAACGGGCTATCGATTGCACGCCCGCCGGCAAGGAACGGAGCATCGTCCTCCTTGCCGGTGTGGCAGGAGACGCACCCCCCGGCGCGCAACAGGTACTCGCCTTCGCGAACCGGCTCGGAGGCGCGGTCATCCGCGAATGACGGAGCCACACCGGGCAACCCGACATACAGGGCGGCACACAGGGCGAGGAGCGCAGCCGCTATCGGCCATCGCCCCCGGCCCACTGACCGGGAATGAAGCACGAGCCGCGCGTTCAGTCGGTGCGCCGGAAGTCCTCGTGGCAGGCTCGGCAGGACTCACCGACGTTCCGGAAGCGGGGCATCAGTGCCGCCGCGTCGTCACCCTGCTCCACGGCCTCGTGCAGGGCCACGGCCGCTTCGTGGTTCTCGCGCGAGAGCTCCTCGAACCTCTCCGGATCCTCCCAGATCGACATCAGCGCGTCGGTCTCGCCGAAATCCGAGCCCTCGGGGAACAAGGCCGGGATGTCCCGCGTGGCATCGACGATGTAGCGCGTGTGGACCAGCAGGTTGTCACGAAAGTCGGCGCCGTCCACGACGATCGCGGCGGTCGAGGACATGTTGCCCCCCAGCGCCCGCATCAGACCCTGCCGGTAGTCGATGGTGACTTCCGCACCGTCGTCGAAGGAGTACACGGGCCCCGAGAGCCCAAGCGCAAGGGCCATCGCGCTGCCGACAAGGACGTTCCGGGCATTCATGAGCATTCGGTGCATGATTCGATCCTCCGGTGGGGTGGTCCGGGTCCCCTTTTTCCTCGCGGGGTTTCCCGTGTCTACGGAACGTTAGCTCCGGCCACCGATCCCGTCAACCGAGCAAACAGCCCGGGTGCGCAAGGCCGGGAAGCCAGCAGAAAGGCCGCACGCCAGCCTGCCCAAGCTCGACCGGCGGAACGGTTCGATGCCGAAGCCACGCAGGTCGAGTCAGACCCTGACGTCAACGAAACGGCGACATCGGCATCAGGCTCTCCGGTCGCGTGAACCGGTTGATGTCCACGGACATCCGGCCCATCGTTCCCGTCATTGTTGCCATCGACTGGTTCATCTGGGACATCGAGTCGTTCATTGTCCCCATGTTGCCCGCCATCCCGCGGATGTTCAGCGCAAGGTCGTTCATGTTCTCGCTCATGTTGCGCACGTCGGCTCCCATCGTCTCCATCCCGACGCGGACCCGCTCGAAGTCCGAGGACATTCCCGCCTGACCCTCGACCATGCTCTCCGCCATCACATCCATGCGGCCCGCCATGAAGGTCATGTCCTCGGCCATCGTGGAGACGTCGAGGCCCATCTGCGTCACCGCCTTCGTCATCGTGCTCATGTCACGACCCATGTTGAACATGAACAGCCCCATGCCGATGAAGGCCAGACCCACGCCCACCAGCAGGATACCCACCCCGGTGATTCGCGCGGCAGCAGCCATCCTCGGCCCGGGTGCAGGCCCGGTCTTCTGGTCGGACATGGTCCCCTCCTCGGGAATCTTGATGAACCTGAGAAACGCGGCGCTGGTTGCAGTACTCGAGTGTAGTCCAGTTCAAGGCGGTTTAACGCCCCGAGGTGCGTTGCGTTCGTCGCGCCACAGCCGGGAGCGGCGGCCCGTGTGAATTCGCAGCGCGGCCGCGGATCGTCCAGACTTCCCCGCGCCGTCACGTCCCGCCACCCCGGAGATGACCGCTGACCCGATGACCGATCTGCTCTGGCAGTACACGCTTGTCTTTCTCGCCGCGGCCACACCGTGGCTCGAGATCATGATCGTGATCCCGGTGGCGGTCGGCGTGGGGCTCTCCCCCGTGCCGGTCACCATCGTCAGCTTCATCGGCAATGCGCTGCCGGTGTTCGGGATCATCGCCCTGTTCCGGCGGTGGGAGCAGCGCCGTGGGGCCGTCCGCCGGCGCTGGGGTCCACGGGCGCAGCGGGTGTGGGACCGCTACGGACTGCCCGGCGTCGCGCTCGCAGGCCCGGTGCTCACCGGCATTCACCTGGCTGCGGTGATGGCGCTGGTGCTGAGGGCGGACCGTCGCCTGACCGCGCTGTGGATGACCCTCAGCCTTGCCGTCTGGTCCCTGGTCACCGTGCTGGTCACGGTCGCCGGGTTCGAGGGCCTGCGGTGGCTCTTCGGGGATCACTGAGCTACCCTGAATGAACCATCGACCTGCCACTGGTGGCCCGCATATTGCAAACCCGGTCGACATGAAGAAGGCAGAGGGTCTTTGCTTCCCGGCAGTGCAGCATGCTGGTGCAATCCCGGTGCCGCACGCACCAGAACGGGTCACTCTCCCGAGTGCCGCGAGCCGGCGGTCAACGCGCCGCGCATCGCGTCAACCGCCACATCCCCCGAAGTTCCCAAACCGAGGTTAACCATGAATCGACCCCAAGTGCAGAACGCCGAACTGCTTGCCTGGGTGGACGAGATCGCCGAGCTGTGTGAACCGGAGACGGTCTACTGGTGCGACGGTTCCCAGGAAGAATACGACCGGCTGACCGGCGAGCTCGTCGAGGCCGGCACCTTCCGGCCGCTGGACCCGGCGAAGTGGCCGGGCTGCTTCGCGGCCCGCAGCGATCCGAGCGACGTCGCCCGGGTGGAGGACCGCACCTACGTCTGCAGCGTGAACAAGAAGGATGCCGGGCCCACCAACAACTGGGTCGATCCGCGCGAGATGAAGCAGACGATGAAGGGTCTGTTCGCCGGCTGCATGCGCGGCCGCACCCTGTACGTGATCCCGTTCAGCATGGGACCGCTGGGTTCGCCGATCGCCCAGATCGGCGTGGAACTGAGCGACTCGCCCTATGTGGTCGTCAACATGCGCATCATGACGCGCATGGGCACGAAGGTGCTGGACGTGCTGGGCGACGGTTCGTTCGTGAAGTGCCTGCACAGCGTCGGGGCGCCGCTGGAGAAGGGACAGAAGGACGTGCCCTGGCCCTGCAATCCCGAAGTGAAGTACATCGTCCACTACCCGGAGGAGAAGAGCATCGTCTCCTACGGCAGCGGTTACGGCGGCAACGCGCTGCTCGGCAAGAAGTGCTTCGCGCTGCGGATCGCCTCGACCATGGCCCGCAACGAGGGCTGGCTCGCCGAGCACATGCTGATTCTCGGTGCGGAGTCACCGGAGGGTCAGCGCACCTACGTCGCCGCGGCCTTCCCGAGCGCCTGTGGCAAGACCAACCTCGCGATGCTGGTGCCGCCCGAGCCCTTCCGCAAGGACGGCTGGAAGATCACCACCGTCGGCGACGACATTGCCTGGATCAAGCCCGGGCCGGACGGCCGCCTGCACGCGATCAACCCGGAGGCGGGCTTCTTCGGCGTCGCCCCCGGTACCAACGAGAGCACCAATCCGGCGGCAATGGCCACGATCCGCAGCAACTCGATCTTCACCAACGTGGCCCAGACCAAGGACGGCGACATCTGGTGGGAAGGCCTCAGCGAGACGCCACCCGGCGAACTCACCGACTGGCGGGGCGAGCCCTGGGATCCGAACAGCGGCAAGCCGGCCGCCCACCCGAATGCGCGGTTCACCGCACCCGCCTCGCAGTGTCCGACGATCGATCCGGCCTGGGAGGACCCGGCGGGCGTGCCGATCCACGCCTTCATCTTCGGCGGCCGCCGCAGCACCACCGTGCCGCTGGTGGTCCAGGCCTTCAACTGGAACTTCGGCGTGTACATGGCCGCGACGATGGGTTCCGAGACCACCGCCGCCGCCTTCGGCGAACAGGGCAAGGTGCGCCGCGACCCCTTCGCGATGCTGCCCTTCTGCGGGTACCACATGGCGGACTACTTCAACCACTGGCTGCAGATCGGCCGTGAACTGGCACACCCGCCGAAGATCTTCGGTGTGAACTGGTTCCGTCGTGACGAAGAGGGCCGCTTCCTGTGGCCGGGATTCGGCGAGAACATGCGGGTGCTGAAGTGGGTGATCGACCGCGTGCACGGACATCGCCCCGCCATCGAAAGCGCGCTCGGCCGGATGCCCCACTACGAGGACCTCGACTGGCGTGGCCTCGAGGGCTTCAGCCGGGAGGAATTCAACCGCCTGATGTCCATCGACCGCGAGGACTGGAAGAGTGAGGTGCACTCGCAGGACGAACTCTTCTCGGAGCTCTACGACAAGCTGCCGAAGGAGTTCATCTTCATGCGCGAGCTGCTGCTCTCCAGCCTCTGGCGCTCCCCGAAGCACTGGGGCCTCGCGCCGGAACGGATGTGACCAGAACCCGCTCCCCCCGGGGGACAGATTTATAAATCTGTCCCCCTTTCCTGTGGTCCCCCTTTCCTCCGCTTGCGCCCCGCGGCCGCTTCTGCTAACTTTCCGCGTCTTCCATCCAGGCCGAATTCCTACTGGAGTCTTCCGATGGCACGAGTCTGCCAGGTGACGGGCAAGCGCCCGGCTACGGGAAACAACGTTTCCCACGCGAACAACAAGACGCGCCGGCGTTTCCTGCCGAATCTGCACAGCCACCGCTTCTGGGTGGAGAGTGAGCAGCGCTTCGTGCGCCTGCGGTTGAGCAGCAAGGGGATGCGGGTGATCGACAAGCGCGGCATCGACGCCGTGCTGACCGAGCTGCGTGCACGCGGCGAAAAGGTCTGACGGAGAATCGACATGGCAAAAGGCGTACGCGACAAGATCAGGCTGGTGTCCAGTGCCGGTACCGGGCACTTCTACACCACGTCGAAGAACAAGCGGAACATGCCCGAGAAGATGCAGATCAAGAAGTACGATCCGGTGGTCCGCAAGCACGTGATGTACAAGGAAGCAAAGATCAAGTAGGTCCCGCGCGACAGATGGCAGGACCCTCAGGGCCCGGTTTCATCCGGGCCTTCGTGTTTTCAGCGGCCCCTCAGCCCGTCTCTTGCCCCTGCTCCGCCGCCGTCCGCGCCCAGCGCACCATGGTGTCGCCCCACCGAGACGCGGTCGCGGGGTCCAGGTCGAGCTTCGTGTACCGCCCACCGTCGCGGACCAGCACCCGCAGCAGCGGCACACCCGAATCATGAATGATCTGGCGCAGTTCGATGATCTCGCCGAAGGGTGCCTCGATAGAGTCCATGCCTTGCCCTCTTCCCGTTCCAGCCTTGTGCCCGGGGCACCGTTACCCCGCAACCCCGCTATCGTCGCACAGTGCCGACCAAGGTCACAGTTTTCCGGGGCAGGCTCCCTCATGACGGTGCCCGGTACTTCGCGCGCCGTGCCCGAGGGCCTATGCTTGCACACCAGCGGTGTTCGCCGCCGCGCTCATCCGGCAGACACCGCCCCACCCATCACACCCCACGGGCCGGGTCACGATCGAAGATGGCACTGCCGCTGAGAACCCGACTGCTGCCGGAGTGGCCGTCAGAGGCCGCGACCGGCGCGAGCTTGCGCGTCCGCGCGGATCATCCGCCCGGGGTGGAGCTGTCCGGAGACCACGGCCTGGTGGTATCGCCAGGCCTGCAGTCGGTCGCGGGGCACGGCGTGGTCGAAGAGTGGAGCTGCGACGGGCCCGGCCGGGCCGCACGCGAGGGCGCCGTCCACCTGGTCGAGCACCCGGACCTGCTGTTCGCCGCCTGGCATCGCCCGGACGACCCGCTGGAGGACCACACGCGGCAGGCCTATGCCGACCTCTTCCGGGTGATCCGGGCGCGGGGATTCCCGTACCCGATCCGGATCTGGAACTACTTCAGCCGCATCCACGGCGACGCCTGCGGGCTGGAGCGCTACCAGGCCTTCTGCATCGGCCGGGCCCGGGCCCTCGAAGAGCTGGAGGTGCCGGAGGACGGCATGCCCGCGGCCACCGCGATCGGCACCCGGGCGCCGGGGCTGTTCGTCTATCTGATCGCCGCGCGCGAACCGGGAATGGCGGTGGAGAACCCCCGCCAGGTCAGCTCCTATCGCTACCCGGCGCATTACAGCCCGGAGAGCCCGGCCTTCGCGCGCGCCACCCGCATCGACACCGCCATCGGCCCGCAGCTGCTGCTGTCCGGCACCGCCAGCATCACCGGCCACCAGAGCCGCCACATCGGAGACTGCGCCGCCCAGACCCGCGAGATCCTCGCCAACCTGGACGCCCTGCATGCCACCGCGGGCAACGACCTGCCTCCACCCGCCTGGCTGCGCGTCTACCTGCGCCGCCCGGAAGACCAGCCGCTGGTGGCCCGGATACTCGCCGGCCATTACCGGCAACCGCCCGCGCTGCACTGGGTGCGCGGAGACGTCTGCCGCGAGGAACTGCTGGTGGAGATCGAGGGCGTGCATGCCCGAACTGCCTGAGGTCGAGACCACGCGGCGCGGACTGGAGCCCTGCCTGGTGGGGCGGCAGATCCGCGCCCTGGAGCTGCGCGACCCCCGGCTGCGCTGGCCGGTGCCGGCCAGCCTCCCGGCACGGGTCGCCGGGCGTCGCATCCGTGGCCTCACGCGGCGCGCGAAGTACCTGCTGCTGGAGACCGATGGCACGGCGCTGCTGCTGCACCTCGGGATGTCGGGGAGCCTGCGCCGCTGCGCGCCGGGCACACCGCTGCGGCCGCACGATCACCTGATCTTCCACCTCGACGACGGCTTCGAGGTCCGGTTGCATGACCCGCGCCGCTTCGGCTGCTGCCTGCCGCTTCCCGAACCGCCCGCCGTTCATCCGTTGCTGGCGGCGCTGGGCCCCGAACCCCTGGGGGAGGATTTCCACGGCGATGCCCTGTTCCGTCTGAGCCGCGGCCGGCGTGCGGCAGTGAAGGCCTTCATCATGGATCAGCAGGTGGTCGTCGGCGTCGGGAACATCTACGCGAGCGAGGCGCTGTTCCTCGCCGGCATCCGTCCGGGTCGGGCCGCCGGGCGGGTGAGCCGCCGCGAATACCGCGACCTGGCCAGCCGCATCCGCGCGGTGCTTACCGCGGCCATCACCGAGGGCGGCACCACGCTGCGCGACTTCGTGCGCGAAGACGGCACTCACGGCTACTTCCGCCAGCAGCTCCGCGTCTACGGCCGCGAAGGCCAGCCCTGCCTCACCTGCGCCACCCCCATCCGCAACCGCCGCATCGGCAACCGCGCGAGCACCTACTGCCCCCGCTGCCAGCGCTGAGACCGGCAGCGTCCAGCCGCCACGAGCCGTGCCCCCGTAGGAGGCGAGCCCTCTCGGCGATCCGGCGCCTGGAGAACGGGTCGCCCAGGGGGTTGGCCTCCTACGGTGCTGAACCCGGCCCTCGTGGGAGGCGAGCCCTCTCGGCGACCCGGCGCTTGGAGAACCGGTCGCCCAGGGGGCTGGCCTCCTACGGTGCTGAACCCGGCCCTCGTGGGAGGCGAGCCCTCTCGGCGATCCGGCGCTTGGAGAACCGGTCGCCCAGGGGGCTGGCCTCCTACATGATCAGCCCTGCCCCGACTGACCGGTTCACGGCCACCCCCTTCAGGCCGGTTCCTGCGCCAGCTTCTCCGCCAGTTCGCGGCCGTTGCGCACGCAGTCGTTCATTGCGATCCCGCGGTAGGCGTTGCCACCCAGATGCAGGCCCGGGTGGCGGTCCAGGTGATCGAAGATGGCATCCACCGCCGCGATGTGCCCGACCCGGTAGGACGGAATCCCGTTGTCCCAGCGCTGCACGAAGGTCACGTCCGGATCCTGGTCCACGCCCATCGTGATACGCACCCCGTCGCGCGCCGTCGCGATCAGCCCGGCCTCGTCCTGCTGCACGAGATCGGGGTCGCGCTGACCGCCGATCATCACGCGCACGCTCTTCGAGCCCTCGGGTGCGCGATCCGGGAAGATGCTGCTGTCCCACAGCACGCCCAGCACCGGCAGCTTCGCGCTGGTGGTGGTCAGGAGTCCGAACCCGTCCAGCGGATGATCCAGCTGTTTCCAGCCGAGTCCAACCACCGCGACCGGCGAATACTCGATCCCGGCCAGGCGCTGTGACAGCTCGCCGTCCATCCCCTGCAGCATCGCTGCGGCCGCGTGCGCCTGGGTGCTGATCACCACCTGCTCGAAGACGCCCTCGTAGTCACCCGCGCGCACGCGGTAGCCGCCATCCTCCCGCGTCACCTCGGTCACGGGGGCCCCGAGGTGCCACTCGGCGGGGATGGTCTGCTGCAGGTGTTCGATGAAGCTGCCGACCCCGCCCTTGAAGCTCATCAGGATCCCGCCGGGACCCGCCTGCTTCTTGCGCCGGGCGAGCATGCCCTTGAACAGGCCTCCATGTTCCCGCTCCAGGCTCACGACCAGGGGGAAGGCCGCGTTCACCGACACCTTGTCGGGCGTGGTCGCGTAGATTCCCGCGGTCATCGCATCCAGGAAGACATCGGTGAACTCCTTGCCGACCCGCCGGTAACCGAAGGCCTGCAGGGTCTCCTCGCCCTCCTCGCGCCGCTTGGGCACGAAGAATTCCCCGGCCATCCTGAGCTTCGCCCCCATGCCGATCAGACGCGTCCTCAGAAAGGGCAACGGCGCCTCGGGCAACTTGTGCAGCTTGTCGGTGTAGATGTAGCGCTTGCGCGCCGCGTCCGAGCTTGGCAGCAGCAGATCCTCCGCCCCCGAATCCTTCACCAGCTGCATGCTGTCGGGCTTGTTGGTCAGGAACCCGTTGCCTCCCGCCTCGAAGTGGAAGCCGTTGAGGGTGTCCGTGCGCATGGTGCCGCCGGGGATCGGCTCGACGTCGAACATGTGAATTTTTCGATCGGAATCGGCCTTCTGGAGGTAAAAGGCCGTGGTCAATCCACTGATACCGGCGCCGATGATCGCAGTGCGCATGGTGTGCTCCTGGGTAGGCGTTTGATTTCTGGAGGGTCAGGGCCTCGATTCTGTGTCATGGCTCGAACCGTTTTTATGATCCATCGCATCGGACGATGGTATTGGCGACTAGGCCGGTATACCCGATCTGTTGGATAATGGTCCGCGGCCATGCACGATGGAGCGCGATGACAGAGCAAAGGCATGCGGTGGACCGCTCTTCCCGGGTCGGCACCTATATCCTGCGGCTGATAATCCTGCTGGTGATCTGGTGGATCCTCAGCGGCAGCCACAGTGACTGGTGGTTCGGACTCCCGCTGGCAATGGCCGCCGCGGCCGCTAGCGTGTGGCTGACGCCTCCGGCCCGCTTCCTGCTGCGGCCACACCAGATCCCGCAGTTCACCGGCTTCTTTCTGTGGCAGTCGCTGCTGGCCGGCTGGGACGTGGCCCGGCGCACCTTGAGCCCGTCACTGCCGCTGCAGCCCGAGATCCTGCGCCTGCCCATGGCCCTGCCGCCGGGTGCGCCGACCTGGTGGCTGATGCTGACCATCAGCCTGCTGCCCGGCACCCTGAGTGTCCGGCTGGACCCGGACCGCGTGCTCGAAGTGCACTGCCTGGACGCGCGGCTGGACGTCACGGGCAGCGTGCGCGAGACGGAGGCACGTCTTGCCCGCCTGTTCGGGGTGCCGCTGCAGCCAACGGAAGCCGGTGCCCGCCAATGAACTGGCTCCTCGAGACCGTCGCGCTGCTCCTGCTCGTGACCCTGGTGCTGGGCCTGATCCGCATCTGGCGTGGCCCCACCATCGCCGACCGCATGCTCGCGGCCCAGCTGTTCGGCACCACCGGCGTGGGCCTGTTGCTGGTGCTCGCGGAGCTGCAGCAGATCGCCGCCCTGCGCGACGTCGCCCTGGTGCTGGCCCTGCTGGCGGTGATGGCGGTACTGGCCTTCGTCGCCCGCGTGTGGCGAAAGGGTCCTGAGGGCGAAACCGAGGAGGACCCCCCGGCATGATCCTGATCGAACTGCTGCAGGCGCTGCTGCTGCTCGCGGGTGTCGGCTTCTTCCTGGTCGGCACGCTCGGCATCCTGCGCTTTCCCGACGTCTACACCCGCGTGCATGCACTCACCAAGGCCGACAACCTCGGGCTTGGTCTCATCGTCTTCGGTCTGCTGCTCGGAGCCGAATCGGTGCCGGTGGCCCTGAAGCTGCTGCTGGTCTGGGGACTCGCGCTGATTGCCAGCGCAACCGCCGGCTACCTGGTGGCCAGGGCCGCGCGCCGCAGGGGCGTGCGCCCGTGGACGGCACGGAACTGGGAGAACAGCTGATGCCCTGGCTCGACCTGTTTCTGGGCTTCACGCTCTGCGTCACCGCGGGGCTCGCCCTGATCGCCCGGGACATGTTTCGCGCGGTGATCATGTTCATCGTCTTCGGGCTGCTGATGGCGGTCGCCTGGGTGCGTCTGCAGGCGCCCGACATCGCGCTGGCCGAGGCCGCGATCGGTGCGGGCCTGACCGGCGTGCTGCTGCTCGACACCCTGGGCTACCTGCGGCGTCCGTTCGGAAGCCGCGTCGACAACCAGGACGACCGCTCGTGATCGTGCGCGTGGTCATGGCCGGGCTGCTGAGCCTTGGGGTCACCGTGGCGCTGGGCTGGGCCGTGCTCGATCGGCCGGCACCCGTGGAGAACCTCCCGGATCGCGTCGCCTCGGCGATGCCCGAGAGCGGTGTCGAGCATCCGGTCACGGCGGTGCTGCTGAACTTCCGCAGCTACGACACCCTGCTCGAGATCGCGGTGCTGCTGCTGGCCGTGGTGGTGGCGCTCGCGCTGCGCGAGGCCCAGCCCGACCGCCCGGAGCAGATGGGCCTCGACAACCCGCTGCTGCGGGCCGTGATGGCCTGGCTGCTGCCGCTGATACTGGTCGTCGCGGGCTTTCTGCTGTGGGCCGGCTCCTACCAGCCCGGGGGCGCGTTCCAGGCCGGCTCGGTGCTGGCCGCGGCCGGCGTATTGCTGCGCCTGGCCGGGGGAAATCTCGGCTGGCTGGACAATGCGGCGCTGCTGCGCGCGGGGCTCGCGCTCGGGCTGCTGACCTTCATCGGCATCGGCATGGTCGTGATGCTTCCGGGGGTCCCCTTCCTGACCTACCCGGACGCACACGCCGGCACGCTGATCCTGGTGATCGAACTGACACTGACGCTCTCCATCGGCCTCACCCTGCTCAGCCTGTTCCGGCTGAACCCGCCCTACGCCGACGATCCGGCCGACGCCCGCACGCAGGGGGCGCCGAAGCCGTGAGCGGAGCGATCAGCGGCTACCTGGTCTTCGCCTGGTCCGGCGTGCTGCTGTTCGGGCTTGGCCTGTTCGGGTTCATCGTCCACCGGCACCTGCTCAGGCGTCTGCTGGCCTTCAACATCATGGGCAGCGGGTCCTTCCTGGTCCTCGTCGGCCTGGCCCAGGACGGACGCGGCGTCGATCACGTGCCGCACGCGATGGTGATCACCGGAATCGTGGTGGCGGTGGCCTCCACGGCCCTGGCGCTGGTGGTCTTCCGGCGCTGGTACCGCGCGAGCGGACGCACCGATCTGCCGGAGGACACGTGATCGGCCTGTGGTCCGTTCCGCTGCTGTTCGCGCTGCCGCTGTCACTGGGGATCCTCAGCCTGCTGGTGGTGCCGAAGTGGCGGCCGCGTCTGATCTTCCTCGGGCTGCCGCTGTTGGCCGCGGCGAGCCTGGACGTGCTGGCCGGTCTGGCCACCGTCGGCCCCACCGTGTACCGGCTCGGAGACTGGGCCGCGCCGCTCGGCATCAACCTGGTGGTCGACGGGCTCGCGGTGGGCATGATCCTGATGACCACACTGGTCACGAGCCTGTGCGCACTCTACGCCTGGGTCTACCTGCGCGATCATCCCTCCTCGACCACCTTCTTCTGGCCGCTGCTGTGGTTCCTGTGGGCCGGGATGAACGGCATCTGGCTTGCCGAGGACATCTTCAACCTCTACGTCGGCCTCGAGGTGATGGGGCTGGCCGCGGTGGGCATGGTCGCGCTGCGGGCCACCCCCCAGGCCCTGGCCGCGGCGATGCGCTACCTGCTCGCGGCCCTGCTCGGCTCCCTGGCCTACCTGCTCGGCGTCGCACTGCTCTACGGCGCCTACGGCACGCTGTCGATGGCGGGCCTGCAGGAGGCGGCCACCAACAACGCCACCACCCAGGTCGCGCTGGCGCTGATCATCCTCGGCCTGCTGCTGAAGACCGCGCTCTTCCCGCTGCACGCCTGGCTGCCACCGGCCCACGGCGGCGCCCTGACCCCGGTGAGCGCGCTGCTTTCGGCACTGGTGATCAAGGCCTCGTTCTACATCCTGATGCGGCTGTGGCTGGTGCTGGGTCCGGAGGTCACGCCGGAGTTCACGGCCCAGTTCCTCGGCGTGCTCGGCGCGGGCGCCGTCTTCTACGGTGGCTGGATGGCGTGGCGCCAGCACCACCTGAAGCAGCTGGTCGCCTACTCCACCGTGGCCCAGATCGGCTATCTGTTCCTGTTCTTCCCGCTGGTGACCAACACCGGTCCCGAGGCGGCGCGGCTGGCCTGGGACGGCACCCTGATGATGCTGATCGCGCATGCGCTCGCGAAGGCCGCGCTGTTCCTCAGCGCAGGCAACCTGATCCTTGCGGTCGGCAGCCCGCAGATCAGCCACCTGGTCGGGATCAGCCGCTTCCGGCCGATGTCGCTGTTCAGCTTTGGCCTGGCCGGGGTCAGCCTGATGGGCCTGCCGCCCAGCGGCGGATTCACGGGCAAGTGGCTCTTGCTGCACAGCGCGATCCTCAGCGGACAGTGGTGGTGGCTGATCGTGCTGTTCCTCGGCGGGCTGCTCAGCGCGGCCTACATCTTCAAGGTCTTCCGCATGTCCTTCCGTGAGGGGCCCCAGATCGACCGCTCGGTGACGCCACCGCTGACACTCGACGTCACCGCGCTGATCCTGGCCTCCGTGGCGATCCTGATCGGACTCACCGCCCACCTGCCGCTGCACTGGCTGCGCATGGGCAGCGTCTTCGGAGTGGGCTGATGGACTGGAACAGCCTGATCCTGCTCGGCGTGCTCGCGACCTCCCTGGTCGCTTCCGGCGTGATCTTCCTGCTCGCCGAGTCGCGGCTGGTGCTGCGCACCGTGGTCAACCTCACCGCGGCGGTGCTGAAGCTGGTGCTGGTCGGGTGGATCGTCCTGGGCGTGTACCAGGCCATCGAATACGAGTTTCGCTTCACGATCATCGAAGGCGTGGACTTCATCCTGCGCGCGGACGCGCTGGGGATCATGTTCGTCGGCCTGTCCTCGCTGCTCTGGCTGTTCACCACCATCTACGCGATCGGCTACCTCGAAAAGGCCCCGAACCGGAGCCGCTTCTTCGGCTTCTTCAGCCTCTGCGTGGCCAGCACCGTCGGCATCGCGCTCGCCGGCAACCTCTTCACCTTCCTGCTGTTCTACGAGCTGCTGACCCTGTCCACCTACCCGCTGGTGGTGCATCGGGGCACCCGGGAATCGCTGCGCGCCGGGCAGGTGTACCTCTACTACACGCTGGGCGGGGGCGCGTTGCTGCTGTTCGGCGTGGTGGCGCTGCACGTGCTGATCGGCGACACCGAGTTCGTGCCCGGGGGCAGTCTGGCGGGACTGGATCCGTCGCTGCACCCGATGCTGATCATCATCTTTCTGATGATGGTGATCGGCCTCGGGGTGAAGGCCGCGCTGTTCCCGCTGCACGCCTGGCTGCCGATGGCAATGGTCGCGCCCGCGCCGGTCAGCGCGCTGCTGCACGCGGTCGCGGTGGTCAAGGCCGGGGCCTTCGGGATCGCGCGCGTCGTCTATGACGTCTTCGGGATCGAGTTCGCCCAGTCACTGGGCCTGCTCATGCCGCTCGCGGTGGCTGCGTCGATCACCATCATCTATGGCTCCCTGCGCGCGCTGGCCCAGACCGACCTGAAGAAGCGGCTGGCCTTCTCGACGGTGAGCCAGGTCTCCTACATCGTGCTGGGCATCAGCCTGTTCGGTCCGATCGGCGCCGTCGGGGGACTGATGCACCTGCTGCATCAGGGCCTGATGAAGATCACGCTCTTCTTCTGCGCGGGGAACTACGCCGAGACCCTCGGGGTGCACAAGATCAGCGAGCTGGACGGCGTGGGCGAGCGCATGCCCGCGACCAGCGTGGTCTTCACCCTCGGGGCCTTCGGCATGATCGGCATCCCGCCGATGGCCGGCTTCATCAGCAAGTGGTATCTGGGGGTCGGCGCGCTCGAGGCGCAGATGAACTGGGTGCTCGGTGTACTGATCCTCAGCAGCCTGCTGAATGCCGCCTACTTCCTGCCGATCCTGTACCGGATCTGGTTCCGCAAGCGCGACCGCCTATGGTGCGAGGGCAAGGTGCTGGGCCGCTTCGAGACCCAGGCCTCGCTGCTGTTCCCGACCCTGCTCACCGCCGCCTTCGCACTGGCGGCCGGCATCCTGGCCGGGATGCCGTTCAGCCCGCTGTACTGGGCGGAACTGATCGTCGGGCGCGAGTATCTGCAGTGAACTCCCTGATCGCCACGACCGCACTGCTCCTCGCGCCCGGCGTGCCCCTGGCGCTGGGCCTGCTCTGGGGCATCCCGCGACTGCGTCCACACATCGGCCCGCTCGCACCCTGGGCGGCGATCCCCGCCCTGCTGCTGGCGCTGTTCGGTCAGCCGGGCGAGACGGTGGAGCTCGGCTGGCTGCTGTTCGGCGCGCAGGTCGGCATGACCGGGACCACGCAGGTCTTCCTGTTCTTCACCGCACTGATCTGGTTCGCCGCCGGCATCCACGGGCGCGGACACCTGAGCAAGGACGATCACTGCGAGCGCTTCTGCGTGTTCTGGCTGCTCACGCTGGCGGGCAACATCGGCCTGATCCTGGCGCTGGACGTCGCGCTGTTCTACACCAGCTTCGCGCTGATGACCTTCGCGGCCTACGGTCTTGTCGTGCACGACGCCAGTCGCGCCGCACTGCGGGCGGGCCGCGTCTACCTGGTGCTGGCGGTGCTCGGCGAGGCCCTGATCCTGATCGGCCTGATCCTGGCGGCACGGGCCACCGACGCGCCGTTGCTGCCGATGCTGGCCGACCTGCCCCAGGCCATTGCCGCCGCGCCGGAGCGCGACCTGATCATTGCCAGCCTCTGGCTCGGCTTCGGGGTCAAGGCCGGTCTGCCCCTGCTGCACTTCAGCCTCCCCCTCGCCTACGGCGCCGCGCCGGTCCCGGTGGCGGCGGTTCTGGCGGGGGCGATGATCAAGGCCGGACTCCTCGGCTGGCTGGTGACCCTGCCACTGGGCCAGGCCGGACTCGAGCAATGGGGGACGATCGTGATCGCGACCGGGCTGATTGCGGCCTTCGGCGGCGCACTGATCGGCGTGCACCAGGCCCGGCCGCGATTCGTGCTCGCCTATTCCAGCATCAGCCAGATGGGGATGGTCTCGGTGGCCATCGGAGCCTGGCTCTCCGCCCCGGAACTCGGCCCGCTGCTCGCGGTGGCGATCACCATCTTTGCACTGCACCACTCGCTGGCGAAGGCGGCGCTGTTCCTCGGCACCGAGGTGGTTCGGCACCGTACCCGGCGTCCGGTGCTGTGGCTGTGGATCGGCCTGGGGATTCCGGCGCTGGGCCTGGCCGGTCTGATGCCCAGCGGCCTGCTGACCAAGACGACCCTGAAGGCGGGGCTCACCGCCGGCAACGGGATGCCCGAGGCCTGGAGCAACCTGCCGCTTCTGCTGGGGCTCGCCGCAATCGGCACCACCGCGCTGATGGCGCGGCATCTGTGGCTGCTGCGTCTTGAGGCGGGTCGCGACGACGCGCCGCCGGCGGCCTGGCACGGGTGGGCGCTGATCACCGCCGCCACCGTGCTCGGCGTCTTCCTGTTGCCGCTGTGGGGCCTCACCCCCCACTGGCTGGGTGCACTCGCGGGAATTCCCGACGCGGTGTGGCCGGTGGCCGCCGGGTTGCTGCTGGCGGTGCTCGCGTGGCGCTGGCTGAAACCCTGGCCCATCCCGCCCGCGGACATACTCGTGCTGCTGACCCCGCTGCCCGGCCTTGTGATGCGCGCGGGCCAGGCCGTCGGCGTCACAGGGCCGGCCATCCAGCACCTGCTGCGCCACCTGCAGGCGCTCGTGCTGGACCGCTACCGGCGTGCCGACCACTGGATCGGTCGCGCCAGCGTGCACCTCTGGCGCCGGGACGCCCCGCTGCTCTTCGCCCTGATCCTCGCGCTGCTCGCCGTCTACGGCCTGAGCATCGTCTGAGGACCCGTCTCCCACAGGGGGCCGGGGCGGGCACCGCAGGAGGCCAGCCCCCTGGGCGACATCCCCCGACGCCGGAATCGCCGAGAGGGCTCGCCTCCTACAGGGGGCCGGGGCGAGC
>RECA01000076.1 GCA_007692435.1 Thioalkalivibrio sp.
ACCGCGCCGGACCGGGGGGGCGGGGCCCGGGCCGTTGGCGGCCATGTTTGGCCGCGGTCGAGCGCCCTTGGCGGGCTCGAGCGTGCCCGGACCCCGCCCACCCGGTCCGGCGCTCGAACGAAGGCGACACACGCATCAATTCAACGCCCAGAGGGCGTGGTTCAGCAGCGTAGGGCGGAAGATGGCGCGGTCCGTCATCCGCCATCTGCTGCCGGGGGTTGCCGCGGGCTCGGGGGCATTGCGACCGCCGCATGGCGGATGACGCTGCGCTCTTCCGCCCTACCGGTGTCCCAAGACACACGCATCAATTCAGCACCCAGAAGGCGTGGTTCAGGAACGCCGCGAAGCCGACCCAGGCGAGGTATGGCAGCAGCAGCGCCCCGGCGATCCGGTCGAGGCGCCAGAACAGTACCAGCGTAGCGAGGATTGCCACCCACAGCACCACGATCTCGACCAGTGCGAGGCCGATCTGCTGGAAGCCGAAGAACAGGACGGACCACAGCAGATTGAGGGCGAGTTGTACCAGGAACAGGCCGAGCGCCCAGGGTGCGCCGCGGAATCCGTGCACGCGCCAGATGCGCCAGGCCGCGTAGGCCATCAGCACGTAGAGAATGGTCCATACCGGGCCGAACACGGCATTTGGCGGTGCAAACTCCGGTTGCACCAACTGCGGGTACCAGTCGGTCACCGAGGTCCGCGTGACCAGTCCGCCGATGATGGCCACCACCAGCACCAGGGCCAGCCACATGACGAGCCCGCGCAGTTCCCGCCATGAAATCGCGTCTTTTCGTTCCATTCGACCCTCCCCTTCGCACCCGGGTGATGTCCCGAGCCCCAGCGCCGGCGTGTCTGGCGAAGCGATCTGATACCGGACTCAGGTCCCATTTTCCGGATCTGACCGATCCTCCGCCAGCAAATCGCGCACGCGCTGGCGCATGTAGGCGATGTGCAGACGCAGATTGTAGAACTCCTCCATGTAGGAGAGCGGCACTTCGGTGGCGGACACGTCCTGGTCCAGGCGTCTGAGCAGGGCCAGGTCGCTCTCGAGGCGGGAGCGCGGCAAGTCACCGCGCGCGAGGTCCTCGTCGATCAGTCGAACCTGACGATACCAGCGGAAGATGCGCCGGCGCATGCTCCACTGCAGCGCCGCTGGCGCAATGCGGAAGAGCGGGATGATCACGGTCAGCAGCGGAATGATCAGGATCGCCATCCGGTCGATCAGGGAGGCTGCCCAGAACGGCAGGTGACGATGCAGGATGTTCGGCCCCCGCTCGAAGAAGTAGCGCGCGTCCTCGGCGATCGGGATGTCCGTGTATTCGAGGGACGGAAAATCGTTGGCCGATCCCACCAGGTGCGGGGTCGGGCTGCGCTGCGCCGCCTCGATCAGCAACTGGAGGACGCTGCGATGCGTGTCCTGGCGCACCACGAGGTACGTCGCGGGCGCGATCATGTGCACGTCCCGGGGCGGCAGATTGCGGCGCGGGTCCACCACGCCCTCGAACAGGGTGACTGCGGACAGATAGGGCAGGCGCTGCGCCAGACCCGCGGCCTGTCGCAGGTGGACCAGACCGATCCCCTCTGCGGCCAGCAGCCGTTCCACCAGCGGGGCCTGTGGCGCCATCACGAAGGCCGCGGCATCGACGGTGCCGGCCTCCAGGGCATCGGCGGCCTCCCGGCCCCCGATCGTGACCAGTTCCGCTCCGACTTCCTCGAGGCGGCCGTCCAGTCCGGTCTCGGGCAGCAGTGCCCGCATCAGGTGCTGCGTCCCGCTCCGCTCCGCGCCGATCGCGATCCGCCCCCCGGCCAACCCTTCGAGGTGGTCCGAGAGGCTCGAGGCCCGTTCCTCCGGCTCATCCGGCAAGAGGCGATGGAACAGGAACAGCGGCTCCAGCGCCACGCTGACCACCGCCTCCAGCTCGTCCGCCGCAGCCGCCGGGGCCGTACCGCCCTGGACGAGCGCCGCATCCACCGCGCCGGAGAGCAGCAGTTCCCAGTTCTCGACCGAGCCGGCGGTCTCCACGGTCTCGAGCCGGACGCCCTTTTGTGCAAACCAGCGCGCGTAGAGATCGCCGGTCAGTTCGTAGGCCCCGCCCGGGCTCCCGGTCGCCAGACGCACCTGCTTGGGCGGCGCAGGCTCCACGAACTGCCAGGCCACGATCAGGGCCAGCAGGCCGATCAGTGCCACGAGGCTCCACACGAGCATCGCAGTGGTCGGGGCCCTCGGAATCCGGAGCCGTCCCGGTTTGCTGGATGTGTCCTTCATGTCCCGATGCGCTCCTGTTGTTCCGCGCGCAATGTCGCACGATTCGGTCCCGCAAGCACCCTGCCGACCGTCGACGCATCCCCGTACGGCATGTCCTCGGGGCGTTGCTTTGTTTATGCTTGCAACGCCCGACGGCACCGTGCCCGACAGCCGCTCCCCAGCCCCCATGCAGACCACTCACTGATGAAGAAGACATTCCGGAACGTCCTGCTTGCACTCTTGCTGCCGTTCAGCCTGTCAACCGGACACGCCACGGGTAGCGGCATGACGCCGCTGCCGGATCCGGCAGGACTCCAGCTGGCCTCGGTGCACGCGGTGGTGGCGCCGCTCCACGGGGGTACCACGCTGTACACCAAGTTCGAAGACCGGCCGGTGCCCATTGCCTCGATCACCAAGCTGATGACCGCAATGGTGGTGCTCGACTCCGGCCAGTCGCTGGAGGAGTGGCTCCCGATCGTGGAACGCGAGGACGCTCCCCCGAAGAACAGCTTCTCCCGGATCCGGCCCGGCTCGGAGGCACGCCGCGGCGATCTGCTCAGGATCACGCTGATGTCCTCCGAGAACCTTGCGGCCTACGTGCTCGCGCGGCACCACCCCGGCGGCCGGGAGGCCTTCATCACGGCGATGAACGACAAGGCGCGGACGCTGGGCATGCAGCAGACCCGCTTCGTGGATCCCTCCGGCCTCTGGCCGGAGAACCGGGCCAGCGCGAGCGACCTGCTGAAGATGGTCCGCGCCGCCTACGCGTATCCCGAGATCCGCGAGATGTCCACCGATTCGAACCGGCGGGTTCACTTCCGCAGTCCGCGCTACGGTCTGGATTTCGGCAACACCAACGCGCTGGTGCGCGGTTCGCGCTGGACCGTGGACCTGTCCAAGACCGGCTATCTCAACGAGGCCGGACGCTGCCTGGTCATGGTGGCAGACATCGGCGGCGAACCGATCGCGATGGTGCTGCTGGATTCATTCGGAACCCGCACGCCGCTGGGAGACGCCGGACGGATCCGGCGCTGGCTGGAGACCGGGTCCGGCGGTACGGTCGCCGGGGCCGCGTTCGACTACGAACGCAGCAGGGCCGCGGCCCTCGCAGGCGCAGGTGCCGCCGCAGGACAGTGAGCGGCCGCCGTTCCAGCCTGACACGGCGAGACGCTATTCCGCGTGGTCGTGATTGCGCAGGCGCCGGATGAAGCCCGGCAGGAAGAACAGCAGGGCGATCAGCGCAACCGCGAGGAGCAGGAACTGGATGATGTTCTCCGCGCCCTCGACTGCCTGCCGGGTCGCGTGACCCAGCCAGCTGTAGGCCGCGAGATTCGGAATCAGCGCGATCCCGGTGGTCCAGGCGTAGGTGCGCAGGCGGATTCCGGTCAGGCCCAGCGCGAAGTTGGTGGGGGCGAAGGGAAACACCGGAATCAGGCGCGTCATCGCGACGAAGCGCCAGCCCTCGGCCTCCACACCGCGCATCACGCGGCGCACCAGGGGGCCGGCGCGGGTACGCACGTAGTCGCGCGCGAGATGGCGGCCGATCACGAAGGCCAGCACGGCGGACAGGGTGGCGCTGGCCAGGCTCAGCACCGTGCCCAGCCAGGGCCCGAACAGGCCGCCACCGAGCAGGACCCAGAACGTCGAGGGAACCGGCAACAGGGCCAGCATCACGAAGGCAACCGCGAACAGCAGGTAGGCCCAGGTTCCAAAGCCCCGGAACCACGCCTCCAGTGCGACGAAGTCGAGGTCCTCGAACGGAATCTCCGCGATCAGGCGGATCACCAGCGCGGTCACGGGCAGCAGCACCGCCACCCAGATCCACGGCTTCACGGTTCCCCTCCCTCCCCCCCTGTCCCGGATTTCGGGTCCCGCCCCAGTTTCGCGAGGCGATCCGCCAGCGCGCCCTCGGTACCCTCCTCCCGGGGCTGGTAGAAGCGCCGGCCGAGCAGCCCCTCGGGAAGATAGGTCTGCCCGCGTGCGAAGCCGTCCGGCTCGTTGTGGTCGTAGCGGTAACCGGCGCCGAATCCCTCCGCGCGCATCAGGTCGGTCGGCGCGTTGCGCAGGTGCAGGGGAACCGGGAGACTGCCGCTGTCGGCGATCGCGGCCCGGACCGCCCCGAGCGCGGCATACGCGGAGTTGCTCTTGGGTGCACAGGCCAGTTCCACCGCCGCCTGCACCAGCGCGAGATCGCCCTCCGGACGCCCCAGCCGCTCGAGGGTTTCCCAGGCCGCGAGCACGCGTCCGGCGAGACCCGTTTCGGCCAGCCCGATGTCCTCGTAGGCCATGCGCAGCAGGCGGCGGCCGAGATAGCCGGGGTCGCAGCCGGAGTCCAGCATCCGCACCAGCCAGTAGGCCGCGGCATCCGGATCCGATCCGCGGACCGACTTGTGCAGGGCCGAGATCTGGTCGTAGAAGGCGTCACCCTGGCGATCGAACTCCAGGGACTGCGATCCCATCACCGCACGCAGCACATCGGCGGTGATCCCGCCGTCCACCGCAAGATCCGCCGCCGTCTCGAGCCAGTTCAGGGCCCGGCGCGCATCGCCGTCCGCGGCCTTCGCGAGACGCTCGATCCACGCGTCCTCCAGGTGCAGCGCCATCTCCCCGAGGCCCCGCCCGGAATCGGCGAGGGCCTGCCGGAGCAGCTCGGCGATCGCGTCGGCCGGGACCGGCTGCAGCCGGTAGACCCGAAGCCGGGACAGCAGCGCGTTGTTCAGCGCGAAGGACGGGTTTTCGGTGGTCGCGCCGATGAACCGGAGGGTGCCGTCCTCGACGTGCGGCAGCAGGGCATCCTGCTGGGCCTTGTTGAACCGGTGGATCTCGTCGATGAAGAGCAGCGTTCCCTGCCCCTTCGCCGCGCGGCGCGCCCGCGCCTGCTCGACCACGGCACGCACCTCCTTCACCCCGGCCAGCACCGCCGAGAGCGTTGCGAAGGCCAGCGCGCCGCTGTCGGCGACCACGCGGGCGATGGTCGTCTTGCCGGAGCCCGGCGGCCCCCACAGGATCATCGACGGGGTCTTGCCGGCCTCGATGGCCCGGCGCAGGGCCGCCTCCGGCCCGAGCAGGTGGGCCTGACCGAGCACCTCGTCGAGCCGACGCGGCCGCATGCGCTCGGCCAGCGGCACGGATGCCCGGGACAGCGGCGCGGCCTTCCGCGGCTCCGCCACCTCCGGCGGCCCGGTAGCGGGGGCATCGCCGAAGAGGTCACCGCTGCCGGCATCGCGGGTCACGGGCGGTAGACGTCGGTGCCCGGTGGTGGCGTGAACCGGAATTCGCCCGGCGCCAGCACGGGATTGCGCTGCGCCTCCTGCAGGTGGATCTCGGTGCGCTGACCGAAGACGTCCATGAAGGCCAGCCCGAGCAGCTCGTCCTCCGTCCCGAGATCGACCTCCAGCAGGGTGAAGTCCGCGTCCGGGGCCCGCGGCCGCAGCACCAGGCGCCAGCCCTCAGGCACCGCCTCTTCCTCGACCGCGAACTGCTCGTCGAGACGGTGCGGCTGGGTCAACAGCGCAAGCGGCGTGGCATCGAGTGCCTGGTCGACCGGGCGCACCGTGGCCTGGCGAAGCTCCGGATCGTGAATCCACAGGTACTCACCGTCGGCCACGATCTGCTGTTCGAAGGGCGCATCCAGCTCCCAGCGCAGGCGGTCGGGCAGCCCGATCGAGAAGCGCCCCTCGGCCTCCTGCAGCACGAAACCGGTCTCGTCGGTCAGGGTCTGCGAGAATTCCGCGGAATAGGTCTCGAGCCCCTGCAGGAAGCGGTCCAGTGCCGCTCGAGCGTCGGCAACCGCCGACAACGGAAGGAGCGCGGTCGCCGCGAGCAGCGCGGCACACGCGAGGGTTGTAACGAATCTGCGGGTCATTGGCCTCACCATGCGGGGAAGGGGTTGAAGGCCCATCCTGGCACCAGGGGTGTAAACCGCGGCTGAATCGCCACGCCCCGCCTCACTCCTTGCCCCCGGGCACCAGCACCTCCCGGTTGCCGTTGGACTGCACCGGGCTGACGACCCCCGCCGCCTCCATGTCCTCGACCATCCGCGCGGCGCGGTTGTACCCGATCTTCAGGCGGCGCTGCACGTAGGAGATCGAGGCCTTGCGCGACTCGATCACGACCTGCACCGCCTGGTCGTAGAGCGGGTCGCTCTCCGCCTCCGCCGAGGAGGGTTCCAGCCCGGGGATCGCGGCTGCGCCGGCCTCGGGCTCGTCCAGGATGCCGGGGTCGTAGTCGGGTTCGCCAGTCGCCTTCAGGTACTCGACCACCTGGTGCACCTCGTGATCGCCGACGAAGGCACCGTGCACCCGCTCCGGCAGCGCCTTGCCCGGCGCCAGGTAGAGCATGTCCCCGTGTCCGAGCAGGTGCTCGGCGCCCATCTGGTCGAGGATGGTGCGCGAATCCACCCGCGAGGATACCTGGAAGGCGATCCGGGTCGGGATATTGGCCTTGATCAGGCCGGTGATCACATCCACCGACGGGCGCTGGGTCGCCAGGATCAGGTGGATGCCCGCCGCCCGTGCCTTCTGTGCGAGACGTGCGATCAGTTCCTCCACCTTCTTGCCCACCACCATGATCATGTCGGCGAACTCGTCGACGACGATCACGATGAAGGGCATCCGGTCCAGCACCGGCGGCTCGACCTCGGCCACCTGACTGTCGGGATCGAAGGTGGGATCCAGCAGCGGGCTACCCGCGGCCTCCGCCTCGCGGACCTTCTTGTTGTAGCCCGCGATGTTGCGCACGCCAAGCATCGACATCAGCTTGTACCGGCGCTCCATCTCCGCCACCGCCCAGCGCAGTGCATTCGCCGCGTCCTTCATGTCGGTGACCACCGGTGCCAGCAGATGCGGAATGCCCTCGTAGACCGACAGTTCCAGCATCTTCGGGTCGATCAGGATCAGCCGGATCTCCTCCGCGGTCGCCTTGTACAGCATCGACAGCAGCATGGCGTTCACGCCCACCGACTTTCCGGAACCGGTGGTGCCCGCAACCAGCAGGTGCGGCATGCGCCCGAGATCCGCGATCACCGGCGCACCGCCGATGTCCTTTCCGAGCGCGAGTGTCAGCGGCGACTTGGCGTTCTCGAACAGGTTCGAACGCAGGATCTCCGACAGCGAGACCAGTTCCCGCTGCTCGTTCGGAATCTCGAGCCCGACGGTGGACCGGCCCGGGATCACCTCGACGATCCGGACCGCGATCACCGAGAGGGAGCGCGCGAGATCCTTCGCCAACGCGGAGATACGGGCCACCTTCACGCCCGGCGCGGGGTGCAGTTCGAAGCGCGTGATCACCGGGCCCGGCTGCACCGCGACCACCTCCACGTCGACCCCGAAGTCGCGCAGCTTCAGCTCCACCAGCCGGGACATCGCCTGCAGCGACTCCTCCGAGTAGCCGCTGACCGCCGCGGGCGGGTCGTCGAGCAGGCCCAGCGGCGGGTGGGGATCGCTGGTGTCGCCGGCAAACAGGGGCACCTGCTTCTCCTTCATCACCCGCGGGCTGGGGGGTGGCGGCTCGATGCGCGGCTCCACGCGCGACGGTGGCCGATGCGCAACCCGCGCCCGCTCCCGCTCCACGCGGACCTCCCGCTGCGCCTTCTCGGCCGCTCCGATGCGCTGATCGCGCAGGGCGTCGAACCGCGTGCGCAGGTATTCGATCCCGTCGATCACCCCCTTGCCGAGACGGTCCATCAGGGAAAACCAGGACAGCCCCGTGAACAGCGTAAAGCCGGTCAGGAACAGCGCCAGCAGCAGCAGCGTCGCGCCGACCAGGCCGAGCCCGGACGTGGTGACCCTCGCGATGAGTTCGCCCAGGATCCCCCCGGCATTCACCGGGAGAGCGCCCGGCAGCCAGTGCAGGGACGCGAGCGCCGCCCCGGACAGCAGCGCCACCAGCAGCGCCACCCCGCGCAGACTGAGTTCCAGCGAACCCGCGATGCGGGCGTCCCGGCGGTGGCGGAACAGCCACCAGCCCACGCCGATGAAGACCAGGGGAATCAGGTAGGCGAGGTAGCCGAGCAGATGGAAGGCGACGTCCGCGAACCAGGCTCCGGCCGCGCCACCGAGATTGCGCACACCCCCGCCGTCCCCGGTGTAGGACCAGCCCGGATCGCCCGGATGGTAGGTGAACAGCGCGACCAGCAGGTACAGCGCCAGCATGCCGAACACCAGCAGGGCTCCCTCGCGCAGTCCGCGCAGCAACTGCCGGCTCAGGCTTGCATCAGCCCGGGGCTGTACCTTCGTTTGCGCCATCTGGACATCCGTCGGAAGTGGGTGGGGCTCTGCATCGCCCTGGGCCGGCCATGTTGGCCGGCGGGGTTGCCCTGCGCATGCGCCCGTCGTGCCGGACGCCCGGGCGCCGCAACGCCCCGCAGGGAACCGGGCGCCGGGCGGTCGGCTCAGGAGGCATTCGAAGTCCCGATTCTACGTTGTTAAAATGCCGCCGCAAAGCGGGCAGTGGCCACCGGCGGCCTGTGGCCGTTGGACACTGCGGTGGGCAGCGAGAATAATCAGTGGCGGCGCGAAGACCGGCGTCACCGGATACTCACCGGACACCCGGCCACATCCCCGCTCCCCCGACCCTGCGCAACCTGTACGGAGAACTGTTGATGACCGACACCAAGCACCGCCGTCTGCTGATCCTGGGCTCGGGTCCGGCCGGCTGGACCGCGGCGATCTATGCCGCCCGGGCCAACCTGAATCCGCTGGTGATCACGGGTCTCGAGCAGGGTGGGCAGCTGATGACGACCACCGACGTCGACAACTGGCCGGGGGACATCGAGGGTCTGCAGGGGCCCGACCTGATGCAGCGCATGCAGAAGCACGCGGAGCGCTTCGACACGGAGGTGATCTTCGATCACATCCACACCGCGGAGCTCGGCTCACGGCCGTTCCGGCTGATCGGCGACAGCGGCTCCTACACCGCCGATGCGCTGATCATCGCGACCGGGGCCACCGCGATGTACCTTGGGCTCGACTCCGAGGAGGCCTTCAAGGGCAAGGGCGTGTCCGCCTGCGCGACCTGCGACGGCTTCTTCTACCGCGGCCAGGAGGTCGCGGTGATCGGCGGCGGCAACACCGCGGTCGAGGAGGCGCTGTACCTGTCCAACATCGCCGAGCGCGTGACCCTGGTCCACCGGCGCGATGCCCTGCGCGCGGAAAAGATCCTGCAGAACCACCTGTTCGAGAAGGAGGCGGCCGGCAAGGTCCGTATCGAGTGGAACCACGTTCTCGACGAGGTGCTCGGCGACCAGACGGGCGTTACCGGTGTCCGCCTGCGGCAGGTGGGGAGCGGCGAGACGAAGGAACTGGGACTCACCGGTGTCTTCATCGCCATCGGCCACAAGCCCAACACCGGCATCTTCGAGGGCCAGCTGGACATGGAGGGTGGCTACATCCGGGTCCAGAGCGGGCTGCAGGGCAACGCGACGGCAACCAGCGTGCCCGGTGTCTTCGCCAGCGGCGACGTCATGGACCAGATCTACCGCCAGGCCGTGACCTCGGCGGGAACCGGCTGCATGGCCGCGCTGGACGCGGAGCGGTTCCTGGAGGAGCATCCCTGAACCGGCGCAGCCGCGCCTCTGGGCCGGCTGCGGTGCCGGAAGGCCAGGCCAGCACGTGAACGGCGCACCCGAACAGACGAGCCTCCGGGTCGAGATCCGCGACGGACTCGACGCGGTCGAGCCCGGGGCCTGGGACGCGCTGACCGGTGGGCGCGAGCCCTTCCTCCGGCACGCCTTCCTCGAGGGACTGGAACGCCACGACTGCCTGGGCCGGCGCTACGGCTGGTTCCCGCAGCACGTGCTCGCGTTCCGCGGAGAGCGGCTCGTCGCGGCCGCCCCCTGTTACGCGAAGACCAACAACTACGGCGAATTCGTCTTCGACTGGGCCTGGCAGGCCGCCTGGGAGCGTCACGGCCAGCCCTACTACCCCAAGCTGGTCATCAGCGTGCCGTACACCCCGGCCACCGGCCCGCGCCTGCTGGTCCATCCCGACGCCGCCGACCCGGGGGAGCTGCAACGCCACCTGCTCGACGCAGCGATCGCCCGCGGACAGGAGCTCGGCGCATCCGGCGTGCACGTGCTGTTCCCCCCGGAGTCCGAGGCGGCGCTGGCCGCCGAGTCGGGGCTGGTGCGACGCATGGGCTGCCAGTACCACTGGCACAACCGGGACTACGCGGACTTCGACGCCTTCCTCGCGGCCCTGAGCTCCAAGAAACGCAAGAACGTGAAGCGGGAGCGGCGCCGGGTCCGGGAACAGGGCATCGAGTTCCGCGTCCTGACCGGGGCCAGCGCCAGCGCGGAGGACTGGGCCCGGTTTCACCGCTTCTACCAGGACACCTTCGAGCGGCACATGGGGATACCGACGCTGTCCGAGGACTTCTTTGCCGGGACCGCAGCCGCGCTGGGACCCCAGGTGGTGCTGCTCGAGGCATGCCGGGAATCCGAGACCATCGCCGCGGCCCTGTGCTACCGGAGCCACGACACCCTCTACGGGCGCTTCTGGGGCTCCAGCCTGGAGCTGCCCGACCTGCATTTCGAGACCTGCTACTATCAGGGCATCGAGTACTGCATCAACGAGGGACTGGCGCGCTTCGAGCCGGGCGCCCAGGGCGAGCACAAGATCCCGCGCGGCTTCCTGCCCGTGCCCACCGCCTCGGCCCATGCCGTGCTGACCCCGGGCTTCCGGCCATCGGTGCAGGATTTCTGTCTGCGCGAAAGCCAGATGATGCAGGCCCAGTGCCAGCAGCTGATGCAGCACTCGCCGTACCGTCAGGAAGGCTGAGGAGGCCACGGCCATGATCCTCGCGTCCAGCCCCCGCGACCCCGTTCCCGTCCCAGCCGACCGGCAATGAGCGGCCCCACGCGCCCGATGATCACCTGGCTGCACGCCGGCCTGGTGGGAGAGCCCTTCCCGCCACCCGCGCAGGCGTGGCTGGAACCCAATGGCCTCCTCGCCGCGGGCGGCGACTTGTCGCTCGCGCGTCTGTTGCGTGCCTACCGGCAGGGCATCTTCCCCTGGTACGAACCCGGACAGCCCATCCTCTGGTGGAGCCCCGACCCGCGCACCGTGCTCGACCCGGCGGCCCTGCGCATCTCGCGCAGCCTTGGCAAGTCGATCCGCAACGGCGGCTTCGAGATCAGCTTCGACCGGGACTTCGAGGCGGTGGTGCGGGCCTGCGCGGCGCCGCGGCCGGGGGCCTCGGGGACCTGGATCACGGTGGAGATGCGCCACGCCTACCTGAAGCTGCACCAGGCCGGGCACGCGCACTCGCTCGAGGTCTGGCGGGAGGGTGCACTGGTCGGAGGTCTCTACGGCGTCGCGGTGGGACGGCTGTTCTGCGGCGAATCCATGTTCTCGCGGGTCAGGGACGCCTCCAAGGTGGGCCTCGCCTGGCTCTGCCGTCATCTCGTGGCCTGGGACTGGCCGCTGATCGACAGCCAGACGCCCACCCCGCACATGCTGGCGATGGGAGCCCGGGAGATCCCGCGGGAGCGTTTCCTGGAACGGCTGCGCGGCCTGACCAATCGCACGCCCGGCCCGGATGCATGGCAGTTCGACCCCGGCATCCATCCGCTGGACGCGGACTGGCGCCGGGGTGACGGCTGAGGGGTGACGGCTGCCATGCCGACCAGCTGGAACCGCCTGCCGCAGGTCAGGCATGCCCGGCTGATCGATTGGCGGGACCGCGATGCCGCGCTGCCCGTGTCGGCCACGCCCGTGCTCGCATGGGGCAACGGGCGCAGTCGCGGCGATGTCTGCCTGAACGACGGGGGAACCCTGCTGCTGACCGGCGGCATGGACCGCCTGATCGCCTTCGACCGCGTGAGCGGCGTCCTCGAGTGCGAGACCGGCCTGACGCTCGGGGACGCGCTGCGCTTCTGCATGCCTCAGGGCTGGATGCTCCCGGTGGTGCCGGGGACCCAGTTCGTCACCGTCGGGGGCGCAATCGCCAACGACGTCCACGGGCGGAATCATCACCACGCCGGAAACTTCGGGCGCCACGTGCTCTCGATCGAACTGGCCCGGTCCACCGGGGAGCGGGTACGGGTCGGCCCGGACCGCGAGCCTGAACTCTTCGCGGCGACGGTCGGCGGCCTCGGGCTGACCGGGCTGATGACGCACGTGCGCCTGCAGCTGGTCCCGGTCAGCAACGCGTTCCTGCTCACCGAGAACGTCGCCTTCCGCCACCTCGACGAGTTCTGGGAACTGGACGCGCGCCTCGGATCGCACTGGCCCTACACGGTCGCCCGGATCGACGGCCTCGCCCGCGGCAGCCGGCTCGGCCGCGGGGTGTTTCTCGCCGGCCGGCACGCCCCGCCACAGCCGGCCGGCGTCCGCCTGCCCCTCTGGCGCGACGCCTCCCGCTCGGTGCCGCTGGACCTGCCGTCCTGGATGCTGAACCGCTACAGCGTGCGGGCCCTCAACAGCATGTACCGTTGGGTCGCCGGCCGGCGGGGCCGGCGCCTCCAGCACTACCAGACCGCCCTCTTCCCCCTCGACCGGGTCCAGGACTGGAACCGTTTGTACGGCCGCAGCGGCTTCTTCTCCTACCAGTGCGTGCTGCCGCACGCAAGCGCGCGCGACGGAATCCGCACGCTGCTCCGGCGCACCGCGGCCAGCGGCCAGGGATCGTTCCTGGCCACACTGAAGACCTTCGGCGAGCTTCCATCGCCGGGGATGCTGTCCTTCCCGCGCCCCGGCGTCACGCTGGCACTGGACTTCCTGAACCACGGCAGCCGGACACAGCGCCTGCTCAGCGACCTCGACGACGTGGTTGCCGGAGCCGGGGGTGCGCTGTACCCCGCGAAGGATGCCCGGATGTCCGTGACCATGTTCCGGCGCGGGTTCCCGCAGTGGGAGCGCTTTGCCGGCTTCGTGGACCCGGCCTTCTCGTCCACCTTCTGGCGCAGGATCAACCCATGAGCACAGCACCCCGACGGATCGCGATCTTCGGCGCCACTTCGCGCATCGCCACCGAGGCCGCGCGGCTCTGGCTCGCGCGCGGTGTGAACCTGGTGCTGATCGCACGCAACGCGGAGCGCCTGCGCATGCTGGACGACGACCTGGTCCTGCGTGGTGGCGGCCTGGCCGAGGTGAATGTGGTCACGGCGGACCTGGGTGAGCCGGAGGCCCTGCCGGCGCTGTGGACGTCGCTGATCGAGCGTTTTCCGGACCTCGACGCGGTGCTGATCGCCCACGGCACCCTGCCCAACCAGCGGCGCTGCGAGGCCGACCCCGAGGTGATGCTCGAGGCGATGCGGGTGAATGCGCTCAGTGCGATGGCGCTGCTCACCGCGATTGCGAACGACTTCGAGGCCAGGGGTTCGGGCACCATCGGGGTGATCGGATCGGTCGCCGGCGACCGCGGCCGCAGGAACCGCTACGTCTACGGTGCGGCGAAGGGCATGCTGGCGCTGTTTCTGCAGGGGCTGCGCACCCGACTGCACGAAAAGGGGGTGCGCGTGATCACCATCAAGCCCGCCCTCGTGACCACGCCGATGACCCAGGACTTCGACCGTCAGGGCCCGCTGTGGAGCCGTCCCGAACGCGTCGCCCGCGGCATCGTGCGCGCCTTCGGGGGCCGGGGCAACGTCGTCTACCTCCCGTGGTTCTGGCGCCCGGTCACCTGGGCGATCCACCTGATCCCGGAGGGCATCTTCAAACGGCTGGCGCTCGCCCGCTGAGCTTGCGGGAAGGCCCGGATACTGTTTACATGAACAGTATATGCAGCCAACGGACGATACCCCTCCCGGTTATGCCGAACTGGCCTGCTGCAGCAACTTCAGCTTCCTGCGTGGCGCCTCGCACCCGGAGGAACTGGTGGAACGGGCGGCGGCACTGGGCTACCGCGCGCTCGCGCTCACCGACGGGTGTTCGCTCGCGGGCGTGGTCCGTGCGCACGAGGCGGCCGACGCCACCGGCCTGCACCTGATCGTCGGGACGGTCCTGCGCCTGCACGACGGACCGCGCCTGACCCTGCTGGCACGTTCCCTGAACGGCTACCGGACCCTGTGCCGGCTGATCACCCACGCCCGCCGGGCTGCGAGCAAGGGGCACTACCGTATCGGGTCGGAGGACCTGCTGCACACGGCGTGGGCCGGCCTGCCCGACTGCGAGGTGCTGTGGCACATCGAACCCGATACCGGGACACGGGAGCCGGGAGGGGCGGATTCGGAGGTGGACTCGGGGGTGGACTCGGGGGCGGGTTGGGGAGGGGGCGGGCAGGATCGGCACTGGGGAGAGTGGCTGCGAGGGGCGGTCCCGGTGGAGCGGTTGCACCTTGCGGTTACGCTCGAGCGCAGCCCCGACGACGCGGCGCTGCGGGAGCGGGTGGGGGCCCTGAGTGCGGCCACCGGCATCCCGGTCGTCGCCTGCGGGGACGTGCTGATGCACGTGCGCGGCCGCCGCGCGTTGCAGGACGTGCTGACCGCCCTGCGGCTGAAGCGCCCGGTGGCCGAAGCCGCGCCGGCACTGCTCCCGAACGGGGAGCACTGCCTGCGCCCCCGCGACGAACTCGCCCGGCTGTACCCTGCCGCCTGGCTGGCCGAGACCCTGCAGGTGGCCGGGCACTGCCGGTTCCGGATGGACGAGGTCCGCTACGAATACCCTGTCGATGCCATCCCGGCCGGCGAGCGGCCGGGCCCCTGGCTGCGCCGGCTGGTCACGCAGGGCTGCCGCGGGCGCTGGCCGGAAGGGATGCCGGAAAAGGTCCGCGCACAGATCGAATACGAACTCGCGATCATCGCCGACCTCGGCTACGAACCCTATTTCCTCACGGTACACGACATCGTCCGCTTCGCCCGCGAACGGGGCATCCTGTGTCAGGGCCGGGGCTCGGCCGCGAACTCGGCGGTCTGCTACGCGCTCGGCATCACGGCAGTGGATCCGGCGCGTTCCAGCATGCTGTTCGAGCGCTTCATCTCACGCGAACGCAACGAGCCGCCGGACATCGACGTGGACTTCGAGCACGAGCGACGCGAGGAGGTGATCCAGTACATCTACCGGCGCTACGGGCGCGAACGCACCGCGCTGACCGCCACCGTGATCCGCTACCGGCGTCGCAGCGCGCTGCGCGACGTGGGTCGGGCACTGGGCGTGAGCCGCGCGCGCATCGACGCGCTGACCGCGAACATGGCCTGGTGGGACGAGGGCATCCCGCGCGAGCGCCTGCGGGAGGTGGGGCTGGATCCGGACGGGCCGCTGGCCCGGCAGTGGCAGGTGCTGGCGCAGATGCTGCGCGGCTTTCCCCGTCACCTGTCGCAGCACACCGGTGGCTTCGTGATCGCCGCCGGTCGGCTGGACGAGCTCGTGCCGATCGAGAACGCCGCGATGGCGCAGCGCACCGTGATCCAGTGGGACAAGGACGATCTCGACGCGCTCGGCCTGCTGAAGATCGACATCCTCGCGCTGGGAATGCTCTCCTGCCTGCGCCGCTGCCTGGAACTGCTGGCCATCCACCGCAACCGGGAATGGGGGCTCGCCGACGTGCCGGCCGAGGATCCGGCGGTCTACGCGATGCTGCAGCAGGCGGATACCGTCGGCGTGTTCCAGATCGAGTCGCGCGCACAGATGAGCATGCTGCCGCGCCTGAAGCCCGCGACCTTCTACGACCTGGTGATCGAGATCGCGATCGTGCGCCCCGGCCCGATCCAGGGCCAGATGGTGCACCCCTACCTGCGCCGGCGGCAGGGGCACGAGCCGGTGACCTACCCGGGCCCGGAGGTGAAGCGGGTGCTGGAACGCACGCTGGGGGTACCGATCTTCCAGGAGCAGGTGATCGAACTGGCAATGGTCGCCGCCGGTTTCAGCGCCGGCGAGGCGGACGGCCTGCGCCGCGCGATCGGCGCCTGGCGCCGCACCGGCAATCTCGCGAAGTACCGCGATCGGCTGCTGCACGGGATGCGCCGGCGGGGCTACCCCGGGGCCTTCGCCGAGCAGATCTACCAGCAGATCCTGGGCTTCGGGGAATACGGCTTCCCGGAATCGCACTCGGCGAGCTTCGCGCTCATCAGCTACGTGTCGGCGTGGTTCAAGTGCCGGGAGCCGGCGGTCTTCGCCTGCGCACTGCTGAACAGCCAGCCGATGGGCTTCTACGCACCGGCGCAGATCGTCGCCGACGCGCGCCGTCACGGGGTCGAGGTGCGGCCGGTGGACGTGACCGCGAGCGGGGTAGCCTGCACGCTCGAGCCGGTTGCCGCTGACCTTCATGGCCCCTGCGCCATCCCTGACGAGGAAACTCTTGCTCCCCCGCTTGCGGGGACAACGTCGCAAGGGCCGGGGACAGATTTGCAAATCTGTCCCCGGTGGCGCCGGGAACGACTCGAACCGCCGGAGGCGGGCCCGAAGGACCCGGGAGCCGCGACGCACCGCGGGCACGGAGCGCTGGCGCTGCGACTGGGGCTGTCCATGGTGCAGGGCCTGCGCACGGACAGTGCCGAGCGGATCGTCGCGGCACGCGTCGAGGCCCCGTTCCGCGACGTCGCCGACCTCGTGGCGCGTGTGGGCCTGGACCGCGGCCAGGCCGACCGGCTCGCCCGCGCCGGGGCCCTGGCGAGGCTCGCCGGGCACCGCCACCGGGCCCGCTGGGCCACGCAGGCGGTGGAACCGTCGCTGCCGCTGTTCCCCCTGGCCGGGGGCCGCCGGGAGACGGCGCTGCCGCTGCTACCCACGCCGACCCACGCATCCGACCTGGTGCAGGACTACGCGGCGACAGGGCTCACGCTGGGACCGCACCCGCTGGCCCTGCTGCGCAGCCATCCGGGCCTCGCCGACCTGCCCACCGCCGAGACGCTGATCGCGAATGGCGCACGCCGGCGCGTTCGCTACGCCGGGCTGGTGATCACCCGGCAACGACCGGGCTCGGCAAAGGGCACGGTCTTCCTGACCCTGGAGGACGAGTCGGGCACGCTGAACGTGATCGTCTGGCCGACGCTGGTGGAAAAGGCCCGGTCCGCGGTGATCCACGCAAGCCTGCTGGAGGTGACCGGGGAGCTGCAGCAGGAGGGCGGGGTGACCCACCTGATCGCGCAGCGGCTGGAGGACCGCAGCGCCTGGCTGGGTGCACTGGCGGTGCGTTCAAGGGACTTCGGTTGACGGGAAAAAACAGCCACGGAAGAACACGGAAGGCACGGAAGCGAAGGAGATCAAGGCTCTTTTCAGTGTCCTTCCGTGTTTTCCGTGGCGCGCCCTTTCATAGTCAG
>RECA01000070.1 GCA_007692435.1 Thioalkalivibrio sp.
CGAAAGCGAGGTGCAGGGCAGCGTCGACTTCATGTTCATGGTCCACGCGATCCACGGAATCGAACAGGGCAAGCGTGAGCGTTTCGACCGTCGCCGTGATCATGGTTACACCTACGTGGGTAACGCGAATTCGATCCTCGCCTGCCAGTCCTGCCACCTGGAAGGTACCTATGACTTCCCGGTGGACCGGAATGCGCGTATCGGTGTTATCGCGGATGGCCAAAAGGAAGCCTTCCTGGGCGTGGGCGGAACCGGCGTCAACTCCGCCGAGGCATCGGTCTGCTTCTCCTGCCATGAGAGTGGCGTGGATCTCGATGCCGATCCGGTGAAGGCGCATATGGTCACCTTTGGTGCCACCATGGATGGCAGCGGAAGCCATGCCGGCCTCCTGGGTGAAGTCAGCGCCTGCACGGGTTGCCACACCCCCGCCAACTAATAACAGATCCCCTCCGTAACTTGCGCGGCCCTTCGGGGCCGCTTTTTTTTGGCCGGGTATCGGGAGAATCCGCATCGAGTTCTTTTGCCGTGCTACGAGGCACACCACAACATCGAACCATATGAGCCCGAGGGTGCGTTGAACGCTCTTCTAGCCCACTCGGACCAGCAGCGGAAACCTCAAGGCCTTCCAAAAACAGGAGATTTAAAGACATTCAGGAACAATCCATTACGACATCCCAAGGCTCAAACAAACAGTATTATTTCACATGCTGCTTCGCTTATGGACAGATCGCTATTTTGAGACTATACAATCCGGCTGACATCCAAAATCTCCAGGTTTCCACGATGATCCTGCGATACCTTCTGGCAACCACAATACTGGTTGGGCTTTTACTTCCCGCACACGGATCAGCGACATTCAGTCCGGCCGACCGGCGTTGCCTCGGTTGCCACGAAGACATCGCAGAGCACATCCAGAATTCCCAGACCGTGCATGCGGACGCCGGCGTCAGCTGCGTGTCCTGCCACCGCGACGACTTCGCACGGCGCGCACCGCACCGCGGTACGCCGGAACCGGCGCAATGCGTGCATTGCCATGAAAGCGCGACCGGTGGCCATGAGACGGACGCCCATTCGGTGCCCGATGAAACGGGTCGCCCGGCCGTCGCCTGCGCAGACTGCCACGGCACCCACGACATCCGCTCGGTACAGGATCCGAACTCCCCCAGCTACCACCTCAATGTCTCCCTGACCTGCGCGCGTTGTCATGGGGGCGTGGACCCGCACATGGAAGGCGGACGTATCGCCCCGCTGGTCGCAGGCGACTTCGCCGATGGCGTCCATGGCCGGGCGCTGCAAGAACGGGGGATGCGGGTCGCACCCAACTGCTCCACCTGCCATGGCGTCCACGACATGCTGTCCGCGGACCATCCCGAGAGTCCCATCTCCCCGCAGAACATCGACGCCACCTGCGGCAGCTGTCACGAGGGCACGACGAATGCATTCCGCCGCGGTCGCCACGGGCAGCATCGCCAGACCGGTGGCACCGCGGCCCCCACCTGCTCGGACTGCCACTCGCCGCACTTGACCGTGGCCACGGGAACCCCAAAGTGGAAACTCCAGGGCATCCGGCAATGCGGCACCTGCCACGAAAAGGAAACCCTCACCTACCGCGACACCTTCCACGGCAAGGTCACCTCGCTGGGGTTCGTCCGTGTCGCCAGCTGCGCGGACTGCCATGGCGCCCACGAAATCCTGCCCAAGGACGACCCGCGCTCGCCGATTGCGCCGGACAACCTGATGGAGACCTGCGGCAGCTGCCACAGCAGGCTCAACGAGAACTACGTGCGTTACAACCCGCACGCAGACCACCGGGACCGCGAAGGCGAACCCCTCCTCTATTGGTCGACCGTGTTCATGCACGGCCTGCTGATCGGTGTCTTCGGCATATTCGGGCTGCACACCCTGCTGTGGGCCTGGCGGGGCTGGCGGAACGCCTTTGCCTGGCGGTTCGGCCGCCGGTCCGGGTCCGATGACGACAGCAAGCTGGATTAGGAAGGAGAGCCTCACGATGCAGGAAACGACCGACACCGTATCGCCATCCGCCGACCCAGTGTCCACGGCCGCCAACCCAGTGCCGCCATCTGCCGACCCAGTGTCCACGGCCGCGCAGCCCGCGCCCGTGGCAGGCCGGCAGCGGCTCTACCGTCGCTTCGGCAAGGCTGAGCGCATCGGCCACATCGGGCTGGGCATCAGCTTCATCGGCCTCGCGATCACGGGGCTACCCCTGCTCTACAGTCAGGAGCCCTGGGCCCGCTGGATCGCGCACAGCATGGGAGGATTCGAGGCCACGGGGTTCCTGCATCGCTTCTTCGCGCTGGTCATGATCGTGCTCTTCGCCTGGCACCTGGCCCGGGTGTTCCGCCGGATCATCGTCGACCGGGACCTGGGCATGCTGTGGGGCCCCTACTCGATGGTTCCGCAGCCGCGCGACGCCCGCGACGTGTATCAGAACATCCGGTACTTCCTCGGCAAGGGCGAGCCGCCCCGCTTCGAACGCTATACCTACTGGGAGAAATTCGATTACTGGGCCGTGTTCTGGGGCATGGCGATTATCGGCGGGTCGGGTCTGATCCTGTGGTTCCCCGAATTCTTCACCCGCTTCCTGCCCGGCTGGACTCTGAATCTGGCATCGGTGATTCACGGCCTCGAGGCCGTGCTCGCGGTGGGCTTCATCTTCACCATCCACCTGTTCCACAACAATCTGCGCGCGGAGAAATTCCCGATGGACACGGTGATGTTCACGGGGTATGTCACCGAGGACGAGTTGCGCAAGGAACGTCCCGATGAATACGAGAGGCTCCAGCGCGAAGGCAGTTTGAAGGAGATCGAGGTGGAGCCTGTCAAGCCCAGCCTGTTGAATGCCGGACGGATCTATGGCGTGGCGGTCAACCTGTTGGGCGTGATCCTGGTCGGGCTGATGCTGTACGCACTGCTGGGCTAGCCAAGCACGGTAGGGCCCGCTGCCTCGGGCCCACCCTGCGCAGCTCGCGGGTAATCAACGCAGTGCTGTGGCGTTATCGGCGACAACGTCATAAGCTCTGCAACCAGCCGCCATGACGCTACCGCTGACCAGCCATTACCGCGAACTCTTCCTGCGTGACGTCCCGCTGCTGGACGTCCGTGCGCCGGTGGAATTTGCCCAGGGGGCCTTTCCCAATGCATACAACCTTCCGTTGCTCACCGACGTGGAGCGCCACGACGTCGGCCTGCGCTATACCGAGCAGGGTCAGCCCGCCGCGATCGAACTGGGCCACGCACTGGTCGCGGGTGAGACGCGGGAGGCCCGCCTGCAGGGCTGGCTCCAGTGGTGCGAACGGCACCCGGACGGTCAGCTCTACTGCTTCCGCGGCGGCATGCGCTCGGGCCTCGTGCAGGAGTGGCTGGCCGAGGCCGGGCACCCGATCCCGCGGATCCGCGGCGGCTACAAGGCGATGCGCCGTTTCCTGCTGGGGCGGCTGGAGGAGACCGCGACGACGCTGCCGCTGGTCCTGCTGTCCGGCCGCACCGGCACCGGCAAGACGCGCGTGATCGAAGAGCTGGATCATGCCGTGGACCTGGAGGGGCTGGCGCGGCACCGGGGGTCCGCCTTCGGGCGGCGGCCCGGAGGCCAGCCGACCCAGATCGACTTCGAGAATGCACTGGCGATCCGTCTCCTGCGCCTGCAGGCGCGGCAGGAGACAGCGGGACCGACCCCGGTGGTACTGGAGGACGAAAGCAAGCTGGTGGGGCACCGGCTGATACCGCCGGCACTCCACAAGCGGATGAAGGCGGCCCCCCGGGTCTTCATCGAGGAGCCGCTCGCCAGCCGCGTGCAGGTCACCCTCGAGGACTATGTGCTGCAGCCCCTGCTTGAATACGCCGGGTATCACGGCGCCGAACAGGCCCTCGACCGCCTGGGTGCCGAACTGCTCGCCTCGCTGGACCGCATCCGCAACCGCCTTGGGGGTGCGCGGCACCGGGAACTGCGCGCCATGATGGAATCGGCCCTGAACACGCAGGCGCGCACGGGTTCTGCCGCGGGGCACCAGGGCTGGATCGAGGCCCTGCTCGCGGAGTACTACGATCCCCTTTACGATCACGCGCTTCGGCGACAGGGCGACATCGGGTCACCACTGTTCGTCGGCACACGCGCCGAGGTCCTCGTGTTCCTGCGGGCGTTGCCCGAAGGCCCTGCACCCGCTCCCGGTCGGGTCCTCTAGCCGTGCGGCGCATCCTGCTGGTGGCAGTCTTCCTGGTCCTGGGCTACGGCCTCTGGGTCAGTCCCGATCTGAAGGAGATCGCGGCGGGGGTCGCGCTGTTCCTGTTCGGCATGATCTCCCTCGAGAACGGGTTCAAGTCCTTCATGGGAGGGGCACTGGAGACGGCCCTGCGCCGCTCCACCGACCGTCTCTGGAAGAGCATCGGCTTCGGGATCGCCAGCACGACCCTGATGCAGTCGAGCACGCTGGTATCGCTGGTGACCATCTCCTTCGTCAGCGCGGAGATGATCACCCTTGCAGCGGGCATCGGAATCATCATGGGCGCGAATCTCGGCACCACCACCGGCGCCTGGCTGATCGCGGGCCTCGGCCTGCGCGTGGACATCGCCGCGTACGCGATGCCGATGCTGATCTTCGGCGTGATCCTGCTGCTCAACCGCAGCCGCGTGCTGAAGGGCCTGGGTTACCTGCTCATGGGCATCGGCTTCCTGTTCCTCGGCATCCACTACATGAAGGAGGGCTTCGACGCGGTACAGGAGGGCTTCGACCTCGCCGCCTACGCGGTGCCGGGACTGCCCGGGCTGCTCCTGTTCACCGCGATCGGCATGACGGTCACCGTGATCATGCAGTCCAGCCACGCAACCCTGCTGGTGATCATCACCGCGCTGGCGGCCGGCCAGGTGACCTACGAAAACGCGCTGGCGCTGGCGATCGGCGCCAACCTCGGGAGCGCCTTCACCACCGCGCTGGGTGGCCTGACCGCCAATGTGGGCGGCAAACGCCTCGCGGTCGCCCACGTGCTGTTCAACGTGATGACCGCAGCGGTGGCGGTAGCGCTCATCGGGCAGATGGCCTGGGCGGTGGACCAGATCAGCGGCTGGGTGGGCATCGCCGAGGACGATTTCCTGCTGAAGCTGGCGCTGTTCCACACCCTGTTCAACCTGCTCGGGGTGGTACTGCTCGTTCCCTTCGTACGCCCGCTGGAGCGCCTGCTGATCCGCTACGTCCACTTCGCGCCGCCACCGGCTGAACAGCCGCGTTTCCTGTTCCCGGAGTCGCTGAAGACGCCTGCCACCGCGGTGACCGCCGTGCGCAACGAGGTGGCGCACCTCTACGACAACGCCCACGGGCTCATCGCCCACGGCATGAGCCTGCGCAGGCGGGTGATCGACTCCGATGCATCGCTCTCGCAGGCGGTACGGCAGACGCGGCGGATCATGCCGCTGGACGTCGATGACATCTACGAGACGAAGATCAAGAGCCTGCACAGCGCGATCGTCGGATTCATCGGCGAGGTGCATGCGCGCGAGGTCAGCGAGCGCTGGACCGAGGCGCTCTATGACCTGCAGCAGGCCAGCCGCTCGATCGTCGAGGCCGTGAAGGCCACCAAGCACCTGCACAAGAACCTGTCCCGCTACGGCATCTCGTCCAGTCCGCCGGTGCGCGAACACTACGATGGCATCCGGCTGCAGATCGCCAGGCTGCTCCGCGAGATCGGTGAGCTGCGCACCGAGGAGCCGGGGTCCGTAACCATTCTGTCACTTGATTCGCTCAAAATCGGACTCGAACGGTCCAGCAGGGAACGCATGGACAGCATCAACCGGATGATCCGCGATCGTCAGATACCGCCGCATATCGCCACCTCGCTGATGAACGACGAGGCCTACGCCTACGAGATCGGCGAGAAACTCATTGACGCCAGCCGCGTGCTGCTGCAATCGGACGAACCGGGCGAACGCATCGCCGACGAGCGGCTGGCGCTCGACGACCGTGACATCGAGCGTATCGCCCAGGGCTCGAAACCCGCCCCGGGTGCCGCCGGAGAAACCAGACCATGAAGACCAAGAAGCTCCTGGCCAGGCTGGCCCAGTTCATGAACAAGGACCGAGCGACTCAGCGCGAGGAGCTCGAGCACATCCGCGAGGTGCTGAAGAAGCTGAAGAAAAAGGAACAGCGGCTCCGGGAAAAGCTGGATTCAGAACCGGACGACGAGGAGCGCAGGGAACTCGAGGGCAAGCTCGAGGTGGTACACGCCCAGCGCACCAAGGGACTGGAGCGCGTGAAGGCGATCCGCAACAGCCGCCGCGAGTCCGCCGGGGACCCGGCCCCGGAGAGCTGATCGTCCGGCCGGCCGCGGTTCGTGAATCGCGTTCGGACGATCTGCGGCAGCCCCGCGTGAATGCCCTGCTGGGCCATGCGGGGCCGTTCCGGAGTCACTGCTTCAGCGCCCGAGCCACCCGCTCCCCGGTGCGGGGTCGGCGGTTCCGGCACCCTGGCCCGCTGCCAGGGTCCTCAGGATCTCCTCCGCCAGCCGCTGCACCGCGACCTGGCGGTCGCCGCGGGCGGGATCGAAGAGCTCCGGGTTGAGGCGGGACCAGCGGGGCTTCAGGCGGGCCTCGCGCACGGGCGCCGGCAGGGGTTCGCGCGCCCAGCGCGCCTCGGCCGAGTCCCCGGTCGCCAACGGCACCTGGGCCGCGTGGCCGCGCTGCAGCAGCGCCCGGATCAGGGTCATCTGCCGCAGCATCAGCAGGCGCAGGGTCTCGTCCGAGACCCGCCACTCCGAGAAGCCGTGCAGTCGACCCCAGATCCGTTGCCGCAGCGGGATGGAGGTGCCGAGCAGCGCGCCGATCGCAGTGCCGGAAACGGTCCCCACGCCCAGCGTCGCCCCCAGCGTGGCCGCGTCCAGCGTCGCCCCGGCGGCCGCCCCGGCAGCGGCCCCTCCGCCCATGCGGGCACCGTAGTGTTTCAGGGCGTCCGGGTTGAAGAGATCCATGCCCCAGGACCCATTGACCAGCGGCAATTGCTCGTGATCGTAGTGCCGTCTGCTGAAGCGGAACAGTCGCAACAACCCGTCCACGGTGCGCTGTTCGCGCTGCCGCACCGCATCCTGGTTGCGCAGGATCATCTCGCGCATCTTCGCGGGTTCGAGGTCACCGGGGATCACGCGCAGGCACCCCGCGGTATCGATGAGCAGCTCCGCGAGGTACTCGGCAGCGGCGCGGCGCAGCCACTCGCCCTGCTGCCGCCGATCCTCGATCAGCCGCTGCAGGGGCTCGTCGAAGGCGTCGAGCAGGGTGCGCAGCTTCTCGTACAGCCGGCGCTCGCCCGCCTCGTCGAAGACCACGGTGTCGAAGGCGACCACCGCGTGCAGGTTCAGCCGGGCCAACTGCTCGCGCCACTCGGCCTCGCGGCTGGCCGGGCTCGCGACGAAGTTCAGCACCGGCAGCACCGGGATCGCGCAGTAGGTCAGGATCGTGAGCTCTTCGCGGTATTTGCCGAGCACCGGTTCCCGGCAGTCGATCACGTAGATCGCCGCATCGGCCTCCAGCATCTGGCGCAGGACCTTCGCCTCCTGCTCGTAGTGCGTCGCGGCCTCGGTCGAGTCGAGGAAGCCGCGGACCCGCTCCGGCGCGTTGAAGCGCTCCGTGCCCGCGAACGCGTCCAGCGCGTCCAGCACTCCGTCCGGATCCTCCAGGCCCGGCGTATCCAGCAGCACCACCACGGGTTCCCCGTCGGACAGCAGCAGCTGGATGCCTTCCACCTGCCGGGTCGTCGCCGGCTCGTCCGACACCTCGCCGAAGCGCTCGTCGCGGGAGAGGGTCCGCAGCAGCGAGGTCTTGCCGGTGTTGGTGTGCCCCACCACCACGACCCGGAGCACGCCGCTCATGCCGCTGTGCTCCCGGGGTGCAGCAGTTCCGCCAGTTCCCGCGTGCCCGGGTGCGCGGCATCGTCGAGTTCGGCCTCGAGCACGTAGTCCAGACCCGCGCGCGTGCCGGCCTCCTGCCACTGCTGAACGCGCGCCGCGCGTGGCCCGCCGCGGGCGGCCAGGCGATGACCCTCGTCGAGCACGGCCCACACCGGCGCATGGGTCTGTTCGCGAAGGCTGGCAAAGAACCGTTCGGCGCCGCGATCCGGTGTCCGGGCGAGCGAACACACGACCAGCACCACGCCCGGGGGTTCGGCGCGCGCCCGCAGCGCCGCGAGCACATCGCGCCGCTGTTCACGGTCGTCGGCGCGCCCCAGCGGGATCCAGTCCACCTCCGCGAGACGCGGCGGCCAGTCGCGGGTGCCCCGCTCCAGTTCGAGCCCGATCAGCAGCGCCGGACCCGTCACCGGCGCCGGCCGGCCGCGCGGCGACGCACGGGGACCGTCCTGCCGTGCCCGATCGGGATCCAAGACACCGATCGAGCGTGCACGAGGACTCAACCGGTCCGACAGCCGTGCATAGCCCGGAAGGCCCGTGTCCAGCCGCAGCCGGCGGGCCGAACGCCGCGCCAGCAGCAGGCTGAGCCCCGCCAGCACGGTCCGCGGGAGCAACCCGTACAGGAACAGGGAGGCCAGCAGCAGCCCGGACCACAGTTCGCGCCCGACGGCCCCGTCGAGACCGATGCGGCTGGCCCGCACCACGTGCTCGTCCGGAACCGGCCAGCCGAGCCACTGCGCCGGCGCGCCGAGCAGGCCCACCATCGCGACGAAGCTCTCCTCGGTCAGCAGCGTCGTGCCCCAGACGAACTCGTACTGCCGGACGCTCAGCGCGAACAGGGACCCCAGCAGCGCGCCGAGACAGAACGCGGCCCAGAGACCGTGCGTGAGGGCGCTGGCGATCCACCGGCCCAGGCCGCCCCTGCGCAACAGGCCGAGGCTCGCGGAGAGCACCACGGCGGCGTCGGGGCGTCGCGAGAGACGCCGGCCGATCCCGTGGGCCGCCATCATCGCGCCCCGCCCGAGCGCCCCGCCTCCGCCCCTGGGCCGATAGACCGTGAACAGGATCCAGAGCAGCAGCATCAGCAGTTGCAGGCCCAGCAGTGCCGCGAGGGCCCAGCCGATGTTCACCGTTGCATCCTGGCCAAAGACCGCGGTCGCCGCGCCGATCCCGGCAAGCAGCGCCAGCCCGGCCGCGAGCAGCACCAGCCAGAACCGGACCTGGATCAGGCCCTCGAGGGTCTCCGTGAAGCGGCGTCCGGCCGCGGTCTCCGCCGCACGCCGCACCACGCGCTGTTCGAAGTCGCCGCCCGCCTCGCGGGCCCGCGCATCCGCGACCGGATCGTCCAGAATCCGGCCGAGTCGGTCTTCCTCCAGGCGCAGGGCCTCCGCAACAAGGCGCTGGCGTAGGGGGGTCATGGGAGTGGTCACTAGAGGAAGATCCGGGGTCTGACACAGTGACGGTAGCAATGCACCGCGAAGATATCAGATTTGGCCCGGCCGGATCCGCCGCCCGCCCCGCGCCCGGTAGGAGGCGAGCCCTCTCGGCGACCGCCCGCCGGGGAATGTCGCCCAGGGGGCTGGCCTCCTGCAGGCAAGGCAAACCCGCCCCGGCCCCCGCGACGGGACAACCGCTGCGCTATTCGATCCTGCAGACGTCTTCGAAGCCGAAGCGCGGACTGCGCGGGAACAAGGCCTCGGGCCGCCCGTAGCCGAGGTTGCAGAGGAAATTCACGCGGACGGTGCTGTCGGGGAAGAAGGCCTCGTTCACCTTGTCCGGATCAAAGCCCGACATGGGTCCACAGTCCAGGCCCAGGGCACGCGCGGCCATGATCAGGTAGGCACCCTGCAGGCTGCCGTTGCGGAAGGCCGTCTCCTCGATCAGCGGCTGGTTGCCCACGAACCAGGACCGCGCGTCGGTGTGCGGAAACAGGTGCGGGAGATGCTCGTGGAATTCGAGGTCGTGGCCGATGACCGCGGTCACCGGTGCCGTGCGCGTCTTCTCGACATTCCCCTCGATCAGCGCCGGCAGCAGACGCGCCTTGGCCTCGGGACTCTTCACGAAGACGATCCGGGCGGGGCTGCAGTTGGCGCTGGTCGGTGCCCAGCGCAGGGTATCGAAGAGTTCCCTGAGCAGCTCGTCGCTGACGGGGCGATCCTGCCATTCGTTGTGCGTGCGGGCCTCGAAGAAGAGCTGGTCCAGGGCCTCGGCGTCGATGGGTTCACTCATGGGTCGGATCCTCGGGTTCGGGGGATGCGGAGTTCGGCTCGGGATGCGTTCAACCGTAAGGGTCTCGGGGAACGCACGTCAACCGGAGCGGCGCAGTGTCGTCCGGGGTCTCTTTCCGCCTTCCGCCCCCCTTCCGGAGATACCGCCGATGCCAGCGGATTCAGTCAGTGACGCAGCGGTTGCGCCCCTGGGCCTTGGCGCGATAGAGCGCGGCGTCTGCACGGCCGAAGACTTCCTGCGGGGTATCACCCGCGCGGAACTCGCTGATCCCGCAAGAGATGGTGATCGGCACCGGCTCGTCAGCGTAGTGGAAGCCGGAGTCCATGACCGCCCTGCGGATGTGCTCGGCGGCCGCGACGCCCTCCGGGAGCGCGGTCTCGGGCAGCAGCAGCACGAATTCCTCGCCACCGTAACGGGCGACGAAGTCCGTCTCCCGGATGTGCTTCCGGATCAGCTGGGCAATCAGTGCCAGCGCCTTGTCGCCCGCCTGGTGCCCGTAGTGATCGTTCACGTCCTTGAAACGGTCGATATCCCAGACCGCCATGGTGAGCGGCGAACCGTAGCGCATCCAGCGGGCGACCTCCAGCTGCAGCCGCTCGTTGTAGGCGAAGCGGTTGGCGATGCCCGTGAGCGGATCCACCATCGCGAGATCGCGTTCCTCCTTCAGCCGCCGCCGCAACTCGTCCGACTCGTGCTGCACGCTCTGCAGGCGCTCGTTCAGGCGCTGCACCTGGTGCTCCGCCTCGGAGATGCGCCGTTCCTCGGTCTCGCGGCGCTGTTGCATGTGCGCGCGTATTCCATCCAGGCGCTGGCGCAGCGCGCCCTTGAGCGACTCGAGGTCCTGTGACCGGTTCACGGATTCCTCGATCCCCTTCACCTCCATGTCCACGTTCCTGCCGAACGCACGGCCTTCCTCGTAGCCTTCCCGCTGGCGCTCGATGTTTTCCTGGAAGGCGGCATCGATCTCGCCGAGACGGTCCGTAACCTGCTTCAGGAAGGACTCGATCTCCGCCCTGTCGCGATGCGCCCTGCCGCGGATGTCCGCAACCAGGTCGGCAATCGCCATCAGCGCCTCTTCGGTGTGATCTGCTGCAGCGGCCCCGAGCAGCATCTGCCGGATGTCCTCATAACGGCTGCCGAGTTCAGCCGGCACCTCGATGTGTTCCAGCAGCCGCAGCAGTATCTCGTGCGGCTGCGCCCCGTCACCGGCCGAGGCGCCACCGCTCCCGCGCATCGCCGGTTGCAGGCGTGTGACCAGTTCGTGCCCGAGATTGTAGACCTGCACCTCGCTGTCGGCCTGCCCGATCCTCTGCACGAGATCCGCGGTGGCGTCCTGCCCCAGCAGATCCTCGGCGAGCTCCTGGAGCAGGTTCTTCGCGACGTGGAGCCTCCCCCGCTGCGCGTCTCCGGCGCTGCCCCCCGAGGCGGTCGCTCCTCTTCCCAGCAGCCGGCCCAGCAGGCCAGGGCCACCGTGACCGTTCGGTGCCGCCTCGGCGCGTCCGTCACCGAGATGGCGGACCACCTCGGAGATGCGCTCCAGCGGCTCGCGCAGGCTCTCGCTCTCCCTTGCGGCGCGCAGCAGACTGCGCAACTCTTCGAGTTGGCGATCAAGGCCGGGATCGACACCGTCGGCCGCCAGCGAGAGCCGGCTCAGACCCTGGCGGAGCAGGGCCTCCGTCTGCGCCCAGTGCTGTTGCCGGGACTCCAGCGTCTCGAGGCTGTCCAGATACCTTCGCCTCCAGTCGTGTTTTTCCGCGTGTTCCAGCAACCCCGGGCTCCCCTGTTCAGACTCAGCGCACTGCGGTGCCGTCGGCGGCCGGTCCCGAACCGGCGTCGTGCAGCTCGAGGTCAACCATCAGGGCATTCGCCAATGCCTCGAGATCGTCCTGCACCGCGTGAAGGTCCGTGTCGGCCGGCACGCCAAGTTCCGCATAGGCTCGGAACAGGAGCTCGCCCGTCATTGACGCGGGCTCGCAGCCGGTCTCCAACTCCTCGATGCTGATGCCGTGGCGCGCCAGCACGCCGGAGATCTCCTGCACGATCCCGGGGTGGTCGTGACCGACGAGGTCCAGCTGCACCCGATGCAGAATGCCCGCACCGGCATCCCGCCCCCGCCCGATGGTCACGTGCAGGCCCTCGCGCTCGAGTTCCCGAAGCGCGGCCTCCAGGTCGGCGGCCGCCCCGGCCTCCACCTCGAGCCGCACGAGACCCGCGAACTGGCCTGCCAGTTGTGCCATCCGGCTCTCCATCCAGTTGGCTCCGGCCGCGGTGGCGCGCGCGGACACCATGCTCACCAATCCCGGGCGGTCCGGCCCGAGCAGCGTCACAATGACTGATACCTTCACACTGTTCCCCTTCATCAACCGCTGTAGGCACGATGGTAGGCCAAGTCCGCCACGCGCGCCTCGCCTTCCATGGCGCCGGCCATGGCGCCGGCCGCCCGCCCGATCGGGGCAATACCGCCACCAGTCAGTCCGGTTCCAGTTCGGACCGCACATCCAGGTAGCGAAGAAGATCCTTCAGGACCAGCATCCCCACCAGACGGTCCCCCTCGGTGACCATCAGCCGCCCCGTGCGTGACTGCTGCATGCGGTTCAGCGCCTCATCGGCCTTCATATCGGCCTCGATGGTGTTTTCCTTAACGCGTTCCTCGCAGGCATCCTCGACCCGGGTCCGGTCCCGTTGGTCCCGCGGCACGCCCCGGACCTCCGACAGGCCGATGCTGCCGACCAGCCGGTCCCCACGGACCACCGGGAAGCGGTCGAAGTTGTGGTGATACAGGTATTCCTCCACGAACTCCTCGACGGTGGCATCGGCGGGCACCGTCACCGGATCCGCGGTCATGAAGCGGCGCACGGTGCGTCCGGCCAGGGCCTGCTGTGTCAGCAGCTGCTGATAGCTGGCGGTCGCCGCCGCGTGCACGAACAATCCGATCAGGAACCACCACATGCCGCCGACGAAATTCCCGGCGATGAAGTTCGCGAAGCCGAGCGCCACCAGCAGCAGGCCGAAGCCCTGCCCCATCCGCGTGGCCCAGCGCGTGGCCCAGCGGATGTCACCCTTGAACTGCCACAGCGCAGCCCGCAGGACCCTCCCCCCATCCAGCGGAAACCCCGGGACCATATTGAAGATCGCAAGCAGCATGTTGATGAAGCCGAGGTAGCGGGCCACGCCCGCGACGTGTTCCGGGAAGCCGACCGCGGCCATCGCCACCGCGAGGAGGTAGAACGCGACGCCCAGCACCACGCTGGCGATCGGCCCGGCGATGGCCATCCAGAACTCGATGCGCGGCTCCTTCGGCTCCGACTCCATCTCCGCCGCCCCGCCGAACAGGAACAGCGTGATGCGCCGCACCTGCAGACCGTAGGCGCGCGCGACAACGGAATGGCTCAGCTCGTGAAACAGCAGCGAAAAAAAGAGCCCGAACATCCCGACCAGGGCCATCATCCAGTAGGTGAACGGCTCGAGGTCCGGGTAGACGAAGGGGAAGAACCCGGCCGCGAGCGACCACGTGACCAGCAGCGCCAGGAAGAGCCAGGTCACGTTGGCCCGGATCTCGAATCCCAGCACGCGGAACAGGCTGTAGCTTTCACCAAACATGATCCATCTCCTCGCTAACTGTCACGGCTCATCCTGATCATCACGAAAGCTCCGCGAAGGCTGGTTGCCTGTAGGAGGCGAGCCCTCTCGCCGATCGGGCGCCGGAAAACCATCGGCCAGAGGCTGGCCTCCTACAGCTGCGCCCCTTACAGGCCATGCTGGCCACCACTGGCGGAGCTTTCGTGATCATCAGGTGGCCCATTGCCACCCCCCGACGATGAAAACCCCCTCTCCCGCAAGCGGGAGAGGGGAGAGTGCGACACTCCCGCGCGCAGGTTCAGGACGGGGCACCCGCATTCATGCACTGAAGCGGCGAACGCGCCGTCAGCGGCCGCTCGACCAGCGCCCGCTCGGCCAGCGCCCGGGCGATCCGATCGTCCCGCCCGTAGGTATCCGGCCTGAAGAGCAGGCTCCCGTCCGCGGCCACGTCGGCGGTCCAGTACGCGAGGAGTATCGGGATCGGGCGCGTCAGGTAGAAGTTCTCGGTCTCCCCATCGTCCAGGATCTTCTTCAACTGGTCCGCATCGGTGTCGCTGCCGTCCTCGATCAGCAGCCTGGCGAGTTCCACCGGGTGCTCGACGCGCACGCACCCGGAACTGACCTGCCGCCGGACGCGCTCGAAGATCCCCTTGCTGGGTGTATCGTGCAGGTACACCAGAAACGGATTCGGGAAACGTATCGCCAACCGGCCCAGCGGATTCTCCGGACCCGGCTCCTGGCGCAGCAGGATGCCACCGGGCTGGTCCCAGTCCACCTCGCCAGGGTCCAGTTCGGTCCCGGAATGATCGAGCACGCGGATCCGGTTCCGTTCCAGGTATCCGATATCCTCCCGGATTCTGGGCAGCATGTCCTCGCGCAGGATGGTCGGGGGCACGGTCCATGACGGATGGAAGGTCAGGTGCGTCACCTCCGACTTCAGCCGTGGGGTGCGTCGGGATGGCCGCCCGACCTGGGCCCGGGCCTCCCAGATCACCTCACCCTCGCGCCGGTACGCGACCCGCGCACCGGCGATGTCGACAACGACACCGGTCTCCGGCTGCTTGCGCGCAAGCCAGCGCATCCGTTCGAGGTTCACGCGGAGCTGCTCGAGCCGCTGGACCGCCGGCACATTCAGCGCCCCCAGGGTCTCCGGGCCCACGATGCCGTCCGGCGTGAGCCCGTGCCTGTGCTGAAAGTCCACGACTGCGGCAGCCAGTTCCGCATCCAGCAGGTTGCCGTTGTCGGGCAGCGGCAGGTCCGTGTCCGGCGCGCGTTGCAGGCGTTCACGCAGCAGGGGCACGCGCGGGTCGGAGTCCCCTTCACGCAACAGCGGTCCGGAAGGCACCCAGGGCCAGTCCTCGGTACGCGCGCGCTCAAGCATGCGGGCGTAGCCCGCTCGAAGCCCCCGGTATTGCCGGGTGGATGGCCGGGCCCGGTCGAAGGCCCCCTCGATGTCGTCCAGCATGCCGCCGGCCAGCATGACCACTCGCAGGCGTTCGCCTTCCCGTTGAGCGCCCCATTGCCAGATCCGCTCGATCGCATCCGGATCCAGTCGGCCCAGCGCGAGGTCGAGCAAGGCCGCGAGGTAGGCCTCGGTTGCCATCAGGTCCGTACAGGCGATCTCCGCCGCCCCATGCCCCGCCGCGTCCACCCGCGCCCGCAGTTCCGACAGCCGGTAGCGTTCCGGATCCAGGCCGTCCCGCGCGAGGTCCTCCAGCGCCTCGAGCAGCTCGGGCAGCCGGTCACCACGGTCCCAGGCCGGGGCATGACCACGCTCGGCGTAGAACCAGGCCAGCGCCTCGGTCGTGCGCGCCCCAATCCCTTCCACTCCGGCGTGCACCAGCGCTGCCTGGATGTGGTGTTTCGTTTCCGCGTGGCCGGTTCCCGCCACCGGCGCCAGCACCGGGAACAGCAGAAGGGCCAGCAGCAATGGGTACCTGAAGCGGGTCAATCGATTTTTCTCCCTCAACCAAGATGTTAGACTACCGCGCTTTGGACCGGCGCCTGGCGGTCCGTGGCCATCCTGCAACCAAGCCTTGTCAGGTGGGGATCCACGACTCCCTGAACGGTGGACCGCATTCCGCAGCGGCCCGTTCCGCCCGCGGGACGCCACCTCGGAACCGGCATCGAGAGCGGCGCGCCGCATGAAGCAACCGAACATGGACAACGAGAGCGATTGATGACATTGCGCAAACTGTTTCTAGCCCTGTTCAGCGTGGGCCTTTTTTCCTCCCCGGCGCTCGCGTCGGACGACTCCAGAGTGCAGCAGCTGGTCCACGCGCTCTCCGGCGAGGCCCCGGCCGTACAGCCGGAGGTCCTGCAGAAGGCGGTGTCGGCGATGAAGTGCGCCGTGAACAACGGTGTGGAGTCGGCCGACCGGCTCGCGGTGATCGATTTTTCGCTTCCCTCCTCGGAACGCCGTCTGTGGATCTTCGATCTGCAGGAAAAGGAGCTGCTGCTCGAGGACTTCGTGGCCCACGGGCAGAACTCGGGCGACAACTATGCGAATCGCTTCTCCAACGTGGTCGGCAGTCACCAGTCAAGCATTGGCCTCTTCCGCACGGAGGAGAGCTATTTCGGACGGCACGGCTATTCGCTGCGCATGGACGGGCTGGAGGCTGGCGTGAACGACCGGGCGCGTGACCGGGCCATCGTGATCCATGCCGCCGATTACGTGGATCCCGCCTGGATCGAGCGTCAGGGACGCATCGGGCGCAGCCACGGGTGCCCGGCGGTGCGTCCCGAGATCGCGGAGATGGTCGTCGACAGCCTGAAGGACGGGCAGTTCATGTTCACGTATTACCCCGATCCCGAGTGGCTCGCCTCCTCCGCCTATCTCAATTGCCAGTCGGACCAGGTCGCCCGCCTGACGCAGTGAACGCCCTGCCACCCGGGCCACGCGGCGGGACCGGCTCGCCACTGGATGACGGTGGCCCGACGTGGCATCCTCTGCGGCCATGCGCATCCTTATCCGGTACTTCTTCCGCACGCTGCGGCTGGTCCTCACCCCCTTCCTGCTGCTGGGAGACAAGTTGACCACACCGAAGAGCATCGAACGCGACCCGGCCGACCAGGCCAGGGTCGATGCCGAGACCAGCGACCTCGCCCTCTACCAGTTCCCTGCGTGCCCCTTCTGCGTGAAGGTGCGCCGCGCGATGAAGCGCCTGGCGCTGGACATCGAGTTGCGCAACGCCCAGCACCAGGGCGAACACCGCGATGCCCTGATCGAGGGCGGCGGCAAGCCACAGGTGCCCTGCCTGCGCATCCCGCAGCCGGACGGCAGCGTCGAGTGGCTGTACGAATCCGAAGACATCATCCGGTACCTCGAGGAGCGTTTCGGGGAAGACACGCGCCAAGCCGCAGGCTGAAGGCTGTCATCAGGAGGCGCGCCTCTCGGCGATCCGGCGCCGGGGAATGGGTCGCCCAGAGGGCTGGCCTCCTACGGTGCTCGCCCCGGCCCCC
>RECA01000123.1 GCA_007692435.1 Thioalkalivibrio sp.
CTTGTCCCAGGGCTGGCTGACATCGGTGTCGGCGGTCGTAGCGGTCTCGGCCATGAAGGCTCCTTTGCGGTGCGGTACCCGAGTGATCACGCGCTGCACAGCGCCGGCAACCGAACGGCGCCGACTGTGTACACACGCCGCTTGCTGTTCTGATCGGGAATACGAGAGAAAATTCGGGGGGAAGACTGAAGTCTTCTGATGTCATCGTGATGGCTGGCCACCATGGTAGCCCGACGGCACTGAAGCAATGAGTTCAACCCGCGAGGGAGCGAGGTCCAGTGGACGCACCCATCGCCACGCAGGATGTTTGGAATCAGCTGGCGGTCGAGTCGGTTGCGGATGGTCTCGCACCAATGCTCTACAACCTGCCACTGCAACTGCTGGCCTGCAGAGTCGCCTGTTTACAGGTCCACCCGCGCTCCGCGACCCCTACGTGCGGCCCCGTGAGGGCCGCGGGCCCATTGGCGGGATGCAGGGGGCGGGATGCAGGGGGCGGGATGCAGGTGAACCGGAGTGCCATGACCGCGGGGCGGGCTACCGACCCGTGATATCCCGCTGAACGGCTAGATAGTGGGTCACGCGGCCGTCCCGCATCACGGGGGTGACCTTCCACTCGATGTCGAACGGGGAGCCGTCCTTGCGGTAATTGACCGTGCTGCCGTGGAATGTGCGTCCTTGACGCAGGTCCTCCGCGAGCCTGTCGGTAAGCGCTTTATCCGTCTTCGGACCCTGAAGGATGCCCGGCGTCTGTCCCAGCACCTCCTCCGCGGCGTAGCCAGTCATGTCGGTGAAGCCCTGATTGACAAAGACCACCGTGTGACCGCCTTGGTCATCCGTGGGCTCCGTCACCATCACGGAATCGAAGCTCAGGTCTGCCAGTGCCTTGAAGAGGGGTGAATCGAGAAGCTCTCGGGAATCATTCATTGAAAATCTCCTGGGTTCGGTAGCGGCGCGGGCGGGCATTCCGGTGGTTTGGGCCGGACGGCGGCTCCGCGACGTCTGAGGTGGTCATGCCTGTCTCCGACATCACCACGGCCGGATAAGTGCGGTGAAATATGACGTGGCACCCCGGTCGGGGTGTACAGTGCTCGGTCTTTCTCTAGAATCCTGAAGGCGCCACGCGTCCGGAGTCCCCTTCATGAACCGTCTTTCCATTGTTTCGCTTGTGGTTGGCGCAGTGTTTGCGTCGGCGCTTGCCGCCCCAGTTGCGGCCAACCCCTATGCGGAGTTGCAGGAGCGCCAGATCAAGGCCCTCTCCGCGCAGGAGACCGATGACCTGCTCGAGGGGCGTGGCATGGCCATGGCGCTGCCGGCCGAGCTGCACGGATATCCGGGGCCGATGCACGTGCTGGAGGTGGCCGACGCGCTGGATCTTTCGGCGGAACAGCGTCGAGAGACCGAGCAACTCTTCGAGACGATGCGCAAGGAGGCTCGCGAACTCGGGCAGCGCATCGTCGACCGCGAGCGGGAGCTGGACGAGCGCTTTTCGGAAGGGGGCATCACCAGTGACGCCATCGAAGCGCTGACCGTCGGCATTGGCGAGCTGCGCGGCCGTCTGCGTCATCTGCACTTGTCGTACCACCTGAAGATGGATGCGCTGCTCAGCGAGGAGCAGAAGGTGCGCTATCAGCACGCCCGGGGTTACCACGGTGAGACGGACGGTCACTCCGGTGGTGGCCACCACGGCGATCATCACCGTCACGGCGGCCACCATCACTGACTGGCTGCCGCCGGTTCCCTCCCAATAGGCAGGTGGTTCTTATGCGTATTCTGGTTTCGGGTGGCACGGGTTTCATCGGACAGGCCTTGTGCCCACAGCTGCTGCAAGACGGCTACGACGTCGTTGTCTGGAGCCGCCAGCCCCATCCGGAGGTCGCCGAAGGCGTTAGTGCCATCCAGAGTCTCGATGAACTGACCGGGCCGACCCCGGACGCGGTCATCAACCTGGCCGGGGCATCGATCGCGGACGGCCGATGGACGGAGGCCCGCAAGCGCCTCCTGGTGGACTCACGCGTAGACACCACCGGAAAACTGGTGGAATGGATGCGCGCAATGGAAGACCCACCGAAGGCGCTGATCTCGGCCTCTGCCGTCGGCTACTACGGCGAGCAGGGCGACCACGTCGTCACCGAAGAGACGTCACCAACGCCTGGTTTCACCCACGATCTTTGTGTCCAGTGGGAAAATGAGGCGCTGAAGGCGGAGGCCCTGGGCGTACGGGTCTGCCTGGTACGCACCGGCGTGGTTCTGGACCGCGACGGCGGCGCCCTGGCGAAGATGCTGCCTCCGTTCAAGATGGGCGTTGGCGGGCGCCTGGGCTCCGGGAAACACTATTTCCCGTGGATCCACCGGGCCGACATCGTGGGCATCTACCAGTGGCTGGTGGCAAACGGACAGGCCTCGGGCCCCTACAACGCGAGCGCCCCGAATCCGGTCACGAACGCGGCGTTTACCCGCGCCCTGGGCAAGGCCCTGAAACGCCCCACTGTGTTCCCGGTGCCGGCGCCGGTCCTGCGCCTGCTGTTCGGTGAGATGTCCGAGCTCCTGCTGGTCAGCAACCGCATGGTTCCGAGACGCCTCCTGGATGAAGGCTTCGAATTCCGGTACCCCGAACTGGAGCAGGCCCTTCACGCCATTCTGGAGTGACCCGACAGGGCGATCCCGTCGAAGGGTTTTTTTCCGCAAGTAGGGGCGCTCGCACCCGAGCGGCGAATCACGTCCCCCCGCTGCGCGCGTCGTTTGACCCGGCGCCGGGGCGTCGGTACCAGAAGCCGCACAGTCGCCGGGAGCGCAGTGCGAAGGGGAACACTGTGAGCAGCGCCAGTAGCGCGAGGTGCTGCGACAACGAGAACCACTCCGCCTTGCGTGCGGAGGTCTGCACCCTGGGTTCGCGCAGCACGCGAAAGCGCTGGCCGTGCCGCCGGCCCCAGCGGCGCATCCGCCGGGAGAACAGGATCTCCTCGCCCGCGTACACCTGTTCGCTGAAACCGCCCGTTGCCTCGAAGGCCTCGCGGGTTGCGAACACGTAGCACCCGGCCGCAAGGTTCAGCCGGAGCGAGATCACGTTCCAGAACGCGGTGCCCCATCGGTACAGGATCCGGTCGGGCGTCTCGAACGCAACCGGCGCGCCGCCCCCGCAGACCGTACCCGAGTCGAGCAGGGAAAGACTGGCGCGCAGCAGTTCCGGACCGGGGCGGGTGTCGGCATCGACGAAGATCAGGAAGCGCCCGCGCGCGGCGGCGGCCCCGGCGTTGCGCGCACGCGCGATACGCCGTTCAGGCTCCGGCACCACGTGCGCGCCGTGTGCGCGGGCGATATCAGCCGTGCCGTCGGTCGAGTCGTTGTCGACCACGATGATCTCGGCGGCCCGTCCCAACTCGCCCAGTGCGCGTTGCAGCACCGGCAGGGTCCGCGGCAGTTCGTCGGCCTCGTTCCAGGCCGGGACGATCACCGAAATCTCAGGTTCCGCGGGCATTGCGCGCGGAGGCCGGAGCCCTTTGTCGGTGTGGTTGGCGGGTCGGTTCACGATACCCGTTCGGCACCGGCGCCGGGGGCAACGTTCCCCCGCCCGGGTGGCGATCCGCCGCGCAGGGGCTGATCGGCCTCCAACGTGTGCGGGTCAGCCGCCGCCGGTTAATCGTCCGGGTCCGAGTGGGGCGCGTTCTCGTCAGTACACCGGAACCAGCGCATAGCCCTGGTTCTGATACCCCATCACGGCGATGAAACCGCTGCGCACGGGACGGATCGGCTCAAGCACCGCGTCGTTATCCACGCCGTAGGCGCGGGTGGCGGTGGC
>RECA01000025.1 GCA_007692435.1 Thioalkalivibrio sp.
TCTACGAGGATGTGGTGTTTCCGTAGCGTGAAGGCGCGCGGCCCGAGCGCCATTGGGGGTCAGGTCTCGCTTTGTAACATCTTCCATTCGCATTGGGGGTCAGGTCTCGCCTCGTGACATGGCGCGCAACGTTTCCTCACTGCGCGGCATGGGGCCGCTCGGGCGCTATTCGAGCGCGAGGCGGCTTGATGTCCTGCTCAAATCATGAGCCCCCGAGGGCCACCACCTGAAGCCCAAGACTCTCGGCCGCGCGGCATTGGCGAGCACCGGCCGACACGAAGACCTCGGCGGCGCAGGCCCGGGCAGCGCCTAGATGAATGGCGTCCATGCCGCGCAACGGGTGGGCTTCCAGGGCCTGCACTGCGTACTGAATGACCTGCGGCGTGGTGTCGCAGACGACCGCATCGGTGATGTCGGCCATCAGATCGCCCTTGACGTTCTGGTACTGGGTTGCGGTCAGGCGCCCTTCTCGTTGCAGGCGGCGGAACGCTGAAATGAGTTCGGGCACCGCGATAACAGAAAGCGCCAACTCACGCGCTCGCTCGCACCAGGCCCACACCTCACCGGTACCGTCTTCGTCGATATAGCGCTTCGCGAAGGCGGAGGAGTCGAAATAGACGCGCATCAGTCGCCTCGTTCCTCCAGGATCAGTCGGCTGATTTCCCCGCCGCCAATCGCGAGCGGCCGAGGCTTGCGCCGCTTCCATGAGGGAAGGGGCGTCTCGATGGGATGGATTTCCGCGATGGGCTTGCCGTTGCGCAGCACACGGACGGTCTCGCCTGCCTCGACCAAGTCGAAATAGCTCTTGGCGTGGTTGCGCAATTCAGTGAAGGTCGTTTCACGCATGTACATTCCTATTGGTGAAATGTACAGAGAACTGTACATCACCTGGCACCCGCGAGCCAGCCCGGTTCCACGCGGGGATGCGGGGTCACAAGGCGGATGTCCCGGTAAACGGGGGCGGATTGATTTTCTGGGGCGCAAGGAGGAAAAGAAGATTGGTGGTGTATATTCGTCCACCCGGTGGATGATTATCACGAAGTGCCGCTCAGGGGGTCAGGTCTCGCCTTGTAGCATCATGAGGCGCTTGCCACCAACCGCCTTCTGGCTTGTCACGACTGCGGATGGGTGCGCAGCCACTCCCTTAGCGCTTGGTTCATGCGCGTTTGCCAGCCAGGGCCGCCGGCGCGGAACGCGGCCAATACGTCCCGGTCGATGCGGATGGCCACCTGCTCCTTGTTGCCGGAGCCGGGTGGGCGACCGCGTTTACGGCGTTGTGCCTCCAGGCCCTCCTGCAGCTCCTCGTCGGTGGCGGGGCGGTCGTCTTCATTGACACCATCCCACACGAAGTCCTTCTCGCCCGGCAGCTCACGAACAGCTTCCAGTGCCTGTTTACGGCTCATCGCATTCGTTTTCGAGCCAGTGCTCATAAGTCTCCGGCTCTCTCGTGCTGGCCGGTCGGAAGCTGATGATGCGCTCCCGGCGGCCGCGGTTCATGTGCACGACCACCAGGACGGCCAGAAACCTCAGCGAGTAGGACATCGACAGCATCCGCGATTCCCCGGCGCGCAGCACGGGAGTATCCAGTCGAAAGCGCGATTCCAGCACTTCGCCCACGTCGGCGAAATCAAGGCCGTGCTTGGCAAGGTTCGCCAGACGTTTCCTTTCGTCCCATATCGTGCGTCCGTTCACGGAAAAAGCGTAGATGCACAAAATGATGTGGTCAAGCTCTCTGGGCGACTCCGCCCCGTGCTGTGTGCTGAGGGGTCAGGTCTCGCTTGGTGTTTCGGTCTGCATCCGGGAACCATCGGACGAAGTGTTCGGCGGAAGATGTTACAAAGCGAGACCTGACCCCGTTCGGTGCGTTTGCCGTCAGCAAACTCCGGGACACCCAGCATCACAGGGCAGGACACCCGCGTCGCAGGCCCTGTTGGGGTCGCGTTCCCGCCCTTAGCGAGCCGTTTTCTGGGGGAAAAAGGGGCGTCTAAGGCGGATTTTGGTGCGAAAATCGCCGTCATTGCTCGATCTTTCAGTGGTTTGCCTTGGTCCGACCCCGGACACCCCCGGACACTTCATGGACCGGGGTCGCCGTGCGATGATGAAGGTTCGGACATCCGGCATCGCCATGGGAGACGCGAACATGAGCTTGGCAGCCATCGAAAAGAATCGCATCAGCGTGGAGGAGTATCTCGCCGGCGAGCGTGACGGCGAGATACGCCATGAATACGTCGCTGGTCAGGTATATGCGATGACCGGCGCCAGCCGGCGGCACGGATTGATCAACGGTGCCCTGTTCGCCGCACTACGACCCGGTGCAAGGGAGCGGAACTGCCAGCTGTTCACCAACGACATGAAGGTCTACGTCCACCAGGCCGGTGACGATGCCTTCTATTACCCCGACCTCGTGCTCACCTGCGATGCGGACGATCAGGAGGACTACTACCTCAAGCACCCCTGCCTGATCGTCGAGGTGCTCTCCGAGGGCACGGAGCGCATCGATCGGCGGGAAAAACTCCTCGCCTACACTGCCCTGCCCAGCCTGCGCGAATACCTGCTGGTTGCCCAGCACCGCCGCCAGGTGGATATCTACCGGCGCACGGAGACCGACTGGGTGCACGAAACCCACACCGAGGGCAGCCTCCGGCTCGACTGCCTCGAGCAGGACCTCACGCTCGACAGCATCTACGAAGATGTTGATACATGACCGCGGCAAATGGGAACACGAAACCCCGCGACATCCGCTTTGCCGGCCCAGATCCGGACGAGAGGGGATCGAATGCCATGGCGTCGACCGCAACCAGCGAGCTCCGGTTCGACCCGGAGGAACTCGCGTCGGTCGCCCACGAGTTTGGCCTGCGGCTGGTGGTGCTCTTTGGATCCCATGCCCGGCGGAATCCACCCCCGGGGCCCGCGAGCGATGTCGACGTTGCGCTACTCGGCTGCGACGGGAAACGCTTCTGGAAGTGCCACAAGGCCTTGTCCGAGGCGCTGTCTACGTACGATCTGGACCTGGTGCGCATGGAGGATGCCGATCCGTTGTTCCGACATGAGATCCTGTCTGTCGGCCGCCTGCTCTGGGGGAACCCGGATCTTTTCTTTGAGTATCGTGCGTTCGCGTTCCGTGATTTCGTGGATTCAGCGGATCTTCGGCGACTGGAGCATGCGCTGTTTCGGCGAAAGATGGCGTGGATCGGGAAACAGCTCGATGCTCCGGGTTGAATTCGTTCAGCGCAAGCTCCAGTTGATCGCAGACGACCTCGCGCGGCTGGTGGCATTCAAGGACGACACCCTGGAGGCCCTGCGGGCCGATGACATCCGCCTGGCCGCTGCGGAACGGATGATCGAACGCATTGTGCTTCGGGCCGTGGACGTGAACGAACACCTGCTGGCAGAACTGGCCTTGCCGGAGGAACGCTCAACCCGACTCACCTAGCGCGACACGTTCCTGATGCTGGCCGGACTGGGTGTGTACCCGGAGGATTTCGCCAGGCGCATTGCCGCCAGCGCGGGGCTGCGCAATCTGCTGGTGCATGATTACAACGATGCGGATCACTCGATCCTGCACGCTTCGATTGCGACCTGCCTGCGCGATTACCGGGATTACGTCGAGTACGTCGAGGCATTCGTTAGCGTGAAAGAACACGGCGTGCACCTCGGGAACCGGTAGGGCGGAAGAGCGCAGCGTCATCCGCCATGCGGCGATCGCAATGTCCTGGGGCACGCGGCTGCCCTGGCGCCGGATGGCGGATGACGGGCTTCGCCCTCTTCCGCCCTACTCTTCTT